>JBBQNZ010000009.1:0-53777 GCA_038330415.1 Actinomycetales bacterium | reverse complement strand
ACGTAGCAGGAGAACGCGAGGTGCAGCGGGGTGTCGTCGTGGTGCACGACCGACTTGGGGGCCTGGCCCACCGGCGACCCGGCGTCGTCGAGCAGCACGACGGGGTCGTCGGACACCCAGGCGCCGTCGTGCGGGTCGCGCGCCGCGCGGTCGGCATGCACCAGCCGCATCGGCTCGCGCGAGAGCACCATGCGTGCGGCAAGCGCTGCCTTGCTCGGCGTCGAAACCCTTGCCCGAGAGGCGAACACGTCGTAGTCGGCAGCCTCGATGCGCTCGAGGATGCGCGCGTAGAGAACTCGCGCCGTGGACACGCACCGCCGTGAGGCGCCGGGCAGGGCCGGGATGCCGTCGTCGGCCTCGCGGTAGAGCCGCCGGTTGCGCTCGATCTCGAAGGCCATCAGTGCCCGCCACTCGGGCGTCACGACCCGGGCGTGCGGGTCGGCCCCGAACCGGCGCAGGTCCTCCTGGGGTAGGTAGACCCGCCCGCGGTCGAGGTCCTCGCCGACGTCGCGCAGGAAGTTGGTGAGCTGGAAGGCGAGCCCGAGCGCGCGGGCCGGCGCGACGGCATCCGTGCCGGGCCGCAGCACCGGCAGCATCATCTCGCCGATGACGGCCGCGCTGCCGTCCATGTAGCCGAGCAGGTCGCCCCACGTCTCGTAGGTGCGGCGGGTGAGGTCGCTGCGCATCGCGCCGAAGAACCGGGTGAAGCACTCGTCCTCGATGCCGCACTCGCGCACCGAGGTGGCGATGGCGGCCATCACCGGGTCGGCCGACGTGCCCGTGGCCAGGGCCACCCAGAACGAGCGCTCGAAGTCGTCGAGCGCACGTGCGGTCTCGGGGCCCGGGTTCGGGCCGGCGTCGTCGACGATGTCGTCGGCGAGCCGGGCCAGCGTGTAGACCGCGTGGACGTGCCGGCGGCTCGCGGCGGGCAGCAGCCGGGCACCCCAGTAGTAGGTGGTGCCGAACTCGCGGGTGACCTGGGCGCAGCGGGCATAACCGGCGGCCAGCACCTCGGGCGAGGTGGCCGGGGTGGGTTGGTTCACCGGACCACCGTACGCGGTACCGGCCGGGCGGCCCCGCTGTACTCCTGCACCCGCTGCGCCGCCAGCTTGCCGCTGACCAGCACCATGGGGATGCCGACGCCGGGCTGGGTGCCCGAGCCGGCGAAGACCAGGCCGGGCACCCGGCGGTCGACGTTGGACGGCCGGAAGGGGCCGGACTGCAGGAACGTGTGCGCCAGGGCGAACGGGGTGCCGAGGTGCATGCCCTGGGCGCGCCAGTCGTCGGGGGTGACCAGCAGCTCCTCGCGGACGTCGGTGGGGTAGCCGCCCGCCTCGAGGAACCGGTGCAGCCGCTCGCGCATCGGGCCGGCCTCGCGCGACCAGTCGAGCCCGGCACCGGTGTGCGGCACGGGCTCGAGCACGTACATCGTGGTCGAACCGGCAGGGGCGGCCGTGGGGTCGGTGACCGAGGGCACCGTGACCAGGCGCGACGGGTCGGGCATCAGCACGCCGCGGTCGATGATCGCCTCGAAGGCGCCGTCCCAGTCGTCTCCGAAGTGGATGTTGTGGTGGCGCAGGTGCGGCGGGGGCGGGCCCGAGGCCCCGACGTGCCACACGACGGCCGACGGGGAGAAGTTCCCCCTGCGCACGGCCCGCGGGGCGCTGACCCCGGGCAGCAGCCGGTCGTAGGCGACCGGGAGGTCGAGGGTGCACACCACGGCGTCGGCCGCGACGCGCTCGCCGTCGCTGGTGGCGACGCCGACCACGGCACCGTCGGAGCGCCGCAGCACCTCGCTCACCTCGACGCCCAGGTGGATCGGCACGCCGGCGTCGGTGAGCGCCTGCGCCATCCCCCGCGGCACCGCGTGCATGCCGCCGTCGGGGTAGAAGACCCCGCGCACGGTGTCCATGTAGGTGATGACGGCCAGCACGGCGCGGGCCTTGGCCGGTGCGATGCCGGCGTAGAGCGCCTGGAAGCTGAAGATGCGGGTGAGCCGGTCGTCGGTGAAGAACCGGTCGACCGCGGCGCCGAGCCCGCCCAGCCCGCCGAGCTGCAGCAGCTTGGCCGCCGAGCCGGGCGAGCGCACGAGGTCGAGCGGCGAGGAGTAGTTGTGGTCGACGAAGGTCGCGAACTCGGTGTCGTAGAGCTGCTCGAGCCAGACCAGGAACCGGTCGAACCCGGCGGCGTCGGCCTCGCCGACCTTGCTGCGTATCTCCTCGCGCAGGTCGCCCATGTCGGCCCGGATGTGCAGCTCGCTGCCGTCGGGGTAGACCGCCCGGTAGGCCGGGTCGAGGCGCCGCATCGGCACCAGCGCCTCGGGGTCGCCGCCGATCGCGGCGATGGGGGCGTGCAGCAGCTCGGGCATCGTCATGACGACCGGGCCGGTGTCGATGCGGAAGTCGCCCAGGCGCAGCTCGCCGGCGCGGCCGCCGACGATGGCCTCGCGCTCGAGCACCGTGACGTCGTGCCCGTCGGCGGTGAGGTGGCAGGCGGCGGCCAGGCCGGAGAGCCCGGCCCCGATGACGACGACCCTCACGCGGACCGCCAGGCGACAGCATCGGCGAGGTCGCGCAGCGCGGCATCCGCTTCGGGGTCGACGTCGAGGGCGTCGAGCGCCCGATGCGCGCGCCCCACCAGCTCGGCCACGGCATCCTCGGCCCGCTCGCGCACCCCGGCGTCGGCCATCGCCTGCTGGAGGGCGTCGACGCCGGCGTCGTCGAGGGTGCCGGAGTCGCAGGCGGCCAGTAGCGGGCGCGCGGAGTCGGGAAGCAGCTGGCCGGCCCAGGTGAGCAGCGCGGTGGGCTTGCCGGAGCGCAGGTCGTCGCCCGCGGGCTTGCCGGTGCGGGCGGGGTCACCCCAGACCCCGAGCACGTCGTCGCGGACCGCGAAGGCGTCGCCCACGAGGTCGCCCCAGGTGACCAGGCGGCGCACCAGCTCGGGGTCGGCCCCACCGACGAGCGCGCCGAGCTGGAGCGGCCGGGTGATGGTGTAGCGGCCGCTCTTGAACCGGGCGATGCGCCGGGAGGTCGGCAGGTCGCGACGGCGGCCGGCGGTGTGGGTGACGTCGAGCAGCTGACCCTCGACCAGCTCGACGGCCATCAGCCGCCAGGCGGCGCGCACCTCGGGGGCGGTGCCGGCGACCAGCATGGTGGCCTCGCTCAGGGCCAGGTCGGAGACCAGGGTGGCGACGCTGTCGCCGAACAGGGCGGGGTCACCCAGACCGGCGTGCTCGTGGTGCAGCTCGGCGGCGACGACGTGCAGGGTCGGCAGGCCGCGGCGCGACGCCGAGCGGTCCATGACGTCGTCCTGGATCAGGGCGAACAGGTGCAACAGCTCGAGGGCCGCGGCGACCCGCACGAGCTGGGGGTGGGTGTCGCTGCGACCGCCGGCGACGGCGCAGCCCCAGTGGGCCAGCACCGGCCGCAGGCGCTTGCCATGGTTGCGGGCGCGCTGGGCGAGCTCGCCGACCAGGTCGACGCCGAGCGGGCCGGGGTCGTGGCCGGGCAGGTCGCGCCACGGGTCGGCGGTGCCGCCGTCGCCGGTGCCCTCGGCGGCCTGCCGCAACGCCTCGGAGAGCTCGACGAAGGTCGTCTCGAGCAGGGCGTCGACCGCGCACAGCGTGGTCTCGACGGACCGGGCACCGCGCCGGGCGTCGAGGTCCATGGTGGTCACCTCGGCACTCATCGACTCAACCGCCTCGTCCCTCGCCCCTCGGGCATCGATTCAACCAGACCCACCTGCACGCCTGCTGTGGTGCACTGAGCCTAGACAACGTGGCCCATCCTTGCACATACCTTAGACAAACCCTTGTTCGGCCGGCCCGGCCGCCAGGTTCGCACCACCGTCCACGGCGTCGTGGGCGCACCCTCCATCGAAGCCGGAGACAAAACGGCACTGACCTGCAACGATCAGCGCGTGGCGGCCGCACCGGAACCCTCTGGCGACCCGACCCGCATCGCCGATCGGGTCGCAGAGAGCCTGACGCGCCTTGCGCGGGTGACCAGCGAGCTCGTCACGGCCGACTCGGTCGACGCGGTGATCAAGATCGTGACCTACCACATGGCCGATGCCGTGGGCGCGACGATCGCCGCGCTCGCCCTGCGCGACGGCGACGACGTGCGGATCGTCGGGCTGCGCGGGCTCCCGCTGCCCGAGGCACGGCAGTGGGAGGTGGCGCCGCTGTCGAAGACCATGGCGACGAACGACGTCATCCGGTCCGGCCGGCGGCTGCTGCTGGTGGGGGCCGCCGCGATCAGCCGGGCGTACCCGGACCTCCCCGGTGTCGACCGCGGTGAGCGCACGGTCGTGACCCTGCCGCTGCGGGTCGCCGGCCGCACGATCGGGGCCATCCACCTGTCCCGGCCGGGCGCGCTGCAGCCGGACCCCACCGAGCTCGACTTCCTCGACATCATGGCTGACACCTGCGCGCAGGCCTTCGAGCGCATCGAGGCCTCCGACGTCGCCCGCCGGCAGACCGCCCGCCTGGAGTTCCTGGCCGAGGCGTCGATCGAGCTGGCCAGCAGTCTCGACCTCGAGGTGACCACGCGCCGGGTCGCCCGGCTGGCGGTGCCCACCTTCGCCGACTGGTGCGCCATCGACATCGTGCGCGACGGACGGGTGCACCGCCTCGCGGTCGCCCACATCGACCCGAAGAAGGTCGAGCTCGCTGTCGCCCTGCAGGAGCGCTGGCCCCCCGACCCCGACAGCCCGACCGGGGCTCGGGCGGTGGCGCTGTCCGGGCGGCCCGAGCTGTTGCACGAGATCACCGACGAGATGCTCGTCGCCGGTTCCCGCGACCCCGAGCACCTGCGCATCGCCCGCGAGCTCCAGCTGCGCAGCGCCCTGCTCGTGCCCCTGTTCGTCCGCGGCCGGGTCATCGGTGTGCTCACCTGGGTCTCCACCGACGAGGACCGGCTCTACGACTGGGACGACGTCCGCTTCGCCGAGCACCTCGCCCGGCGAGCCGCGACGGCCATCGACAACGCCGAGCTCTACAGCCAGACCCGGGCGGCGGCCGAGCAGCTGCAGCGCGCCGTGCTGCCGCAGGCCCTGACCGGCGACGACTGCTGGGAGGTGTCGTGCGACTACCGGCCCTCGGGCCGGGCCGAGATCGGCGGCGACTTCTACGACGCCTTCACCCTCGGCCACGGGCGCCACGTCGCGTTCATGGGTGACGTGATGGGCCGGGGCGTCTCCGCGGCAGCGGCGATGGCCGAGATGCGCGCGGCCACCCGCGCGTTCGCCTCGATCGACCCCGACCCGGCCGTGGTGCTCGGCAAGCTGGACACGATGGTCCTCACCTACGGCAGCGACCAGCTGGTGACCCTCGTCTACGTGCTGGCCGATGCGTCGGCGGGCCACCTGCTCGTGGGCAACGCCGGGCACCCGCCCCCGATGGTGCTGCGCGGCGACGGGTCCGTCCAGTGGCTGCCCTTCGCCGACGGTCCGCCGCTGGGGGTGGTGGCGCACGGCCGGGAGCGGGCCACGGTGGTGTTCGACGTGGGCGACACCCTGCTGGCCTACACCGACGGGCTGGTCGAGCGGCGCGACGAGGACATCGGCACCGGGCTGGACCGGCTGGCCGACGCGGTGCCCCAGCTGGCGCACGCGTCGCTGGCCGATGGCGTGCAGCTCGTCGTCGACTCCGTGCGCGACGACACCTACGACGACGACATGGCGGCCCTGGGCCTGCGCCGCCGGGCCTAGGCCCTCTCGGTGCCGGTGGACGGCATCCGGTAGCGGTGGGCGAACGGCGCCGCCGCGGGCGCCGGCGGCACCAGGGAGACGACCACACGGCATCCGGGGTCGCCCACGGCGATGCGCTCCTCGAGGAGCACAGCGACGTCGTCGGGGGCGTTGCGGGCGGCGATGCCGCCGAAGACGCTCGACGTCATCCGGCACAGGGCCGGGGCGCGCAGCACCGAGTCGCCGAAGGGGCAGCGGGTGTTCTCCATGACGATGCGCTCGGCGTTGGCCTCCACCACGGTGAAACCGCCGTCGATGGCGTGCTTGAGGCGCACGAAGCAGCGGCCCAGCTGCTCGGGCGTCATCCGGCCCACCACCGCCTCCGCGAGGCGGAACTCCTTCTCCATCTGCCCGCCGATGTCGGTGCCCACCTGCGCGATCGCCGCCTCCGCCGCGTCGGGCCCGTGGTTGGCCTCGACGGTCTGCGAGAGCTGTACGACCAGGGCGCGCAGGAACGACTCCTTGCCGAACCCACCCTCCGACCGGGCCTCGGTCAGGGCGGGCAGCACGTTGGCGCGCCGCTGCGGCGGGTCGAACGTGGGCGTCGTGCGCCGCGGCACCGGCAGGACCACCGACACCACCATGCCCGCGTTGGCTCGCGCCGAGGCGCTCACCGCGGGTGCGAGCGCGGTGATGATCTGCAGCCCCCGGCCGGAGTCGGCCAGCAGCTCGGGGTCGGTGTCCCCGAGCGCGTCGGACTCCGGTGCGACGGGCGCGGCGCGCAGCTGGTCGGCGTCGAAGCCGGGGCCGATGTCGTATACCTCCAGCACGGGCAGCTGGGTGGACCAGCCCAGTGAGACCCACACCGGCCCGGCGGTGTGCCGCACCGCGTTGCCGACGGCCTCGGAGACGATGAGCTCGGCGTCGGCGATCTCGTCGTCGCTGCCGGGCACCGCGTGGCGTTCGAGGTACTGGGTCACCTCACGGCGCAGGTCACCGACCAGCTCGCGACGATCCAGGTACCAGTCCACCCCGACAGTGTGACCCCGCGCAGGTCAGCGCGGTACGAGGCGTCCACACGATCTCGGGGCGACGAAGGTGGTCACCGCGGCCGGACCGAGGTCGGGCGACCGGTGGCTGTGAAGGGGTCGGTTCGGCCATGCTGGGCGGGTGACCGAACGCAACGTCCTCGGCGGCGAGCTGCAGGAGTGCGGCACCGACCCGATGACCGGCTTCTACCGCGACGGGTGCTGCAGCACCGGGCCGGAGGACCGCGGCAGCCACACCATCTGCGCCGTCGTCACCGCCGACTTCCTCGAGCACCAGCGCGCCATCGGCAACGACCTCTCGACCCCGGTGCCGGCCTACCGCTTCCCCGGCCTGGTGCCCGGTGACCGCTGGTGCGTCACGGCCGCGAACTGGGCGCGCGCCCACGCCGAGGGCGTCGCGGCACCCGTCGTGCTCGCCGCCACCTCCGAGGCGGTGCTGCGCGTGGTTCCCCTGTCGGCCCTGCAGCAGCACGCCGTCGACGTGCCCGAGGACCCGAGCTCGCTCGCGCCCTGAGCAACCTCGACCGCAGTGCAACCACGACCGCGGTGCAACCTCGACCTCAGTGCAACCTCAACCTCAGTGCAACCTTCGACAGATGGCCCGTTGACCTGCGGATTCGCGCGCTCGTGAAGCCCACCCGGCATCCGGCCTGACCTAACGTCGGGCACTCCGACGACCTCGAAGGAGCAGCGATGTCCCACCACGACAACGGCGCCGAGCACGTGCACGACCTGATCAAGGACCAGCGCACCGCCATGCTGACCACCGTCCACGACGACTCCGGCATCCTGGCGTCCCGACCGATGGCGTGCCAGCAGGCCGACCCCGACGGCACCCTGTGGTTCCTCGCCTTCTCGGACTCGGAGAAGGCCGAGGAGATCCGCCGGCGCCCCGACGTCAACGTGGCGTTCACGCAGGAGGGGAAGTGGGTCTCGCTGGCCGGCAGCGCGTCGGTGACCCAGGATGTCGCGAAGGCGCGCGAGCTGTGGAACGACTTCGCTGAAGCCTGGTTCCAGTGCGAGCCGGACGACCCGCGGGTGGCCGTCATCCGGGTCGACGGCGAGAGCGCCGAGTACTGGGACTCCCCGGGCAAGGTGGGCACCCTCGTGGGCGTGCTCAAGGCCAAGGTGACCGGCTCGCGCCCCGACGACGGCGACAACGACACCGTCGACCTCTGACCCGGCCGCTCAGCGGGTGACGAGCCCGTGCCAGTCCCAGTGCGGCAGGCGCTCGTCGTCGGCGACGGTGTCGGGCGAGTCGGGGTGCAGGCCCATCCGGTCGGTCGACCAGGCGAAGTAGTCGTGCAGCACGCCCCGCAGGGGCTGCTCGGTGAGGCCGACGTCGGCGAGTGCGGCGTCGAAGCACGCGACGGCACACTCGTCGAGCTCGCGGTGCTCGCCGTTGCCTGCGTGAATCCGCAGCACGTCGGCCTCGTCGTTCATCGTGTCGGTGAAGGTGGCCGGCCCGCCCAGTGCCTCGGCCCAGTAGGCGGCGAGCCGCTCGACGTGCTGGGGGTGGAGGTCGCCGTGGTCGAACGGGTGGCTGGCGACCGGGTCGGCCAGGCAGCGCTCGTGCCAGGCTCGGGCGAGGGCGAGCAGCCCGGCATCCCCGCCGGCGGCCTCGTAGACGGTGGTCATGCACTCGATCGTCCTCGGCCCGGATGCCGTGGACAAGGGTTCGCCTCGCGACGTCGCCGAGTCGCCGGAGGGGGCGGCCTGCACCCGTGACGGTGTCGGCGGCCCGGCGTAACGTCGGCGCACGCGGGCGACCACCGCGCCCGCGCGTCACCAACGGCCCAAGGGAGTCGACCATGGCAGCACGGCTCAACCCGTACCTGAACTTCAACGGAAACGCCCGCGAGGCGATCACCTTCTACCAGCACGTCTTCGGCGGCGAGGTCGCGATCAGCACCTTCGCCGAGTTCGGCCAGGAGGGCGAGGGCTCCGACCGGGTCATGCACTCCCAGCTCGAGACCCCCGAAGGGTTCACGCTCATGGTGTCCGACGCCGGGCCGGGCATGGGCGAGGTCGTCGCCGGCTCGAACTTCGCGGTCAGCCTCAGCGGCGACGACGACGCGCTGCGCGGTTACTGGGAGCGCCTGTCCGACGGCGCGACCATCACCACGCCGCTCGAGAAGCAGATGTGGGGCGACGAGTTCGGCATGCTCGATGACAGGTTCGGCATCTCGTGGCTGGTCAACATCGGCACCGGCGGGGGCGGCGAGGGCTGACCCGCCCCGTCACTCCAGTGCGGCCACCGCCGCCTCGAGCTCGTCGAGCGCCTCACCCGTGAACACGGCGAGGCGCTGGAGGTGGGGCAGCGCCTCGCGGTCGCCGACGAACCCGACGTCCAGGGCCCCCGCATAGGAGTGCGCGGTGATGTTGAGCGCCATCGAGTGGCCGGGGATCGACACCGGGTAGGTCGCCTCGAGCCGTGCCCCGCGCCAGTACAGCGTCTCCTTGGGGCCGGGCACGTTCGAGATGCAGACGTTGAGCGTGGTCGGCACCGGCAGGGGAAGGCCGCTCATCGCCCGACCCACCTGCAGCGCGGCCGGCGCGAGCAGCAGTGCGCTGTAGGCCATCACGGCATCCGCACTCATGCCGCGCATCCGGGCCTTCGCCGCCCGGGCCGAGGCCGTGATGGTCGCCAGCCGCACCAGCGGGTCCTCGATGTCGGTGGCCAGCGACACCAGGGTCGCCCCCACGGCGTTGCCGCCGCCCTCGCTCTCCTTGGGTCGCACGTTGACCGGGATGAACGCGATCAGCGGGCTCTCGGGCAGCTGTTGCATGTCGGCCAGGAACCGGCGCAGCCCACCCGCGCAGATCGCCATGAGCACGTCGTTGAGGGTGGCGCCGCGGGCCTTGGCGACGGCGCGCAGCCGGCCGAGGTCGTACTTCTGGGTGGCGAACCGCCGCGACTGGCCCACCCGGCTGTTCAGCACCGAGTGCGGCGCCTGGTACGACGTCACGGCCCGGGTGGCCGTGCGGCCGCGCCGCAGCTGGGTCTCGACCAGAGCCTTGGCGACCGAGGGGGTCGTGCCGACCGACGACGCCAGGCCGCTCACGATCGACGCGAAGTCGCCGACCGGGTCGGCCTCGCGCGGGGCGCGCGGGCGCCGGCCGAGGCTGAAGAAGAACGGGTGCCCGCGGTCGTCGGGGTCCTGCGACAGGCCGCGCTCGAGCAGCCGCATGCCGGTGTAGCCGTCGACCAGGGAGTGGTGGATCTTGATGTAGGCCGCGAAGCGGTTGCCCGAGAGGCCCTCGATGATGTGCAGCTCCCACGGGGGCCGGCGGAAGTCGAGCGGGTTGGAGTGCAGCCGCGACACGAGCACGCCGAGCTCGCGCTCACCGCGGGGGCTGGGCAGTGCTGAATGACGCACGTGGTAGTCGATGTCGAACTCGCGGTCGACCACCCAGCGGTGCACCGGCTGGCGCATCAGCATGCGGGTCTGCAAGCGCAGGTTCCACGGGGACTCGATGGGCGAGGTGCGCAGTTCGGCGACCAGGTCGGCCAGGAAGTCGGGGCCGGCATCCTTCGGCAGGGAGAGGTGCAACATCGAGGCGACGTGCATGAGGGTCTCGTTGGTCTCCCCCATGAGGAAGATCGAGTCCAGCGGTGAGGCCCAGCGGGATCCGGCCACGGCCGTCAGACCGCCCGACCGTGCGCCCGGCCGCCGTGCTCGCCGCCGGCGTCCGGGTCGTCGACGGGCAGTGCGGTCGCGACCGGCAGTGCGGTCGCAACCGGCGTGACGGGCACAGCGGTGGGCGCCGCGGACGGTGCGGGAGCCGCCGACCGGGCGTACGGCATCCAGCGGCCCTCGGGCTGGGCCAGGCGGTCGGCGATGACGCGCAGCGTCTCGAGCTCGTGGCCGTAGCCGAGGTGGGAGGCGTGCACCTCGATGTTCTCGGTCTGCGGGGCGGGCTCCGACACGCAGCACTCCCAGGCGACGATGCCGTCGGTGCGCGAGTAGATGCACGTGGTGGGCACGGTGAGTGGCGCGGCGCGCTGGGCGAGCGCCTCCTGGGTGAACATCCGCGACAGGTTACGCCGGTTCATGATGCGGTACATCGTCCAGGCCCGGGTGGACGCGGGGTGGCCGCGGAACGGGCTGCCCAAGGTGATCACCGAGCGGGTGTGGCCGGGCAGCGCGCGGGCCATCTCGCGGGCGTAGATGCCGCCCGCGCTCCAGCCGACCAGGCTGACCTTGCGCTCGTAGCGGTCGTGCAGCTCGAGCAGCAGGTCCTCGAGCTGGTCGGCCAGCTCGGGGCTGGCCCCGAGGTTGCGGCCCTGGCGCCAGTCGTGCGCCCGGTAGCCCAGCCGGCGCAGGTGGCTGCGCAGGAACGCCGTCGACTCGGGCCCGGCGAGGAACCCCGGCAGCACGATGACCGGGTGGCCGTCGCCGCGCGGCCAGGCGTTCAGGTTGCGGGTGCGCAGCGCCGAGCTGGCCAGCTCGAGCCCCATGCGCCACTCGCGTCGCGCCTGCCAGGCCGTGGGCGCGGGCGCTCCGTCGGCGACGGGCAGGTCGGTCGGGTCGGGCATCAGGGCTCCTGGTCCGGGCGCCGCGGAGCCTACGTGCCGGGTCGCGACGCTGCGAGTGCGGCAGTTCGCAGTGTGACACGCGGCGTCGGGCCGTGGGCGGGAACATGGCGCGTGCCACTGGGAGTTGGAGGGGTGGAGCGTCGTACCGTGGTGCTCCACCCGTCCGAAGGGGACCTGATGACCGCCACCGACCAGCTGCGCGCCGCATTGCGCGACCTCGAGGCCAAGGCCCGCGAGCTCGAGCTCGACAAGAAGCTCGAGACGTTCGCCGACCAGGCCGACCACTACCTGCGCGAGGCCGCCGTGAAGGCCGGCGACTACGCGCACGACAACCGCGATCGTGTCGAGGAGACCCTCGACAAGGCCGGGGCCAAGGTCGAGGAGAAGACCGACGGCAAGTACACCCGCTACGTCGAGAAGCTGCGCACCGGCGTGTTGGTTGGCGTCGACTGGGTCGCCCAGCAGCGCGAGAGCACCTCGACGCCGTCGTGGTCCGACGGCACCCGGTGGGGCCATGAGCCGGATGCCGGTGCCGCACCGACCGACGACGTCCCGTCGACCCCCCAGGACGCGCCGGTCGACTCGCCGCCCGCCGACTCGGCCGGCTCGGACGCCTGGGTCGACGTGACCGATACGCCCCCGACGGCGCAGGGGTCGACCGACCCGAAGTAGTCCGTCCGCCGGCCCGCGCCCGGCGATCGTCGGCATACCGTGGGTGTCATGGCGACGACTCGCACCGAACGCGACACCATGGGGGCGCTCGAGGTGCCCGCGGACCGCTACTGGGGAGCGCAGACCCAGCGCAGCCTCGAGCACTTCGACATCGGCCGCGACACCTTCGTCTGGGGGCGGGCCGTCATCCGCGGTCTGGGGTTGCTCAAGAAGTCGGCCGCGCTGGCCAACGCCGACCTCGGGCTGCTCGACGTCGAGCTGTCCGGCGCGATCGTGCGTGCCGCCGACGAGGTGGCGCGTGGCGATCTCGACGACCACTTCCCGCTCGTGGTGTTCCAGACCGGGTCGGGCACGCAGAGCAACATGAACGCCAACGAGGTCATCGCCAACCGGGCCATCGAGATCCTCGGAGGCGAGCTCGGGTCGAAGTCGCCGGTGCACCCCAACGACGACGTCAACAAGAGCCAGTCGAGCAACGACACCTTCCCCACGGCGGTGCACGTGGCAGTGGTGCTCGAGCTGGCCGAGCGGCTGCACCCGGCCGTCGACGCGCTGGTGGCGGCCCTGCAGGCGAAGGCTGACGAGCTGCGCGACGTCGTCAAGGTCGGGCGCACCCACCTGCAGGACGCCACGCCGGTGACGTTGGGGCAGGAGATCGGGGCGTGGGCGGCGCAGGTCCGTGACGCGCAGGACGACGTGCGGTATGCCGGTGACCGGGCCCGGGCGCTGGCCATCGGGGGCACCGCGGTCGGCACCGGGCTGAACGCGCCGGCCGAGTTCGGCCCGCTCGTCGCGCAGCACCTGCACGAGGAGACAGGGGAGTCGTTCCACCAGGCCGGGAACCTGTTCGTGCAGCTCGCCTCGCACGACGCGCTGGTCGCGGTCTCGTCCGCGCTGCGCACCCTCGCGGGGGCCCTGATGAAGATGGCGAACGACGTGCGCTGGCTGGCGTCCGGGCCGCGCACCGGCATCGGCGAGCTGCGCATCCCCGAGAACGAGCCGGGGTCGTCGATCATGCCGGGCAAGGTGAACCCGACGCAGTCCGAGGCGATGACCATGGTGGTGACCCGGGTGTTCGGCAACGACGCCACCGTGGGGTTCGCGGGCACGCAGGGCAACTTCCAGCTCAATGTCTTCACTCCGGTGATGGCGCACGCCGTGCTCGAGTCGGTGCGGTTGCTGTCCGACGCCTGCCGGTCGTTCACCGAGCACTGCGTCGTGGGGCTGGAGGCCGACCGCGGGCGGATCGCCGCCAACCTCGACGCCGACCTGATGCTGGTCACCGCCCTCGCGCCGCACGTCGGCTACGACACGGCCGCGGCCATCGCGAAGCAGGCCCACCGTGACGGCTCGACGCTGCGCGAGGCGGCACTGGCGTCCGGCGCGGTCAGCGGCAAGGACTACGACCGCTGGGTCGACCCCGAGGCGATGACCCACCCGGGCTGACCGGGCTGACCGCTCCCGGGCTTGGGTCGGCGTCCGGGTCTCACTGCCTGAGACCATCACTTGAGGTTATCCAAACCGGCTCACTAGGTTATCTATCGGTTTCGCGTTCAACTACCTGACCGGTCCGCACCACCGCCCCCGCGCCCCGGGGCCGCGGCGGCCACGCCGGGCCACCAGGGAACGCCCGACCCGCGCACCGCAGCGACCGCCCCCACCCGAGGAGTCCCGCATGACCGTCACCGACGAGCTGATCGCCAACAACCAGGCGTATGCCGCCCAGTTCAGCGGTCCGCTGCCGCTGCCCCCGTCCAGGCACGTCGCCGTGCTCGCCTGCATGGACGCCCGCCTCGACGTCTACCGCGCGCTCGGGCTGGGCGAGGGTGAGGCGCACGTCATCCGCAACGCCGGTGGCGTCGTGACCGAGGACGAGATCCGCTCGCTGGCGATCAGCCAGCGGCTGCTCGGCACGAAGGAGATCATCCTGATCCACCACACCGACTGCGGCATGCTCACCTTCACCGACGACGCCTTCAAGGAGTCGATCCGCGCCGAGACCGGGCTGCGCCCGCCGTGGGCCGCCGAGGCGTTCTCGGACGTGGCGGACGACGTGCTCCAGTCCCTCGCCCGCATCGCGCACAGCCCCTACATCCCCATCAAGGACTCGGTGCGCGGCTTCGTCTTCGACGTGGCCACCGGCCGCCTCGACGAGGTGCACCCGGGCTGAGGCTGCTCGCCGCGGCTAGGCTCCCAGCACCACCAGCACCAGACTGTCGCGCCGGCCCGACCCACGGGCTCGTCCGAGCCAGCATGCCCGACCAGCCGAGCGAGGGGTCATGAACCAGCCAGGCGCACCCGGTTCCGACGTCACCTTCACGCCGTCCGCCGGGCGCACGCTGGGGGTCGAGTGGGAGGTCGGCCTGCTGGACCCCGCCACCCTCGACCTGGTCTCGCGCGCCGACGAGCTGCTGCACCTGGCGAACGCGTCCCACGTCACCACCCACGCCCGGCCCACCCGGTCGCGGTTCACCGTCACCCAGGAGCTGCTGCGCAACACGGTCGAGATCGTCACGGGCGTGTGCGCCAACGCCGAGCAGGCGGCATCCGACCTCGCTGACGGTCTGGGGCGGGTGCAGGCCGCGGCGAGCGAGCTCGACGTGCTGCTCTACGGCGGCGGGTCGCACCCCTTCGCCCGCTGGGAGGACCAGGAGATCAGCGACGGCCACCGCTACGCGACGCTGATCGACCGCACTCAGTGGTGGGGGCGACAGATGGTGATCTTCGGCGTGCACGTGCACGTCGGCATCCGCTCGGCGGCGAAGGTGTGGCCGCTCATCAACGCGCTGCTCACCTACCACCCGCACCTCACCGCGCTGTCGGCGTCCTCGCCCTACACGGCGGGCGCCGACACGGGGTACGCGAGCAACCGCACCATGCTCTTCCAGCAGCTGCCGACGGCCGGGTTGCCCTTCCAGTTCGAGACCTGGGCGCAGTACCGCACCTACCTGCACGACGTGTTCACCACCGGGGTCATCACCGACGCCAGCGAGCTGCGCTGGGACATCCGGCCCTCGCCGCTGCTGGGCACCATCGAGGTGCGCGCCTGCGACGGCTTCTCGCGCATCGAGGACGTCGTAGCGGTGGCCGCGCTCATCCACTGCCTGGTCGTCGACCTCGAGCACCAGCTCGACGAGGGCGTGCTGCCGCCGCCGCTACCGCCGTGGCACGTGCAGGAGAACAAGTGGCGCGCAGCGCGATACGGTCTGGACGCCATCATCATCCGCGACGCCGACAACACCGAGGTGCACGTCGTCGACGACATCCGCGACCTGGTGGAGCAGCTCGCACCGACCGCACGCCTCCTCGGCTGCGCCGACGAGCTCGCCGCCATCACCGACATCCTGGATGCCGGTGCCGGCTACCAGCGGATGCGGGCGGCCGCGGAGGCGAACGGCACGGTGGACCTGCAGGCCGCAGTGCGCGAGATGGTGGTGCCCGTCAGCCGGCCCTGAGCCGCCCGGGGCTCAGCCGTCGAGCAGCTCGCGCAGGTCGTCGGCCGTCATCGCCGAGGACAGCGCCGCACCGTCGTCGACCACCCGGGCGAACAGGTCGCGCTTGCGCTCCTGCAGGGCCACGACCTTCTCCTCGATGGTGTCGCGCGACACCATCCGGTAGACGTTGACCGGGCGGGTCTGGCCGATGCGGTGGGTTCGGTCGATGGCCTGCGCCTCGGCGGCGGGGTTCCACCACGGGTCGAGCACGAACACGTAGTCGGCCTCGGTGAGGGTGAGCCCGAACCCACCGGCCTTGAGCGAGATGAGGAACACCGGCGCGGTGCCCCCGCGGAACGCCGCGATCCGCTCGGGCCGGTTGCGGGTGGAGCCGTCGAGGTACTCGTAGGCGATGCCCTCGGCCTCGAGCCGGGCGCGCACGATCTTGAGGAACCCGGTGAACTGCGAGAAGACCAGCGCCCGGTGCCCCTCCTGGGCGAGCTCCTCGAGCTGCTCGACGAGGGCGTCGACCTTGGCCGACGACGCGAGCCCGGCATACGCCTCGTCGACCAGCGACGGGTCGAGCGACATCTGGCGCAGCACGGTGAGCGCCCGCAGGATGGCGATCCGGTTGCCGTTGACGTCGTCGATCAGGCCGAGCAGCCGCTGCCGCTCGCGCTGCAGGTGCCGGTCGTAGACCGCCCGGTGCCGGGGGTGCAGGTCGACCGAGAGCACCTGCTCCATCTTCGGCGGCAGCTCGGTGGCCACGGCCTCCTTGGTGCGCCGCAGCATCAGCGGCCGGATGCGTCGGCGCAGCGCCGCCAGTCGCTCGGCATCGCCGCCGTTCTCGATCGGCTTGGCCCACAGCTCCTTGAACAGCGCCGGCCGCGGGTGCAGCCCCGGCGCCACGATCGACAGCAGCGACCAGAGGTCCATCAGCGAGTTCTCGAGCGGGGTGCCGGTGATGGCGAACTTCGCCCGGGCGGTGAGCCGCCGCACCGCCTGGTAGGTCTTGGCCTGGTGGTTCTTCACGAACTGCGCCTCGTCGAGCACGACCGCGCCCCAGGGCCGCGACCGGAACGCCACCTCGTCGATGCGCGCCACGGCATACGAGGTGATGACGACCTGCGCGCCGGCGATGGTCTCCTCGAGCCCGCGCCCGGCCTTGTTGCGGGTGCGGTCGACGACCACCGTGTGCAGCGACGGGGCGAACCGGGCCGCCTCGCTCTGCCAGGTCGAGAGCACCGAGGTGGGTGCCACCACGAGCACCGGGTCGTCGAGCTCGCCGCGCGCGGGCGCCCGCAGCACCATCGCCAGCATCTGCAGGGTCTTGCCCAGGCCCATGTCGTCGGCGAGCACGCCGCCGAGCCCGCAGTCCCACAGCAGCGACAGCCAGCGGAAGCCGTCGACCTGGTAGGGCCGCAGCGTGGCGTCGAGGCCGGCGGGCAGCTCGGCCGGCTCGGCGGCATCGAGGTCGAGCAGCGCCCCCACGGCGCGGCTCCACCGGTCGCTCTGCTGCTCGACGACGCCGAGCGCGGCGAGCTCCTCCCACAGCCCGGCGTGCACCACCGAGATGCGCAGCGGGTCGCTGGGCTTGTCCTGCAGGGAGCGCGCCTCGTCGACCAGCGCGCGCAGCGTCTCGAGCTCGGGACGGTCGAGCGAGAACCAGGTGCCGCTGTCGAGGATGAGGTGCTCGTGGCCGCGCGCGATGGCCTCGATGAGCGGTGCCAGCGGCACGTCCTCGCCCGCGACGGTGACCGAGATGCCGAGGTCGAACCAGTCGGTGGGCGCGCCCTCGGCAGGGTCGGACGTCGACACCTGGATGAGCGGGGCGTCGCGCGCCTCGCTGTAGGTGGCCGGCTCGCCGACGACGGTGACCTCGACCGACGGCAGCTCGTCGAGCACCGGCAGCAGCTCGGCGAACGCCACGGTGCGGAAGCCGTGCAGCCGGGTCTCGGGAACCAGCCGACGCACCCGGGCCACGACCTGCCACAGCGGGTCGAACGCTGCGACATCCTCGACCGCGAGCAGCTCGTCGACCAGGGCCCGCTCGGCCGCCCGGTCGCGCATCGGGTCGGGCTCCTCGGCCGCCATCGGCACCAGCACCCCGCCGCCTGCGGCGCCGTAGCGGAAGCCCCACTCCAGGTGCGCCCGGTGACCCGGCTCGAAGGTGGCGCGCAGGCTGAGCCGCGGCGGCACGGCATCGGGCAGGTCGAGGTCGCCGGATGCCGCCCGCACCCGCGCCTTGCGCCGCAGCCCGGGCAGGTGGGTGACGACGAAGCGCGCCCAGTCGGCCTCGGGCACCTCCACGACGCCGAGGTCGAGCAGCCGCTGGCGGGTGCCGTCGAGCGGCTCGGCCAGGGCGCCCAGCACGAGGGTCTCGCCGTCGCGCAGGAAGAAGCCCGTGGCCGGCTGCCCGACCAGGGTGGTGCGGCCGGCGGCGCCCTCGGGCAGGTCGAGGCGCGGGTGCAGCTCGGCGCCGTCGTCGGTGCGCACGACGTCGACCACCAGCTCGGCCGGCTCCGGGGCGAAGGCGACCTCCCCGCCCTCGGCGAGGTCGGTGAGCAGCCGCACCCCGGCCCGGTCGGCCGCGCGCAGCAGCGCCACCCACGACGGGCCGAGGTGGTCGAGCAGGATGGCGTCGGGCATCCGGCCGTAGCCGAACGCGCGCACCGAGCGCCGGTGGGCGTCGGCGAGGGCGGTGAGCACGTCGCGCTGCTCGTCGGCGAACGACACCCGCCCGAAGCCGTAGTAGCCGCCGGCGAAGGTCTCCCACGACACCCCGGTGCGGATCCAGCCGCCGCGCACGCCCGGCACGACCGGCCGGATGCGCAGCTGGGCGCGGGCCGGTGCGTCGCGGCGCGCGCTGGTGGCGGGCTCGATGAGGATGCCGACCGGCGTGTGCTCGGGCTCGAGCTCGGTGTCGTCGAGCAGGCCGCCCAGGGCGCGCTCCCAGGTGGGTCGCGGCGGCGCGCTCGGGCGCCCGGCGAGCCGGTCGACCACCGGCTGGCGCTCGCGGCTGGCCGCGGCCACCGCGACGGCGTGCTTGCAGTCGCCGCCGACCGGGCACGAGCAGGTGCTGGCCCAGCGGCGCAGCTCGAGCCGGCCCGCGCTGGGGGTCGCGACCGGGGTGAGCGAGACGTTGGTGGTGTAGGTCTGGCCGTTGCTGCCACCGACCCAGCCGGTGGCCCGGGTGCCGTCGTCGGACAGCTCGAGCTCGACGACCCGGCCCTGCTTCGCGTAGGCCAGGCCACGGGCCACCGTCACCGTGCCGCAGACCTCGTCGAGCTCGCGGTTGGTGAGGTCGGCGAGGCGGTCGACGGTGAACACCCGTGCCACCACGCGACCTCCACGACGCCACCGCCCGGGCCCGGCCGGCCCGATTCCTGAACTCCCAACCGTATGCCGTGCGCCTGACATTCCGCCCCGGTCGTCCACACCCTGCTGTCCCCGGGGCGGTCAGGGGGTCGGCAGGGTGAGAGAGAAGGTCGCGCCGCGACCGGGTTCGGAGGTCACGCTCGCCATACCTCCGTGGGCGCGGGCGATGGCGTCGACGATGGCCAGCCCGAGGCCGGTGCCGCCGCTCGACGACGACCGCCCCGGGTCGACCCGGTGAAAGCGCTCGAAGACGTGCGCCAGGTGCTCGGGCGGGATGCCGGGACCCGCGTCGGCGACGTCGAGGCGCACCGCGCCCGGCACCTCCACGACCGACAGGCGGACCGGCGTGCCCGCGGGGGTGTGCCGCACGGCGTTCGAGGTGAGGCCCACCAGGGCCTGGGTCAGCCGGTCGCGGTCGCCGGTGACGACGAGCGACTCCGGGGCCGTCACGGTCACCACCCGGTCGGGGGCGACCACCCGCAGGTCGGACGCCACGTCGCGCACGACCACCCCCAGGTCGACCGGCTCGCGCGCCACGATGCCGAGGTCGTCGAGCCGCGCCAGGTCGAGCAGGGCGTCGACCAGCCGCCGCATCCGGGCCGCCTCGTCGCCGATCCGGCGCATGGCGTCTGCCATCTCGTCGCGGCCGGCGAGGGTGGTGGGAGCTGTTCCGCTGCGCCCGCTGTGCAGTGCGGCATACCCCTGCAGGGTCGTCAGCGGCGTGCGCAGCTCGTGCGACGCGTCGGCGACGAATCGCCGCATCCGCTCCTGGGTGACCGCCGTGGTGTCGATCATCGCGTTGAGCGCCTCCCCGAGCCGGGCCGCCTCGGTGCCCGGCGGGCCGGGCGGCACGCGACGGCTGGTGTCGCCCGCGGTGATGGCGTCAGCGGCATCCGTCATCTGCGCGATCGGGCGCAGGCCGAGCCGGTCGACCCACCACAGCAGCAGCCCGACGACCGCGGCGACGACGAGCCCCGCCAGGCCCAGGGTGATCGTGAGCCGCCTGGTGGCGACGTCGACCGACGTCAGGGGGATGGCGAGCACGGCCTGCGCGCGCCCGTTCGGCAGCCTGGCGGTCACCACTCGCACCCGACCCGCCTGGCCGGATGCCGTGTCGCGCCCCTGCGGGGTCGCCACCTGCTCGCCGGGGCCGAGCCGGGGCGCGAGGGAAGGGTCGTCCGCAGGCGTGAGCACCGGGGTGAGGGTGCCGTCTCGCGCCATCCGCCCCACCCAGATGTCGGAGAGGCCGGCGGGCGTGGGGGTGGTGCCCGCCGCCTCGGCCCGGGCGGAGGCGAGCAGGATGGCGCGCGGGTTCTGGGCGAGGGCCGCCAGCTGGGCGTCGAGGCGGGCGACGAGGAAGGCCCGCTGCACGAGAACCACCGCCGCGCCGGCGACGAGCAGCACCACGGCCAGGGCGCTGGTGGCGATGACGAGCCGGCGGCGCAGCGTCATCACGGCTCCCGGATCGTGTAGCCGACGCCGCGCACGGTGTGGATGAGCTTGGGATGGGTCGTGTCGACCTTCTTGCGCAGGGTCGACACGAAGGACTCGATGATCGCGCTCTCCCCCGAGAAGTCGTACTGCCACACGTGGTCGAGGATCTGGGCCCGGGTGACGACCCGCCCGGCGTTGACGAGGAGGCAGCGCAGGAGGGTGAACTCCGTTGCGGTGAGGTGGTGCTCGATGTCCCCGCGCCAGACGCGGTGCTGGTCCTCGTCGAGCAGGAGATCGTGCACCTGGAGGCGCCCGCTCGGGGCGGGGGCGGTGCCGCGGCGCCGCAGGGCGACGTGCACCCGGGCGACGAGCTCTTCGAGGGCGAACGGCTTGACGATGTAGTCGTCGCCGCCGGCGGTGAGGCCCCGCACCCGGTCGGCGGTGTCGGCTCGCGCCGTGAGGAAGAGCACCGGCGCCTCGACGCCCTTGGCCCGCAGCCGGCGGAGCACCTCGAAGCCGTCGAGGTCGGGCAGCATCACGTCGAGCACGACCACGTCGGGGGATGCCGGGGTGCACGCCGCCAGCGCCTGCGCGCCGGTCGCGGCGGTGGTCGCCTCGAACCCGGCAAGCCGCAGGGCGCTCGACACGAGGTAGGCGATGTTCTCCTCGTCGTCGACGACCAGCACGCTCGCGGGGCGAGGTTCGGTCGTCATGTCGGCCACGTTGCCAGAGGTGGCGCGCCCCTGTCTGGAGGAATCCTCGAGACTTCCTGTGGATCCGGGAGCTGCGCGTACCCCGGGCGGCCTCCGAGGGTGGAGGGTGACGCCGGGCGTTCACGACGTCATGAGCACTTCGCCGAGTCAGGGTCGTATTCGGTCCTGACCTGGCGAGAACCTCCTGAGCCGGCGGAGTGCTCCTGACTCCCCAGGAGAACTGGTCGTCCTGGGACGTCCGGATGCTTCACGTGATGAGCCACCCGATGCGACTGTGAAGCAACCCCCTGGGTGGTGCGTGCTGGTCGGCGAGGTGAAGCATCCGGACCTCTCCTGACGGATCCTTTCGCGGGCGGCCCGACCCACTGGCTGCATCAGCCAAAGCACATCCCGCGGGCTGGGCGCCGCGCCATGCCGTCGCTCCATCTCCAGCGGATCGCGAGGTTTCCTCGCGGCAGCCACGAGCCGGCATCCGCAGTCTTGGAGCGTCACCATCCGAGCCGGTGCCGCCGCCCGGCTCCCACCACCGAAGGAGCACTTGATGACCCGCCTGCGCACCACCCTCGTCGCCGTCGGAGCCGGCACCGCCCTGGTCGCGACCGGGGCCGTCGTCGCGTCGAACGCCATGGCCAGCCCGTCCCCCGTCGCAGCCGTGGCCGAGTTCGCCCCCGACCCCATGGCCGCCGGCATCAGCACCGTGTCCGACACCATCGGCGCCGCCAGCACCGACGCGGCGACCCCGCGCCCACTCGTTCGTGGCTGGTGGAACAAGCTCTCCGACGAGCAGCGCACCTGCCTCAAGGCCGCCTCGATCACCCGCCCGGTCGGGCCGCTCGATGACAGCGAGCGAGCAGCACTGCGGGGCAAGGTCGAGGCCGCCGCAGCGAAGTGCCAGGTCGACGTGCCCTTCACCAAGGCCCGCGCCTTCTGGAACGGCCTCAGCGACGCCCAGCGCACCTGCCTCGAGGATGCCGCCGTGACCCGCCCGTGGGGCCCGCTGACCAAGGAGCAGCGCCAGCAGGTGCGCGCCGACCTCAAGGCTGCCGCTGAGAAGTGCGGTGTCACCGTGCCGACGAAGGCCACCACCAACACCCGCTGACCGTCGGGTCAGAGCTCGTCGACCGTGGAGAACACGCCGTGCCGGGTCCCCCCCATGCGGTGTGTTCTCTACGGTCGACCGGGGTTGTCCCGGGGCGCGGCCGCGGACTCGGGGTCGCCCGCGATCGCCCCGCGAGCCAGCAGGGCGGCCGAGCGCTCCTCGACGATCGCCGAGCAGGCCGCCAGGAAGCGCTGCATGCTCGCCCCGGGGCTGGTGTCGCCGAAGTAGTGCCGCACCAGGGCAGAGTGCACGTCGTCGGGGTGCTGCACCGCGGCGGCCACCACCTCGGCGCCGCGCCCGGCATCGGCGGCCTCGAGCAGGGTGAGCTCGCGCACCAGGCCCGACTCGGGAAGCTCGGCGCGCGGCTCGGCGGGGCGCGTGACGACCAGGGGCTTGCCCGTCGCGAGCCAGTCGTAGGCGACCGCGGAGATGTCGGTGACGCACACGTCGGCCGCGTCGACCTGCCAGCCGAACGGCCCGGTGGTGTCGGCGAGGTGCTGGGCACCGGCATCCGCCGCATTGGCTTGGCGGATGAGGCGCAGCACCTCCTCGTGGGCGGTGCGGTAGGCCGGCACGGTTCCTCCCAGGCGCGGGTGCGGGCGGTAGACCAGCCGGATGCCGGGGTCCGCCAGCAGCGACCGCACGAGGGGCACCCCGTGGGTGGCGACCGACGAATAGCGCATGCTCGGCACGTCGCCCTCGGTGGTGGGGGCGTAGAGCACCACGGTGCGGCCGTCGCGGGGCAGGGCCGGGCCGGTGGAGTGCACGTCGACCTGGGGGCGGCCGACCTCGACGAGGGACGACTCGTCGAAGCCGATCAGCTTGCGCTGGATGCGGTCGCGCGCGGCCTGGCCGGCGATGAAGACGCGGTCGTAGGCCTTGAGCTGGTTGCTCGACATGTAGTCCTTGTCGGACTCGCCGTGGCAGACAAACACATGGGCCGGCGTCGCGAACCGCATGGCGGGGAAGTTCTGCTGGTTCTGGTTGACGTAGAACATCACCCGCACCGGATGGCGGTCGAGGAACCGCTCGACGGCCTCGATGCTGTCGGCCTGCACCACCGGGAGGGGGCAGTCCTGCAGGAGCCTGGCCGTCGACGCCCACTTGCGGCTCACGACGACCACGCGGTGGTGCTCGGCCAGCCGGCGCATCGGCTCGTACCACTGGTCGACCTGGTAGAGGTTCTCCGGCAGGTCGGGGAAGTAGACGACCGCCGTGACGGTGCCGTCGGGCACGGCGGGCCGGGTGGCCAGCAGTGCCCGCGCGGCGCGGCGCCCGCGCAGGGCGTTGACCGCCCGGGCGCCGACCTGCCGGGCCTTGGCGACGTCGGCGGCCAGACCCATCAGGCGGTGAACCGGTCCGCGACGTCGAGGGCGCGGTCGAGGATGTCGAGCCCCTCGGCCATCTCCTCCGCGGTGGTCGTGCACGGCGGCACCACGTGGGTGCGGTTGAAGTGTACGAACGGCCACAGCCCCTCGGCCTTGCAGGCGGCGGCGAAGTCGTTCATCGGCGCTGCCGCGGCACCGCCGGCGTTGTAGGCGACGAGCGGCTCGCGCGTCTCGGCATCCTTGACGAGCTCGAGCGCCCAGAAGAAGCCGAGCCCGCGCACCTCGCCGACGCTCGGGTGCTTGTCGGCGATCTCGGCCAGGCGGGGCGCGATGACGGTGTCGCTCACCTTGCGGACGTTCTCGAGGATGCCCTCCTCCTGGAAGATGCCGATGGAGGCGACGGCGGAGGCGCAGGCCAGCGGGTGGCCCGAGTAGGTGAGGCCGCCGGGGAAGGCGCGCTCGGCGAAGGTGTCGGCGATGGCGTCGGAGATGACCACGCCACCGAGCGGCACGTAGCCCGAGTTGATGCCCTTGGCGAAGCAGATCAGGTCGGGGGTGACGCCCCAGTGGTCGACGGCGAACCACTCGCCGCAGCGGCCGAAGCCGGCCATGACCTCGTCGGCGATCCAGATGATGCCGTGCTCGTCGCAGATCTCGCGGACGCCGGCGAGGTAGCCGTCCGGCGGCACGAGGATGCCGTTGGTGCCTACCACGGTCTCGAGCATGATCGCCGCGATGGTCGACGGACCCTCGACCATGATCGTGTCGCGCAGGTGCTGCAGGGCGCGCTCGCACTCCTGCGCCTCGCTGGTGGCGTGGAAGGCCGAGCGGTAGGGGTAGGGCCCCCAGAAGTGCACGATGCCGCTCATGCCCGGCTCGCTCGGCCAACGGCGCGGGTCGCCGGTGGCGGTGATGGCGCCGGCCGTGGCGCCGTGGTAGCTGCGGTAGGCGGTGAGCACCTTGTGGCGGCCGGTGTGCAGGCGCGCCATCCGCATCGCGTTCTCGGTGGCCTCGGCCCCGCCGTTGGTGAAGAAGACCCGGTTGAGGGTGCCCGGCGCCAGGCCGGCGATGAGTCGCGCTGCCTCGGAACGGGACTCGTCGGCGAAGCTCGGCGCAATGGTGCACTGGCGGGCCGCTGCCTCCTGGATCGCCGCGACCAGCTTCGGGTGCTGGTAGCCGATGTTGACGTTGACCAGCTGGCTGGAGAAGTCGAGGTAGCGCTTGCCCTCGAAGTCCCAGAAGTGGCTGCCCGAGGCGCCGGCGATCGGCATCGGGTTGATCAGCGCCTGTGCCGACCAGGAGTGGAAGACGTGGGCGCGGTCGTCGCGCGAGACCCGCGCGCCCCGCTCGGGGTCGACAGTGATCTGCGGCTCTGGGAAGGTGCTCATCGGGCGGGCCTCTCGTGCATCTCGGGATCGGCGGGTCGGTCAGGTCGGCGGGGCTGGCGGGTCGGCGGTGGCCGTCGGTCAGCCGGGCAGGGTGAAGATCGTGCGGTGCCACGGCTTGTGGGCGACCGCGGTGTTGTCGTGCATCACGTGCTTGATGTTGGTGTACTCGTCGAACGAGTAGGCCGACATGTCCTTGCCGAAACCACTGTGCCGGTAACCGCCGTGCGGCATCTCGCTGATGATCGGGATGTGGTCGTTGACCCACACGCAGCCGGCCCTGATCTCGCGGGTGGCGCGGCCGGCGCGGTAGGTGTCGCGGGTCCAGGCCGATGCGGCGAGCCCGAACTCGGTGTCGTTGGCGAGGCGGATCGCCTCGTCGTCGTCGTCGAACGCGACGACCGCGAGCACCGGGCCGAACACCTCGTCGCGCCAGATCTCGGAGTCGAGCGGCACGTCGGAGACGAGGGTCGGCTCGTAGTAGCAGCCGCGGGCCAGGTCACCGGTGGGGGTCTGCCCGCCGGCGACGACCTTCGCGTAGCCGCGGGCGCGCTCGACCATGCCGGCCACCTTGGCCTGGTGGGCGGCGGAGCTGAGCGGGCCGAGGTCGGTGGCCTCGTCGCCGGTCGGGCCGATGCGCACCGCGGCCATCAGGTCGGCCACGCCCTGCACGAAGGCGTCGTGGACGCTGCGGTGGACGATGGCGCGGGTGGCGGCGGTGCAGTCCTGCCCGGCGTTGATGAGGGATGCCGCGACCGCGCCGTGGACGGCGGCCTCGAGGTCGGCGTCGTCGAACACCACGAACGGTGCCTTGCCGCCCAGCTCGAGGTGCACGCGCTTGCCGGTGGCGGATGCCGTGGCCATCACCTGGCGCCCGACGTTGGTCGAGCCGGTGAAGCTGGTCATCGCGACGTCGGGGTGGCCCACGAGGTGGTGCCCGGCGACCGGGCCGGTGCCGGTGACGACATTGACGACGCCGGCGGGGGCGCCGGCTGCGGTGAACGCCTCGGCGAAGAGCAGGCTGGTGAGCGGGGTGATCTCGGCCGGCTTGAGCACGATGGTGTTGCCGGCGGCGATGGCGGGCAGCACCTTCCACGCGGCCATCTGCAGCGGGTAGTTCCAGGGGGCGATCGAGCCCACGACGCCGATCGGCTCGCGGCGGATCGAGCTGGTGTGGTCGCCGGAGTACTCGGCGCTCGCCATGCCGTCGAGGCGGCGGGCAGCGGTGCCGAAGAACACGGTGTTGTCGACGGTGCCCGGCACGTCGAACTCGCGGGCCAGCCGGATCGGCTTGCCGGCCTGGCGGCTCTCGAGCTGCGCGAGCTCCTCGGCGCGCTCGTCGAGCAGCTGCGCGGCCTTGAGCAGCACGGTCGAGCGCTCGGCCGGCGTGGCCAGGCTCCACTCCTGAAACGCCGCGGATGCCGCGCCGACCGCGGCGTCGACGTCGTCGTGCCCCGCGAGGGTCACCGTCTCGATCGTCTCGTTGGTGCTCGGGTCGAGCACGTCGAAGGTCTCGCCCGAGGTGGCGTTGCGCCGTTGCCCGCCGATGTACTGGTGCATGGGCGCGAGCATACGGGGCGGTCATGGGTTCCGGAAAGTGCAGTCACCGCCGTGCCCAGGTGCGGATTCCGCGGTTGGCGAGCGTCACGGCATCCGGTATCGGTCGATGGGCGCCGCTCTTCGGGGGTCGACCGGAGCCTGGTGCCGTGCCGGTATCGGCGTGCTGACCCCGGCGCATGACCAGGACCCGGACGTGCGGACGGGGCGCCGACCCCCGAAGTGGTCGACGCCCCGTCGGCGTGCGTGCCGTGGTGCTCGGGGTCAGCCGTTGACCGCGCGCTTGAGCTGCGCGGCCGCCTTGAAGCCGACCGAGGTCGATGCGGCGATGGCGATCTCCTCCCCGGTCTGCGGGTTGCGGCCGGTGCGGGCCGCGCGCTCGCGGGTCTCGAACGTGCCGAACCCGGCGAGCCGGACGTCCTCACCCTTGGCGAGCTGCTCACCGATGACGTCGAGCGCCGCGCCGATGATCTCCTCGGCGGCGGTGGCGGAGACGTCGGCGCGCTGCGCGACGACCTGGGCGATGTCCTTCTTGGTCATGTCACTCCTTGATGCGGGGAATCGATTCGTGTTCGACGCTAGCAAAGGCCGCGGTCAGACCACGGGTCCCCCCACGAGACGTCGCGTGCTGCACGGTAGGCGATCGGGTCGCGTCTCGTCACCACCACCCGCTCCGCGGACCCCGTGGAGTCGCACACCTCGAGCTGCACCAGGCCCTTGCGGGTGACCGGGTGCCGCAGCACCCGTGCCCCGGCGCGAGGCAACGGGTCGCGGGCCGCGAGCACGTACGAGAACTTCTCGTCCTCGTGGCCGAGCCGGCCACCCTTGACCCGACGGTGCAGGGCACTGCGGTCGAGCCGCACGGCGAAGTGGCACCAGTCGCCGGGGCGAGCCGCCACCGGGCAGGCGCCGTCCTGTGGGCAGGGCGCCAGCACGTGCCAGCCCGCGGCGGTGAGCCGCGAGCGCGCGGCCAGCACCGCGGCATACCCGCGCGGGGTGCCCGGCTCGACGACCAGCACCAGCCGGGATGCCGCCGTCACGGCCGCGTCGACCACGTGCGCCTGCAGGGGCTCGGCCAGCTCGCCGAGGAGGTAGCTGACCACCACGAGGTCTGCGTGGGGCAGGGCGGTGCCGGCCCCGAGCAGGGTCCTCGACCAGGTGGCGCCGGCCACCGGCGGCGGCCCGTACCGCCCGATCCGCGCGCCGAGGGCCAGCGCCTCGGACGAGCCGTCGAGCACGGTGGCCCGCTCCAGCGACGCGAAGGCCTCGGCCGCTGCCCAGGTCGCCGCCCCCGTGCCACCGCCGACGTCGAGCAGGGTGCGCACCTTGAGGTCGGGGGCCAGCTCGGTGGCGTGGCGCAGCGCGCGCGACACCGCCGCGTGTGTGGCCGGCATCCGGTAGGCGGCGTAGGCGGCCACGGTGGTGGGGTCACGCAGCACCTGCGCAGCCGGGGGTGCGCCGCTGCGGTAGGCGTCGATCAAGGATGCCGTGGCGCGCCGCAGGGAGTCGGCCGGCAGGCCGTCGAGCACGGACTCGAGGGCTCGGCTGAGCGTGTGCGGCACGTCGCCATCGTGCCGGATCGGGACGAGATCGGGATGACATCGGGCGGTGCTGGTGTTCCATCCCCGATCGCCGCCGAGCGGAATATACCCATGGGGGTATCATGTTGACTCTGCCAGCGGAACCAACCAGACCCCGACCGAGGAGTATCCAGCATGGCCACCGTCGAGCTCACCGCCGACACCTTCGAGCAGACCATCACCACTAGCGACATCGTGCTCATCGACTGGTGGGCGTCGTGGTGCGGCCCGTGCCGCCAGTTCGCGCCCAACTACGAGAAGTCGAGCGCGAAGCACGACGACGTCGTGTTCGGCAAGGTCGACACCGAGGCCGAGCAGGCCCTGGCCGGCGCCGCGCAGATCACCTCGATCCCCACCATCATGGGGTTCCGTGAGGGGATCCTCGTCTTCCGTCAGTCCGGGGCGCTGCCGCCCGCCGGCCTCGAGCAGGTCATCGAGGGCATCAAGGCACTCGACATGGACGACGTGCGTCGCCAGGTCTCGGCCCAGCAGTCCGCACCCCAGCAGGCCTGACCCTCCCGCACCACCGACCGGCCCCGGAGCCGGCCGGTGGTGCGGCGGTCATACCCCCGGTCTCATACGACCGGGGGTATGTTTGACCCAGCACACCAACCACCTGGAGGACCCGGCATGGAGCTCAACCCTGACGAGATGCAGGCCGTCGTCAAGCGACTCAAGCGTGCCCAGGGCCAGATCGGCGGCGTGCTGAAGATGATCGACGAGGGCCGTGAGTGCCAGGACATCGTCACCCAGCTCGCGGCGGTCTCCAAGGCGCTCGACCGGGCCGGCTTCGCCGTCATCGCACTCGGCCTGCGCCAGTGCATCACCGACCCGGAGGGGCACGAGATGGACGTCGACACCATGGAGAAGCTCTTCCTGTCGCTTGCATGAGCGGCCCCACGATGGATGCCGGGGCGTGGGACACCCGGTATGCCGGTGCCGAGCTGGTGTGGTCGGCCGGCCCCAACGTGTGGGTGCGCGAGCTGTGCGCCCCGATGTCGCCCGGCCTCGCCCTCGACGTCGCCGCCGGGGAGGGCCGCAACGCGCTGTGGCTCGTCGAGCAGGGCTGGGCCGTCGTGGCCGCCGACTTCTCTGCGGTGGGGGTCGAGCGGATGAACGAGATCGCCGACCACCGTCTGGCGCAACGCCGTTCGGCCTTTGCGGCCGTGGTCGCCGATGCAACGCAGCCGGCCCCGGGTCCCCCGAGTGACCTGGTGGTCGATGAGGGGACAGGTGCGGGGGGTGCGGGTGCCCGGGGCGGCTATGACCTGGTGTTGATCTCCTACCTGCACCTGCCGCGCAGCGACTGGGGCGAGGCGCTGGCGGCCGCGGTGCGGGCGACGGTCGTCGGCGGGTCGGTGCTCGTCGTGGCCCACGCCGTGCGCAACCTCACCGAGGGCGTCGGCGGCCCCAAGGACGCCACCATCCTGCTCGACCCCGAGGACGTCATCGCCTCGGCCGCCGAGCTGCCCGTCGACGTCGAGCTGGCCCAGCTGCGTCGGCGCGATGTCGAGGGCAGCGACCGCCCGGCACTCGACACGGTCGTGCACTTCCGCAAGCGCGCCGACTCCTGACCCCGCGCCGACTCCTGACCCGCGCCGACTCCTGACCCGAAGGACGGGTGGCGGGAGGTCTGGCGTCCCTGGAGTGACCTATTGGTCGAATCCGGGACGCCGCGTGAAAGGGCCGCGAGGCTCCCTAGGCGCGCGCCAGCTGGTGTGGCTGCGGGGTCGGCGCGGGCGACTGCGACCGGGTGCCGGCCTGCCAGGTGCGGATGCCGCCGTCGAGGTTGCGCACCGCGCGGCCGTGCTGGGTGAGGATGCGGGCCGCGGTGTGGCCGCGCACGCCCACCGCGCAGTGCACGACGACCGGCCCGGCCGGGATCTCGTCGAGCCGCTCGCGCAGCGAGTCCAGCGGGATGTGCAGGGCGCCGGGGATGACGCCCACGGCCGTGCGCTCGGCCGCGTCGCGCACGTCGACGACCACGGCGCCGGCGGCCACGGCATCCGCCAGCTCGTGCCACTGCACCGAGGCGCTGGTGCCGCGACGCAGGTTGTCGGCGACGTGGCCGAGCATGTTGACGGGGTCCTTGGCCGAGGAGAAGGCGGGTGCGTAGGCCAGCTCGAGGTCGGCGAGCGCGCTCGCGCGCAGCCCGCCGGTGATGGCAGTGGCGATGACGTCGATGCGCTTGTCGACGCCCGAGGCGCCAACTCCCTGGGCGCCGAGGATGGCGTCGGTGTCGGGGTCGACGAGCAGCTTCAGGGCCATGGTGTCGGCGCCGGGGAAGTACGTGGCGTGCGAGGCCGGGTGGGTGTGGATGGCGCGGTAGGGGCGGCCGGCGGCGCGCAGCCGCTTCTCGGACCAGCCCGTCGAGGCCACCTGGAGCCCGAAGACGCCGACGATGGCCGTGCCGAGCACCGGCCGGTTGCGCACGGCCAGGCCGGCGATCACGTCGGCCACGCGCCGGCCCTGCAGGTTGGCGGTGTTGGCCAGGGGCACCAGGGTCGACGAGCCGTCGACCGCATCGACCTTCTCGACCGCGTCGCCGACGGCATGGATGGCCGGGTCCGAGGTGCGCAGCTGGTCGTCGACGAGGATGCCGCCGCGCGCCCCCAGCGCGAGCCCGGCCTGCTCGGCCAGCGTGGTCTCCGGGCGCACGCCGATCGCGGCGACCACGAGGTCGGCCGGGACGCGCTCGCCGGTGGTCAGGGTGACGTCGTCGGGCCCGATGGCGGCCACACCGGCGCCGAGCCTCAGGTCGACGCCGTGCTTGCGCACCCGGTCGTGCACCGGGGTGACCATCTCCGGGTCGAGGGGGGTCATCACCTGGTCCGCCGCCTCGACGAGGGTGACCTGCAGGCCGAGGTGCACGAGGTTCTCGGTGACCTCGACCCCGATGAAGCCGCCGCCGACGACCACGGCGGTGTGGGCGCCCTGGGTCGCGGCGACGAGGGCGTCGGTGTCCTCGACGTCGCGCAGCGAGAGCGCTCGCTCGATGCCGGCGATCGGCGGGCGCACGGCGCGGGCGCCGGTGGACAGGACCAGCGCGTCGTAGGGGAGCTCGAGCAGCTCGTCGGCGACGAGGTCGCGCACGACCAGCACGTGCCGGTCGCGGTCGATGCGCACCGCCTCGTGGTGCACCCGCACGTCGAGGCCGAAGCGACGGTGCAGGGCCGAGGGCGTCTGCAGCAGGAGCGAGGAGCGCCGCTTGATCACGCCCCCCACGTGGTAGGGCAGGCCGCAGTTGGCGTAGGAGACGTGCCCGCTGCGCTCGATGACGGTGATGTCCGCGTCCTCGAGCAGGCGGCGCAGCCGGGTGGCCGCGCTCATGCCTCCGGCGACGCCGCCGATGATGATGATCCGCATTTCGACCACTATACCCCGTGGGGTATGCTGTGCCGACATCGACCCCCCCCACCATGAGGAGTTCCGGCATGTGCCGAGCAGTGACCTGCCGCAAGTGTGGCAAGACGACCTGGGCCGGCTGCGGCCAGCACGTCGACAGCGTGATGCGCGGCGTGAGGGCCGGCGACCGCTGCCAAGGCCACGAGAACGAGCCGAGCACCAGCTTCTTCAGCAAGCTCTTCAGCCGCTGAGCCCACCCTCGAGTGCGGATCTGGTTGCGAGGGTGACCTTTTCCGCACTCGGTGCGTGGGGGCGAGTCAGGCAGGCATCGCCGACCCGGAGACGAACCAGAGCCACGGCTTGGCCGGGCCGCCGCCGATGAACCCGGCATAGGAGAGGTCGACGTCGAACCCCGCGCCCGCCACCAGCGTCGCGATGTCGCGGTCGACGTGGCAGCCACCGGCCAGCGGGCCCCAGCACGGCTGGATCCGGCGCTGCCGGCGAGCGGTGCGCTCGTCGGGCGCCAGCGAGTGCTCGACGAACCGCAGCGAACCCCCCGGCCGCAGCACCCGGCGGGCCTCCACGAGCGCCCGCTCGACCTCAGGAACGGTGCACATCGTCCAGGTCGACACCACCGTGTCGACGCTCCCGTCGGGCACCGGCAGGTGGGCGCCGTCGAGCCCGACCCGCTCCACCGTCATCCCGGATGCCGTGACGCGCGCCTGGGCGCGCTGCCAGGACAGCTCGGCCGGCTCGACCGCGAGCACCCGGCTCACCTCGCCGGGGTAGTAGGCGAGGTTGCGCCCGGACCCGAAGCCGATCTCCAGCACCTCACCGGTGGCGCCGCCGCAGACGGTCGTGCGCCAGCTGCCGGCCGTCGCGTCGTTCAGCCCGCGGTCGGTCAGGCGCGGCACCACCTGCTCGTCCCACCACCGGCGCACGCCCATCGCCCCAGTGTGGCGGACTGCGTTGCGAGGCGCCCGGGGTGACCGGGTCACCGGTGGCGCTTGAGGACCATCCGCAGGATGCGCGTGCTGAAGGCGACGAACCGGAACGCCTGCACGGGCAGGCTCTGGCGCCGGCGCAGGGTGCGGTCGTTGGGCAGCGGCGCCGTGCCGAGGTCGACGGTGGGGCTGAACGTCTCGTGGCCGATGTCGCTCACTCGGGGATCAGCTGCCAACCGGGTCGGCCCTGGGCCTTGTACCTGAACAGGTGGTGCATCAGCAGCTTGACCCAGTGGCCGCTCAGCCCGATCTCCGCGCGGGTGTCGGTGAGGTCACGGCCGGTGGGGTAGACGCTGTAGTCGGGCACCACCGGGAGCATCGTCAGTGCGGCCGCGGACCCGCGGCGCAGGCCGGCTCCGGCGGACGCGACGGTGGCGGCACCCATCTGCGCCATCGACGCCTCGTGGGCCGGGCGGTCGTCGCCGTGCTTGACCCGGTCGACGATCGTGAGTGCCGCGGTCTTGCCCATGACGCCCGACGGCATCCCGGTGCGCGGGGCCGACGGGGTGATGACGGTGCCGGTCGGGCTCACCCGAGGGCGCGAGATCTGGTGCGGCGGGGCGAACGCGATGCCGACCGCGAAGATCCGCGGGTGGCCCAGGGCCTGATAGGTGCTCGGCCAGTCGGCGCCACGCCACATCTCGTAGGGCTTGGGGAAGTAGTCGGCATCCACGCGCATGAAACCGTTGGGCGCGAACAGCTGCGAGGTGATGTCGCCCCCGTCGCGGCCGACGGCCCGCAGCGGCACCCCGCCGAACGGCGGCATCAGCATCGCGAAGTCGAAGTCGAGCTCCTGGTGGACACCGTCGAGCGTCTCGAACGAGATCACGCCCGGGTCGACCCGGTGCACGTGGGCCCCGACGATCGCCTCGACGCCCCGCTCGCGGTACAGGCTCGAGGTCCACAGCTCGGAGGTGGTCTGGAAACCGCGGTCGTCGAAGGTCATGCCATCGACTCCGAAGTCGCCGAGCCGGGCCTCGTTGGTGAGGTAAATGAGCCGGGCACGGTCGCGCACCCCGGCCTCGCGCAGCTCGTGGTCGACGTTGAACACGTACTCGAAGGCCGCGCCCTCGCAGGTGCAGGTGCCGTGCCCCATGCCGACGACCAGGGTCTGTGGCACGCCCGCACGGAGCCGCTCGATGGTCTCGCGCAGCCGGGCCGACGCCTGCACCGCGTGCTCGGCGGTGCACACCGACAGGGTGTTCCCGCCGTCGGGGCCCAGACCGGGCGTGAGGTCGAACCGCAGCTGGGGCCCGGTGGCGTTGACGAGGTAGTCGTAACGGATCCGCTCCTGCTCGCCGTCGCGGTCCGGGTGGGTGTGCACGATGTCGACGGCACCTCGGGGGCTGTCGGCGTCACCCTCCGGGCGGATGGCCACGGCCTTTGCCTGGCGGAACTCGATGCCCTTCTTCGCGTAGACCGGTGCGAGCGGGAAGACGACGGCCTCCTTGCTCATCTTGCCGACCCCGACCCAGATGTTGCTGGGGATCCAGTTCCACCACGACGTGGGCGACACGACGGTGACCGTGCTGTCGCGGGGCAGCAGCCGGTTGAGGTGCAGGGCAGCCGTGTGGCCTGCAACCCCGGCGCCCAGGACAACGACACGCGCCATCGGAGTTCCTCTTCCTCCCCGCGTACCACAACCTACCGACCCCGGGTATGAGGTCGACGAGTGCTGTGGGGGTGGTCACAGCACCTGCGGCGATACCCGGGCAGGTATAGCGTCAGCAGTATCGAGCCGGCCTCCGTGCGCCGGGCCGGGTGGTCTGTCCGGGCGTTGTCGCGAGGTCGGCTCGACCTCCGCCTCGATCAGCGGGTCGGGTCGACCAACACGATGCCGGTCGAGGGGGCCGACCCCATCGCGACGAGCGCCGCGCCGGCCGCCTCGAGCCCGAGCGGGTCGCCCGGTGCCAGCAGGTCACCGAGGTCGAGCCGGCCGCTCACCACGTCGTCGAGCAGCGCCGGGTAGTCGGCGGCGGCCATGCCGTGGCTGCCCAGAACCTCGAGCTCCCACCCGATGACACGCTCCATCGGCACGTCGGCCCGCCCGGCGCCCGGCGGCAGCAGGCCCACCTGCACGTGCCGGCCGCGACGGCCCAGCGCGAGGATGCCGGTGCGGCACGCCTCCGGCGAGCCGAGGGCGTCGATGCTCACCGACACCCCACCCCCCGACCAGGCCGAGACGGCCGCCAGCAGCTTGTCGGTGCCGATCGAGGCGTCGACCACCTCGTCGGCGCCGTGGAACAGCGCGCGGTCCAGCGAGACCGCCGAGACGTCGACGCCGCACACGAACGCGCCCCGGCTGCGCGCGATGGCGATGGCGGCCAGGCCCACCCCCCCACAGCCGATGACGAGCACCGAGTCGCCCTCGTGCACCGCCGCCCTCGCGACCACGGCGCGGTAGGCGGTCGCGACCCGGCAGCCGAGGCCGGCCGCGACGCCGGCATCCAGCCCGTCGGGCAGGGCCACGAGGTTGGTCTCGGCGGCGTGCACGACCACCAGCTCGGCGAACGAGCCCGGGTCGGTGAAGCCGGGCTGGCGCTGGTTCGGGCAGACCTGCCCGGCCCCGGCCCGGCACACCGCACACGCCCCACAGGCCATGACGAAGGGGGCGGTGACCGCCCGACCCAGCCAGGCGGCATCCACGTCGTCGGCGACCGCTTCGACGACACCGGCGAGCTCGTGGCCCGGCACGTGCGGGAAGGTGGCGATGTCGCCGTCGTGGCCCATCCAGCCGTGCCAGTCGCTGCGGCACAGCCCGCTGGCGGTCACCCGCACCACCGCGCCCCCAGCCGGCGGGGTCGGGTCGGGAAGGATCACGACGGCCGGGGTGGCGCCGAACGCGGCGTAAGTGAGGGCTCGCACGCCCCCACCCTGCCACCGGCCCCCGGTCACGGTTGGGACACGACCCGCCGGTGCACTGGACTGCGGCAGGCATGATGGGCACACAATGGTTCAGTGGAGGATGGGAGCGCTCCCACGGAGCCTGCGGACACCGAGGTCTCGACCCGGTCAACCCGTCCCATCTCGTCTGGCACCCGTGTCGGAGCCGTCCGGGAACCCGGCACCGGCACGGGAGCCAGGCGTCCACCCACGATCGACGAGGTCGCCCGGCAGGCCGGGGTCGGGCGGGGCACCGCCTCGCGGGTCGTCAACGGCTCGCCGCACGTGTCCGCCGCCGCCCGCGCCGCCGTCGAGCAGGCGGTCGAGGCCCTGCGCTACGTGCCCAACCGGGCCGCCCGCGCACTGGTCACCCGACGCACCGACACTGTCGCGCTGGTGGTCTCCGAACCCGACGACCGGGTGTTCGGCGAGCCCTACTTCGGGGCGATCGTGCGGGGGATCGGCGAACGCCTGAACGCGTCGCGGTTCCAGCTGCTGCTGACCATGGCAGGCACCGACCGCGACCGCGCGCGCGTCGCCACCTACCTCACCGAGCAGCACGTCGACGGGGTGCTGCTCCTGTCGCTGCACGGGCACGACGACCTGGTCGACACCCTCATCGACCGCGGCGTGCCGACGGTCTGCGGCGGCCGGGTGGCCGGGCCCAACCCGGGCTGCGTCGTCGACGTCGACAACCGGTCCGGCGGCAAGGTCGCCGTCGAGCACCTGTTGGGTCTGGGCCGGCGTCGCCTCGCGGTGCTCACCGGCCCCCAGGACATGACGTCCGGGCGCTACCGGCTCGCCGGGGCGCGTGAGGCCCTCGCGGACGCCGGACTCGACAGCCAGGGCCTGGTGGTCGCGTTCGGCGACTACTCCGAGAGCAGCGGCGAGCGCGCGATGCGCGACGTGCTCGCCGCGGGCCTGGTGCCGGATGCCGTGTTCGCCGCCTCCGACCTGATGGCGGTGGGAGCGCTTCGCGTGCTGCGCCAGGCCGGGCTCCGGGTGCCCGACGACGTCGCGCTCGTCGGGTTCGACGACTCACCGGTGTGCCGGCACACCGACCCAGAGCTGACCTCGGTGCACCAGCCGATCGAGCAGATGGGCGCGGTGATGGCAGACCTGCTGCTCCGCCGGATCGCCGGCGAGCCGACGGCGGCCGAGACGGTGCTCCCCACCCGGCTGGTCGTGCGCGCCTCGAGCTGAGCCAGGGGTGCCGAACGCGCGGAAGCCCGCGCCCCTGGCCCCCCTGGAGCGGGCCGGCGCCAGGCCGACACGCGCGGCAGGCGTGACGTCGGCCAGCTCACGCCACTGACGACATGGTCAGCCTGGTGACTGCGGCTGCTCTGCCGGGACCAACAGGCCTGCGAGACAAAGGGATCGGCGCACCGAAGGGTCGAGGAGCGTCGGGTCGGTCACTCCGGCCAACACCTCGTCGACGGCGGCCCGGTGCCCGGTCGGCACGTCGACCCGCGCCACCCGGGTCACCAGGGCCGTCACCCCGTCGGCGCGCTCGGGCTCCCAGTGCGGGGCGAGGTGGCGCCGCGGCCGCCAAGTGGTGCCCGGGTCGTGGGTCGCCGCGTGCTGGCGCAGTGCCCCGAGCGGCTCGGCCCGCTGTGCGGCGCGCACGCGCCGGGCCAGGGCCGCCGCCAGCTCGTCGTCGGTGACGGCCTCGAGGGCCGCCGCAACCGCCGCCCGGATGCCGGGGAGCGCCTCGCCGGCGACCGCCGGGTCGAGCGGGTCGACGCCCAGCTCGAGCGACGCGCGCACCGCCGGGTCGGCGTCGAGCACCCGCCCGGCCTCCCTCAGCAGGTCGTCGGCGAGCTGGCGGCGGGTCCACACGTGCACGCCCATGGTGAGGTGGATGCTCGTGCCGCCGAGCGCGGTGGCCGAGTGCAGCCAGCCCCGCGGCACGTAGAGGCAGTCACCGGGGGCCAGCACTGCGTCGATGGTGGGCGGTGCCTGTGCGGCAAGGCGCACGGCATCCCGGTTCTCGGTCCAGGGCTGGTCGCGCAGCGGCGACTCGACCACGGGCGGCCGCACCTGCCAGTGCTTCTCGCCGGTCACCTGCAGCACGAACACGTCGTGCACGTCGTAGTGGTCGTCGAAGCCGCGGTTCTGCGGCGGCGTGACATAAGCGTTGACCTGCACCGGATGGCCGAGGTCGGCGGCGAGCTCCTGGGCGGCGTCGGCCACCGGGGGCCAGGTGCGGTGCAGCGCCTGCAGCACGATCGTCGCGCCGTCGGCGAAGTGGCGCAGCACGAGGTCCTCGCTCACCTGGTCGCCGATCGTGGCGCCGACGCCCCCGCCGAGGGTGAAGGTGGAGGGGTCGAGGGTGCGGCCCTCGCGGGCCATCCGCAGGAACGGGGTGCGCAGGGCGCGTCGGGCGAGCAGCTCGTCGACGGCATCCGGGCCGAAGAGTTCGGGGTCGGGCGTGCGCTCGGCCGCCCGGGTCAGCAGTGGCCGGCGACCCCAGTGCCGCTGCGCGAAGGTGGCCCGGTCGAGCGCGATGCACGACGCCAGCCCGTGGCCCACCCCCGAGGTGGGGAAGGCCACGGGCCGGGTGCCCGAAGGGGTGGTCACTGCGAGGCGTCGGCCCCGCCGTCGGCCCCACCGTCGTGCTCACCGGTCGTGCCGAGGTCGTCGGCGCCGCTGTCGGCCGGGCCCTCTGCGGCGCCGTCGGCCCCGCCGTCGGCCCCGCCGTCGGCCCCGCCGTCGTGCTCACCGGGCTCACTGGCATCGCCAGCGCCCGCGTCGGCCGGCCCCTCGTCGGGTCCACCGGCGCCGGCACCGCCACCGGCGCCGCCGTCCGCTCCGCCGTCGTGCTCGCCCGGCATCCCGCTGTCACCGGCACCGGCGTCGGCCGGGCCCTCGGCGTTGCCCAGCTTGCCGTCGCCGTCGGGTAGCGGCTCGATGGTGCTGTCGCTCATGGTGTGCCCACCTTCTTCTCGGGCGCCGCCGACGGCGGCGCGAAGCCTCATTCCAGCAGCCGCGCCGACGCTGCGGGACTTTGCGACCTGCGCGGATGCCGTTCGTCGAGGGAAGGCGCTCGTCGGGCGCGCCGAGGCCGCGGGGCGACCGCGCAGCCCGGCCCGGCGCTGACACGATGGGGCCATGGCCCTCGACGTCGAGCTGTCCGAGGTGCGCGACTTCCTGGCGCACCACGAGCCCTTCGACGTGCTGCCGGACGCCGTGCTCGACACCCTGCCGGCGCGGATGAGCGTGGAGTACTTCCGCCGCGGCAGCCGGCTGATCGAGCGGGGCCGCGACAACTCGCACCTGTACGTGCTGCGCTCGGGGGCGGCCGAGGTGCACGACGCGCAGGGCAGCCTGGTCGACCGCGGTGGCGAGGGGTCGTGCTTCGGCTCGATCACGCTCACCCAGGGCAACCCGTCGACCTTCGACGTCACCGCCATCGAGGACTCCCTGGCCCTGCTGCTGCCGGCCGAGGACTTCCACCAGCTGTGCACCGACCACCTCGAGGTCGACGCCTTCTTCGACGCCCAGCGGGCCAGCCGGATGAGCGGTGCTGTCGCGGCGCTGCAGCTGAGCTCGACCGGCAGCGCCATCCTGAAGACCCGGGTGCGCGACCTCGTGGGCCGCGATCCCGTGGCGGTGGCCACCACGGCGACCGTGCGCGAGGCGGCCCAGGTGATGTCGCAGCACCGGGTGTCGTCGCTGCTGGTGATGGACGGCGAGCGGCTGGCCGGCATCGTCACCGACCGTGACCTGCGCACCCGGGTGCTCGCCGCGGGGGTCGACCCGGGGGTGGCCGTCACCACGGTGATGACCGCCGACCCGGTCACCGGGGCGGTCGACGCGCTGGCCTTCGAGGTGCTGCTCGAGATGGTGGGGCGGCACATCCACCACCTGCCCATCGTCGACGCCGCCGGGCTGCCCGTGGGCATCGTCACCACCACCGACCTGCTGCGCCTGGAGCAGGCCAACCCGGTCTACCTGGCCGGTGACATCGCCAAGCAGCCCGACGTCGCGGGAGTGGCCACGGTCTCGAACCGGCTGCCGCAGATGGTGCAGGCCCTGGTCGAGCAGGACGCCTCGGCCGACGACATCGGCCGGGTCGTCACCGCGGTGGGCGATGCCGTGGAGCGGCGCGTCATCGCGCTCGCCGAGGCCGACCTCGGCCCGCCCCCGGTGCCCTACTGCTGGGTGGCGCTGGGCTCGCGGGCCCGGCTCGAGCAGGCGCTCGCGGCCGACCAGGACAACGCGATCCTCATCGACGACGCCGTGCGGCCCGAGCACGCCGCCTGGTTCGAGGCGCTCGCCACCCGGGTGGTCGACGACCTGGTCAGCTGCGGCTACCCGCGCTGCCCGGGCGACGTGATGGCGACCAACCCTCGCTGGCGACTGCCGTTGGCCGGGTGGCGCCAGGAGTTCTCGTCGTGGCTGCACCAACCGGTGCCCGACGCGATCCTGGGCGCGAGCATCTTCTTCGACATGCGGCCGGTGCACGGCGACGTGGCACTCTTCGCGCAGCTGCAGCGGCACGTGCTCGCGGCATCCCCGGCAGCCAAGGTGTTCCTCGCGCACCTGGCCAAGAACGCCACCGCCAACGAGCCCCCCTTGGGATTCTTCCGCGGCCTCGTGCTCGAGAAGGCCGGCGACCACAAGGACACCCTCGACATCAAGCGCGGCGGCATCGGTGCCGTGGTCGAGCTCGCCCGGGCGCACGCGCTGTCGGTGGGCAGCCCGGCGGTGAACACCCAGGCCCGCATCGAGGCGGCGCGCGAGGCCGGTATCTTCGGCACCGAGCGGGCCGACGACCTGCGCGACGCGTTCGAGTTCATCTCCTACGTGCGGCTGCGCCACCAGGCGGCTCAGGTGCGCCGCGGCGAGCCGACCGACAACTTCGTCTCGCCCGACGAGCTGTCCAGCTTCGACAAGCGGCACCTGCGCGAGGCGTTCGCGATCGTGCGCGGCGCCCAGTCGGCGCTGTCGCACCGCTATCCCATGCAGTACATCTCGTGAGCCTGTTCCGCCGCACTCCCGAGCAGCGGCGCGAGCGGGCCGCGCGCACGGCCGCCCCCGGACCCCTGGCCGACTACCTGTCGGTGCCGCTGCCTGCGCTCGACACGCCCCTGGCTGACCTGCGCCTGCTGGCGGTCGACATCGAGACCACCGGGCTCGACCCGCGCCGCGACCGGGTGCTCTCGATCGGCTGGCTGCCGGTCGACGGCGGCCGCATCGAGCTCGGCGGGGTGGGGCGGGTGGTGGTGCGCGACGCCGGCGGTGCCGCCGGCGTGGGGCAGAGCGCCACCGTGCACGGGCTCACCGACGACCGGCTCGCCGGCGGGGTGCCCCTGCAGGATGCCGTGGCGCTCCTGCTCGGTGCGCTCGCGGGCCGGGTGCTGCTCGCGCACTTCGCCCGGATCGAGACGCAGTTCCTCGCGGCGGTCTGCGAGCGGGCCTGGGGGGCGGGGATGCCGTGCGTCGTCGTCGACACCTTCGAGCTCGAGCGGCGGGTGGTGGCCGGCGGGTGGGGGGCCGAGCCGGAGCCCGGTGCGCTGCGGCTGTGGACCGCCCGGGAGCGGCGCGGGCTACCGGTCTACCGGGCGCACGAGGCGCTCACCGACGCCCTGGCCTGCGCCGAGCTCTACCTCGCCCAGCGGGCCGAGCGCGAGGCGCAGTCCCCGGAGACGACGCTGACCCTCCGCCACGTGGTGGCGTGAGGGTCAGTGCGGTGTGGTGCTCCCCCGGGGTGGGGTGCTCAGATGACGCGGTCGTGGCTGGTCTGCGCGATGACGTGGATCTCGAAGGCCTCGCGCGCCATGTCGCGGTCGGCGTGGGCGCTCCAGCCACCGCCGTGGTGGCGGCTGGTGCGGAGGCGGGTGGCGATGCTGCGGGCCTTGTCGGAGCTGAAGATGGTGTTTCTCATGCCTCAAGTGTGCGCCCTCTAACTGTTCAGCACAACGCGCTGCTACTTACCAGTAGTTAAGTATCGCTTATGATTCAGAGATGCTCGATCCCCACCGCCTACGCGTCTTCCGGTCCGTCGTCGCGAGCGGCTCGGTGCAGGCGGCCGCCGACAACCTGGGGCTCACCTCGTCGGCGGTCAGCCAGCACCTGTCGGCGCTGCAGAAGGAGACCGGGCTGACCCTGTTCCAGCGGGTCGGCCGGGGCATCGCGCCCACCGAGGCGGCCCTGGTGCTCGACGCGCAGAGCGACGAGGTGATGAGCCTCTGGAACCGGCTCGACTCGGTGGTGGCCGACCTGCGCGACGGACGCTCGGGCCGCCTGTCGATCGGCTACTTCTCCTCGGCCGGCGCCAACTGGATGCCGTCACTCGTCAAGCGCCTGACCGCTGAGTTCCCCGACCTGGTGCTCGAGCTGGTGCTCAACGAGGTCGAGCAGCGCGTGCCGCGGCTGGACATCGACCTGGTCATCGACCCGCCGGGCGGGCCGCTGCCCGACGGCTACACCCGCATCGAGCTCACCGAGGACGCGTTCGTGGCGATCGTGCCGCGGGGCCACCCCCTCGCGGAGGCCGGGACGGTCGGGCTGGCCGACCTGCGCGGTGAGACGTGGGTGAGCAACGACTACCCGCGGTCCCCCGGGCACCGGCTGGTGGTGGCGGCCTGCAGCGCTGCGGGGTTCCGCCCCCGGTTCAGCGTGCAGGCCCAGGACCACTACACCGCCATCGGCTTCGTCGCCGCGGGCATCGGGGTCTCGGTGCTGCCGGGCCTGGCCGCCCGCAACCTGCCGGCCACGGTCGTGCGGCTCGCCATCGCGGCCCCCACACCGGTGCGGCACCTGGCGGCGGTGGTGCACGACCTGGGCGCGCCCAACCCGCCGGCGGCGCGTGCGGTGGCGCTGCTCAAGGAGCTGATCGCCCACCCGAGCTCGGCGTCGCGCCGCCCGGCCGCCCGCTAGGGCTGCGACCAGTACAACGCCCGCGCCGGGCAGAACCGGATGGCCGCCTCGCCGTCGACGAACGGCACCCCGGCGTCGTCGACCACGGGGTAGCCCCACTCGTCGAGGCGCACCTGTCGCGGCAACAGGCTGGCGCACATCCCGTGGCCGGTGCAGGCGACCCGGTCGACGCGCAGCATCGGATGCCGGGGGGTCGCCGCAGCGCGGACGGCTGCGGAGGGGCGCTGGTCAGGCAGGACTCGTGACACGGGATGTCCTCTCGGTGGGGCACCGGCCGTTGCGGTGGGCCTTCAGGTGCGGCGCGAGGACCTGCAGGGCGCTCGCCGCGAACCGGGCGACGCCGTCGGGGAAGCGGCAGGCACCGCGGTTGGGGAGCAGCCCGGCGTGCGCGCGCACGAGATCCAACCGGGCCGGGGTGGGGCGGTGGACCAGCAGGTCGTGCCAGGCGGCGGCCAGCGCCGGCACGCCGAACATGCATGGCCCGCACTGGCCGGCGGACTCCCCGGCGGCGTACCGCAGGTAGGAGTCGACGACCGCGACCGGGCAGCGGTCGGGGTCGAGCACGTCGATGACGCCCGGGCCGACCGACCCGCCGAAGCGCGCCAGGTCGGTGCTCGACCAGGCCAGCGCCCGAGCGGCCGCGGTGGGGACGAGCACGCCGCCGAGGCCGCCGACGACGAGGTGCTCGGCGCCGCGGTGAGCCGCCGCGGCGTCGAGGAGCCCGGCGAGCGGCACCCCCGCCTCGGTCTCGAGCACCCCGGGGTGCCCGACCGCGCCGGTCAGGGTGACCAGCCGCGGACCGGGCTCCGCGGCGGTGCCGAACGAGCGGAACCAGGCCGGGCCGTTGGCGGCCACCTGGGCGACCCGCCACACCGTCTCGGCGTTGAGCACCACCGTGGGGCGCACGGCGCGACCGTCGGCGTCGCGCCCGCCGCGCACGAACGGCATCCGCTTGGTCATCGGGCGGGCCAACCGGCCGTGGGCGAGGGAGATCAGCGAGGTCTCCTCGGACGACACGTAGCGTGCCGGCGCCTCGATCACGTCCAGGCCCGACCGCTGCAGGAGGGTGGCGGTGTAGGAGCCGCGGTGCGCGGCGTACCGCACGTTGCGGGCGCGGGCCGGGGTGATGAGCTCGGCGCCGCGGACCAGCTCGGCGAGGTGGTGCTCGACGACGTAGGCGTCCTTGACGGCGCCGATCTCGCCGTCGCAGGCGTTGACGATGACGGCGGCACCCTCGTCGCGGGCGGCGCGCACCTTGGTCGCGGTGCTGAACGCGGCACCCCCACGGCCGGTGAGGCCGGCGGCGTCGAGCAGGTCGAGGATGTCGCTCATGACCACTCCTGGGTGAGGGCGTCGGCACGGCGGGCGGCGTCGGCGTGGCGGGTGGTGCCGCGCCAGGCGAGGGCGGCGATGCCGACGAGCCCGCAGGCGATGGTGACGGCGCGCAGCAGCGGCTCGCTGGCGGTGCCCATGGCGAACCCGTGCACGAGCGCGACCGGCCACAGCAGGTAGGCCGTGAGGTGCACGCCCCGCCACAGCCGCTCGGGGATGCGGTGCCGTAGCCAGGAGGTCAGGGTGAGGGCGACGAGGAGGTCGACCGCGACGGTGCCCAGGCCGACCCAGAGCGTCTCGTAGCTGCTCGTGAAGGGCACGATCGCGGAGATGGCGTCGATCGACACGAACGTCTCTGCGACCGCAGTGGCGACGTGCACGCCGAGGAAGGCGACCATGCCGAGCGAGAGCCAGCGGTGCAGGCCCATCAGCACGGTGGCGCGCTCGCCGTGGGGGGCGCGGCGGCCGGAGGTGACCGCCCCGAGCACGAGCACCACGGTCAGCAGGGCCAGGCTGACCAGCCCGGTGGCCCGTGAGACGTACCACAGCAGCTCGTTCATGGCGTCGCCTCCGCTGCCGGGGTGGGCCAGCCGGGGGTGTGCACGGCCCGGCCGTCGAGGCGCTCGAGCCGGGCGGGGATGCCGTGTGCGGCCAGCCAGGCGGGAGCATCGGCGCCGAGCACGACGGCAGCGGTCGAGGCGGCGTTGGCCTCGAGGGCGGTGGCGGCCACGCAGGTGACCTCGGCCCAGAGCGCCGGTGCGGTGCGCCCGGTGCGGGGGTCGACGATGTGGTGGCGGAGCTCGCCGTCGGTGCCGGGCCAGGTGCGCAGGCGGGTGGAGCTGGTCGCGATGGCCTGCCCGGAGACCAGGGCCACGACCTCGCGGCCGGGGGCGGTGGAGCCGTCGACGGAGATGCTCCAGCCGTCGCGCGGGGTGTCACCGGACAGGGCGATATCGCCGCCGAGGTTGACGAGGAACCCGCCGGGCAGGCGGGCGGCCATCCGGCCGGCCGCGACGTCGGCGGCGTGGGCCTTGGCGCTGGCACCGAGGTCGAGCAGGCAGCCGCGCGGCACGGTGAGCAGGCCGTCGGGGTCGATGGTCACCGACCGCCAGCCGGGGACGGCTGCGCCGCCACCGGTGGCCGTGCCGCTGGGGCCGCTGCGGGCGCGCACGACGTCGATGTCGGCGTCGTAGCCGCTCACGACGACGGCGGCGCCGACCGTGGGGTCGACCAGCCCGTCGGTGATCCGGGCCGCGTGCAGGGCGGCCCGCACCGAGCCGGCCAGCACCGGTGAGGCCTGGAGGTGCGCGGCTCCGTCGACGGCCGCGGCCGCGAGCCGGCAGACCTCGGAGTCGAGGCGGAACCGGCTGGCCGCCAGGTCGAGGTCCTCGAGGTGGCGCCGGAGCAGGTCCGTGGCAGGCGCGAGGGAGCGCGGGTCGGTGACCAGGAGGTGCACGGTGGCGCCGATCGCCCAGAACTCGGTGCCCACGGCATCCGCCGCGTCGTAGGTCACGTCGGGTACGGCTGTGGCACAGGGACTTTCGGAATGCCGCAGGCTCGGTAGCGTCGGTAGCGTCGGCAGCGTCGGCAGCGCGGCGATGCCTGCCGGTGTGCCCGCACCGTTGGTGAGCGTTGTCATGTCGTCAGGAGCCGTTGGTGCTCGACTGGGCCGGGGCTTGGGCTGGAGCGACGGGGGCAGGCGCCGAGAAGCCGTTCGACGTGGCGCCTGAGGTGCCGCTCGAGGAGGAGGACGACGAGCTGGAGTCGTCGTCGGACGACGAGCTGTCATCGTCGTCGGACGACGTGCCTGCCAACGTGGCCGCGCCGTTGTCCGACGACGTGGCCGGCGAGGTGCCGGAGTCGCCAGTGCTGGCGGCGCCCGCGGCGGCGGTCGTGGCCTGGGCGTCGGCGAGGTGCTGGGCCACCCCGCCGGTGGCGACCGCGGCCACCAGCATGGCGCCGGCGGTGAGGGCCTTGGCCCGGCCGAGGGCACGGGGGGTGGTGGACATCGGGGCCTCCTGGGTGGGGTACGTCGTAACACCTCCACCGTGGGGGCCGTGCCTATGTGCAGGCTGTGCGCCTCTGGTGCCTGCCGTATGGGTTCCCCACCACGACCTCGTGCGACGTGCGTACGGTTCTGACCGCCGGAGCGTGCGAGAACCGTGCGTACGTCGCACGAGGTGCGAGTCCTGGCGGTCAGACCCGGGCGGGCCGGGTCTCCTCGCGCTCCGGCTCGGCGTCCGGCTCCGCCGTCGCACCGGACTCACCCGTCGCACCGGACTCCGCCGGCTCGCCCGGCCGGGATGCCGTGGAGACACCGCCCAGCGCGCCCGACTCCAGGCGCTCGGCGAGCTTGACCCCCTCGACGTCGAGGTCGGGCAGCAGCCGGTCGAGCCAGCGCGGGAGGTACCAAGCGCGGTCGCCGAGCAGGTGCATGACCGCCGGGGTCAGCGTCATCCGCACCAGCACGGCATCCACGAGCACGCCCACTGCGAGGCCGAAGCCGATGGGGCGCACCATCACCAGGTGCGAGAAGGCGAAGCCGAGGAACACCGAGGTCATGATGATCGCCGCAGCGGTGACGACCTTGGCGCCGTGCACGAACCCGGTGCGCACGGCGGTGCGGGAGTCCTGGCCGTGCGAGCGGGCCTCGTGCATGCCCGAGACGAGGAACATCTGGTAGTCCATCGCCAGGCCGAAGAGCACCCCGATCAGGATGATCGGCATGAACGACAGCAGCGGCCCGGGCTGGTTGACCCCGAGCACGCTGCCCAGCCAGCCCCACTGGTGCACGGCCACAGTGGCGCCGAACGCCGCACCGACCGAGAGCAGGAAGCCGGCCGTGGCGACGACCGGCACCACGATCGATCGGAACACCAGCATCAGGATGACCAGCGAGAGGCCGACGACGACCACGAGGTAGGCGGGCAGTGCAGCACCCAGGCGCTGTGAGATCTCGATGTTGGCGATGGTCTGGCCGGTGAGCCCGATGTCGGTGCCGGTGTGCCGGCCGTAGGTGTCGGCCGAGAAGCGGATGGCCTCGACCGTGTCGACGGTGGCGGGTTCGGCCGGGCCGGTGGTTGGCACGACCTGGAACGCCAGCGTCGACCGGTCCGCGCTGACGCCGAAGGGCAGCACGCTGCTCACGCCGTCGACCGACATCAGGTCGGTGGCGATGCCGGCGCGCGCGGCGAGCACCTCGGCATCCGTGCGGGGGGCGTCCTGCTCGGGCAGGGTCGCGACCGCGATGATCGGGCCGTTGACGCCGGGTCCGAACTCGTCGGCGATCGTCGTGTACGCCGTGTGGGCGCTGGTGCCGGTGGCCTCGCTGCCGCCGTCGGGCAGGCCCATCCGCAGGGACAGCACCGGGATGCTCATGACGCCGAGCAGGGCCACGACACCGGCCACGGTCAGCCACGGGTGGCGGGTGACCGCGCCGACGTACCAGCCGCCGTGCTCCTCCTCGCGCTCGTGGGCCGGCGCGTTGCGGGTCGCGGCGTCGCCGGGCGTCGCGTAGCCGTGGGCCCGCCAGCCGCGCTTCGACACCACCCGGGTCTTCATCAGCGCGAGCACGGCCGGGCTGACCGTGACCGCGACGACGACGGTGACCGCGACGGTGGCCGCGGCCACCAGGCCCATCTGGGCCAGGATCGGCAGGCCGGAGAGCACCAGCGCGGCCAGGGCGATGACGACCGTGGTGCCGGCGAAGACCACGGCGCTGCCCGCGGTGGCCACGGAGCGAGCGATCGACTCGTGCAGGTCGTCACCGCGCAGGATGTTGCCGCGGTGCCGGTTGACGATGAACAGCGCGTAGTCGATGCCGACGGCCAGTCCGAGCATCAGGGCCAGCGACGGCGTCATCGTGTTGAGGTCGGTGAACACCGTGAAGGCCACCGCGCCGGCGAGGCCGACACCCACGCCGAGCAGCGCGACGAGCAGCGGCAGGCCGGCGGCGATGAGGCTGCCGAGCATGATGACGAGCACGAGCAGGGCGACGGTCAGGCCGAGCACCTCGCCGGGCCCGATCAGCGAGGTGTCCTGGGTGATCTCGACGCTGTAGGCGGCGGTGAGGCCGGCGGCCTTGAGGGCGGCGTCGCCACGGGCAGGGATGAGCGCGCGGTCGTCGACCGGCACCGACTGGGCGTTCTCGTCGAACTGGATCTGGACGACGGCGTGCGTGCCGTCCTTGGTCACCAGGCGGGTGCCGGCGGTGCCGGCGGCGACGGCCTTGCCGTCCTCGAGCTGAGCGCGGCCTGCGGCGAGGTCGGCCTCGCCCTTCTCGACCTGGGCCTTGGCCTTCTCCAGCTGGGGGCGGCCGGCATCCACCTGGGCGCGCAGCCCGGGCAGGGTCGGGTCGTTGGGGTTGGTGGCCTCCAGCTGGGCGATGAGCGCCTCGCCGCCCGCGAGCTGGCCCTGGCCCTGCGTGAGCTGCGCCTTGCCGGCATCCAGCTGCTTCTGGCCGGCCTCGAGCTGGGTGGCGGCCGCGGCGAGGTCGGTCGCGCTCTTGTCGAGCTGGGCCTGGGCCTCGAAGGGGTTGTTGACCCGCTTAACGTGCGGCACCTGCCCCCAGGTGGCGAACACCTGCTCGGCGGCCGCACGCTGCTCGTCGGTCATGGGTGTGCCGTCGGCGCTCTGCAGCACCACGGTCCCGGCGCCGCCCGCTGCCTCGGGGATCTCCTGGCCCAGCCCGTCGATGACCTTCTGGAAGGTGGTGCCGGGGATGGAGATCTGGCTGGTCAGCGGCTTGCCGAGGGTGCCCGCGAGCGCGCCGATGCTCACGAGCAGGACGAGCCAGATGGTCAGCGTGCGCCAGGCGTGGGCGGCACACCAGCGGCCGAGGCGGTACAGGAGGGAGGACATCGGGGCCTTCTCGTGGGTGAGGGAGGGTCAGTGCGTTGTCGCGGGGAGGGTGGTGCGCCGTGGGTCGAGGCCGGTGCGGACGTGGCCGATCGCAGCGGTGAAGCAGTCTCTGAGGGAGGCGGGGTCGTCGGATGCCGGGCCGCCGGTGTGCGCGGTGGCGGCGCCGTCGCGCAGCCAGACACGGAACGCCGCCTCGGCCGCCGCCACCAAGCTCGAGGCGAGGGTGGCGACGTAGAGGTCGGTGACCAGGGGCTCGCCGGGCGCGAGGCGGCTTCGCAGCCAGCCTTCGAGCCAGTCGAGCCAGGTGTGCAGCTCGACGAGGATCAGGCCGCGGGCGTGGGGCGAGGCCTCGCCGGCCGCGGCGAGCACGCCGATCCGCTCGAGGAGGTCGCCGTCGCCGGGGTCGGTCACCACGGCGAGCGCACTGTCGAGCACGTCCTCGTCGACGGGCCGCGCCTCGAGGCGGGCGCCGACCGAGTCGAAGAACTCGGTGACGCTGGCGGTGAGCACCGACTCGACCGACGGGAAGTAGTTGAAGAAGGTGCGGCGCGAGACGCCGGCCCGGTCGGCCACCGCCTCGGCGGTGAGGCCCTCGAAACCGTCGTCGCGCACGATGGCGTAGGCGGCCTGCACCAGGGCGCTGCGGGTCTCGGCGCGCTTGCGGGTGCGCAGCGAGCAGCCGTCGCTGGTCGAGCTGGGCCGGAGGTTCACCCGACCGACGGTACGTGGATGTGCACGGCAGTGCAAACCTGCACGAGGATGCACGCGCCAACCTTCGACACCACCCCTGGGTTCCCGACTTTGTAGGTGAGCGCCCGCGCAACACGCCGCGGAAACCCGGTTCGGTGCGGTTTCTCACCTGCAAAGTCGGGGGTCGGTGGGCGTGAGACCCTGTGGGCATGGCTGAGCGCACGGCAGCGGAGCCGCGCGAGGAGGCGCTGGTGCGCCGCATTCGCGAGTCCGTCATCGGTGAGGACCACGTCATGACCACGCCCTACGGGAGGCGACGGGTCACGTATGCCGACTACACGGCATCCGGTCGTGCGCTCACCTTCATCGAGGACTTCATCCGCGACGAGGTGCTGCCCGGCTACGCCAACACGCACACCGAGAGCAGCGGCACCGGCCTGCAGACCACCCGCTTGCGTGAGGACGCCCGCCGCATCATCCGCCATGCCGTGCACGGCGACGACGACACCGTGGTGATCTTCGCGGGCTCGGGGTGCACCGGGGCGATCGACAAGCTGATCGGGGTGCTCGGGCTGCGCATCCCCTCTAACCTCGAGGACCGCTGGCACCTGTCGGAGCAGATCCCGCGCGACCAGCGGCCGGTGGTCTTCATCGGCCCGTACGAGCACCACTCCAACGAGGTGCCGTGGCGCGAGTCGATCGCCGACGTCGTGACGATCCGCGAGGATGCCGACGGTGGGGTGTGCCTGGACGACCTGCGCGAGCGGCTCGCCGAGTTCGACGACCGCCCGCTGAAGATCGGCTCGTTCAGCGCGGCCTCGAACGTCACCGGCATCGTCAGTGACACCTACGGCATCTCGACCCTGCTGCACGAGCACGGCGCGCTCGCGTTCTGGGACTTCGCCGCCGCCGCCCCCTACGTCGACATCGAGATGACCGCGCCCGCCAGCCACCCGCTGGCGTACAAGGACGCGATCTTCCTCTCGCCGCACAAGTTCATCGGCGGCCCGTCGACCCCCGGCGTGCTCGTCGCACGGCGCGAGCTGTTCACCAACCGGGTGCCGGTCGTGCCCGGCGGTGGCACGGTCGCCTACGTCAACCCCGAGGACCACGCCTACCTCGTCGACCCCGCTCACCGCGAGGAGGGCGGCACCCCCGCGATCATCGAGGCGGTGCGGGCCGGGCTGGTGTTCCAGCTGAAGGAGGCCGTGGGGGTCGAGACGATCCGGGCGCACGAGGAGCGCCTGCTCGCCCGGGCCGTCGACGCCTGGCGCGACGAGCCGGCCATCGAGGTGCTCGGCAACCTCGACGCCCCGCGCCTGTCGATCGTCTCGTTCGTGGTGCGGGCGCCCTCGGGCCACTGGCTGCACCACAACTTCGTCGTGGCGGTGCTCAACGACCTGTTCGGCGTGCAGTCGCGCGGCGGCTGCTCGTGCGCCGGTCCCTACGGGCACCGGCTGCTCGGCATCGACCTCGAGCGCTCGCACGAGTTCGAGCGCGAGATCACCGGCGGCTGCGAGGGCATCAAGCCCGGCTGGGTGCGGGTGAACTTCAACTACTTCCTGTCCGACACCGTCGCCGACTACGTCGTGGATGCCGTGCGCCTGGTCGCGCGCGACGGCTGGCGGCTGCTCGGCGACTACGTCTTCGACCCGCTCACCGGGCGCTGGCGCCACCGCGACGGGCTGGTCGAGCCGCCGATCCGCCTCGCTGACGTCGGCTACGCCGCTGACGGGTCGATGGTCGTGCCGCGGTCCGGCGCCCGCGGCGGTGAGGAGCTGCTGGCGCAGCACCTGCGCGACGGCGCGGCGATCCTCGCGGCCGCCACCCCGCCTGACCTGTCGGCGCACCCCGCCGACGTGTCCGCCGACTTCGAGCACCTGCGTTGGTTCGACCTGCCCGCGAGCGCGATCGCGCACTGAGCGCGGGGTCGGGTGGCGTCTGAAGGAGGCCGTAGCCTCGACGCCATGCCCGACGAGCTCGACGTCGTCTCCTTCTCCACGAGGGAAGAGCTGTGGTCCTGGCTGGAGGTCCACCACGCGACCCACCCCGGCGTCTGGGTGTGCCTGCAGAAGGTGGCCAGCGACGTGCCGTCGGTCGGCTTCCACGACCTCCTCGAGGCCGGCATCGCCTACGGCTGGAGTGAGAGCACCCGGCGGGGGAACGACTCGCGGTCCTACCTGCAGAAGTTCACGCCCCGGCGCTCGCGAGGCACGACGTCCGAGCGCAACCTTGCCATCGCCGACCGCCTGGAGGCGCAGGGCCGGATGACGCCCGCCGGCCGGCAGGCGCTGGGTCGGGGGTCTGTGACGACCTGAACCACGTCGTCAACGCGTTCCCGCTGATGTAGGACATCGCATGCTGAGCTGCAGCGCCGAGCGCCGTCGCCCAGTACGGTCGCACCGTGGAGAGCGCCCAGATCCTCCTGCCCATCCCGGGCGAGCTCGTCGACCCGCCGGTCAAGGAGCTGCCCGAGCGGGTGCGCCTGCTCCAGTCGCGTGAGGGTGCGGTCGGCACCGGGCTGACCCTCGGCGTACGGACCAGCATCCGCTTCACCCACTCGCGGGCGACGTTGCTCGCCGCCGGCACCACGTACTACCTCTTCCTCGCGCTGTTCTCCGTCCTGACGCTGGCCTACGGCCTCACGGCGGCGCTGGGGGCCGACCAGCTCTCCGCCTACATCACCGAGGCGCTGTCCCAGGCCTTCCCCGGGCTGTTGGGCGGCACCGGGATCGACCCCGAGCAGCTGCGCAGCGTCGGTCAGACCACCTCCATCGTCAGCGCGGTCGGCCTGCTGTACGGCGCCACCGGTGCCGTGTTCGCCGCCAGCCGCTCCATCCACGCGATCTACGGCGCCCCGAACAACCCGCGGAATGTCGTCTGGGTCCGGGTGTGGGCCTTCGGCTGGTTCCTCGTGCTGGCCCCCCTGGTGCTGCTGTCGTTCGTCAGCGCCAGCTTCACGGCCAACCTGTCGGGCCGGCTCCTCGAGGTGCTCGGACTGCAGTGGAACGGCCCGCGGTTCCTGCTCGGCACGGTCGCCGTCGTCCTGACCTTCGTCCTCGACTTCCTGGTCGTGTACCTGGTGCTCGGGCGGCTCGGGGGCATCCGTCCGGCGCGGACCCCACGCCTCGTCGGGGCCGCCGTGGGCGCGGTGGCCATCGAGGTCCTCAAGCAGGCGATGGCCCTGCTGGTGAACCTCGTGGTCGCCAAGCCGCAGTACGGTGCGCTGGCGGCGCCGATCGGCATCATGTTCGTGCTGTACCTGCAGTCCACGGCTCTGTACTGGGTGGCGTCGCTGACGGCTGCCCTCGCGGAGGCACATCACGACCAGACTGAGGGGCAGGCCGACCCGGACCGTGCCTTCGTGCCCGACGGCGAGTCGGCCGGCTGACCTGCCGGCCACCGGGCCCGCCGCGCGGCGGTGCCGAGGGTCAGGCCACGCCGTGCGGCGGGTGGAGCACTTCGGTGCGCGTCACGGCATCCGGGGTGATGGGGCCGTAGACGTGCGGAAAGCGTTCTCCGGTCACTGCGTTCACGACGTCCCAGCGCAGCAGGGCACTCAGCAGTGCCGGGTCGAGCGTGAGCAGCACGAGGTCACCGGCATACGACGCGTAGTAGCGGGAGAGCACCCCCGGCAGCTGCTCGGGCGTCGAGCAGTGGATGAAGCCCTCCTCCTCGAGCGTGCGCCCGAGCGTGGACCAGTGGTACGCGCCGGTGCTGAGCGCCTGGTCCCAGTGCGCGACCTCGGCGAGGTGCAGCACGTCACCGGTGCTCACTCCACGCCCTCCTGCGCCAGCAGCGTGACCAGTGGCACCAGGTCGGCGATCGAGTCGACGACGCGGGTCGGCCGATAGGGGAAGTGCTCGACCTGCTCCGGCCGCGTCGAGCCGGTCGAGACCAGCACCGTGCGCAGGCCCGCCTCGAGGCCGCTGATGATGTCGGTGTCCATCCGGTCGCCGACCATCACGGTGGTCTCGGAGTGCGCCTCGAGCCGGTTGAGCGCACTGCGCATCATCAGCGGGTTCGGCTTGCCGATGAAGTAGGGCCGGCGCCCGGTGGCGGTGCTGATCAGGGCGGCGACCGAGCCGGTGGCGGGTAGCAGGCCCGCGGCGCTGGGACCGCTGGGGTCGGGGTTGGTCGCGATGAAGCGTGCACCCCCGGCGATCAGCCGGATCGCCTTGGTGATGGCCTCGAACGAGTAGGTGCGGGTCTCGCCGAGCACGACGTAGTCGGGGTCGCGGTCGGTCATCACGTAGCCGACGTCGTGCAGTGCGGTGGTCAGCCCCGCCTCGCCGACGACGTAGGCCGTGCCGCCGGGCCGCTGCTCGGCGAGGAAGTCTGCGGTGGCGAGCGCCGAGGTCCAGATCGCCTCCTCCGGCACGTCGATCCCGCTGCGCAGCAACCTCGCTCGCAGGTCGCGTGGGGTGTAGATGGAGTTGTTGGTGAGCACGAGGAACGCGCGGCCGGACGCCTTGAGCGCCTCGATGAACTCCGCCGCGCCCTCGATCGGGTCGTCCTCGTGCACGAGGACGCCGTCCATGTCGGTGAGCCAGGTGTCGATCCGCCGGGTGGTGGTCATGCGCCCCATTGTGGCCGTCGCTGCGTACATTTCCCGGTATGCCGTCCGCCTCCTCCCGCCGCCCTCCCACCTCCTCCCGGGTCCGGGCCGCCGTTCCGGGTGACGTGCCGGTCATCCAGGCGCTGGTGCGAGAGCTCGCCGAGTACGAGAAGGCGCTGGACCAGGTGGAGGCCTCGCAGGTGCACCTGGGGGAGGCACTTTTCGGGCCTCCCGGCATGAATGTGGGTCGATTTAGGGGTCCGGGCGTGTGGCTCGCTCGTGTGGGAGGACGTGTTCGATGGGTCCGAGGGTGACCATGATCAGGGCGAGGGCGGCGTTGGCGGAGTGGAAGCCGTAGGCCCG
>JBBQNZ010000008.1:0-56225 GCA_038330415.1 Actinomycetales bacterium | reverse complement strand
ACCGGCGCGACCCGGGTCACACCGGGGTCGGATCGATGGCGCCCGAGGGTGTGGCCGTGGCACCATGACGGTGACGCCGAGCCCACCAGCACCGGCGTCGGCCCCCCGCGTTGCAGTGGCCACCACCTCGGCCTGCGAGATGCAGAAACCCTGCGTGTGCCGCTCCGCCCCGGCGTCGTCCCCGGACCGCCGCCCGCCCGATACGTCGCGGGCGCCTCAGCCCCCGAAGGGTCCTGTCATGACCACCACCTCGTCCTCCCCCTCCGCCGCCGAGACCCCCGAGGGGGCCTTCTTCGACCCCCAGGACCCCGTCTTCCGCGCCCACGTCGGCGGCAAGCTCGCGACGGCCGCCACCCACCCGCTGCGCGACGCGGCCGACCTGGCCCTGCTCTACACCCCCGGTGTGGCCCGCGTCTGCCAGGCCATCGCCGTCGACCCCAAGCTCGCCGCCACCTACACCTCGCGCCGCAACACGGTGGCCGTCATCAGCGACGGCACCGCCGTCCTCGGCCTCGGCGACATCGGCCCGCTCGCGGCGATGCCGGTGATGGAGGGCAAGGCGGTGCTCTTCAAGCACTTCGCCGGCATCGATGCCGTGCCGGTGGTCATGGAGACCGGCACCGTGGAGGAGCTGGTCGAGGCGATCGCGCGGATCGCGCCGTCGTACGGCGGCATCAACCTCGAGGACATCTCGGCGCCGCGCTGCTTCGACATCGAGGAGCAGCTTTCGGAGCGGCTCGACATCCCGGTGTTCCACGACGACCAGCACGGCACCGCGATCGTCGTGCTCGCCGGCCTGCTCAACGCCGCGAAGGTGCTGGGTCGGCAGGTGCCCGACCTGTTGGTGGTCGTCTCGGGCGCCGGCGCGGCCGGGGTGGCCGTGACCCGACTGCTCCAGCGTGCCGGCGTGCGCGACGTCGTCGTGTGCGACTCGCGCGGCATTCTCGCGGCGCAGCGCCAGGACCTCACCGGGCACAAGAGCCGGCTCGCCGCCTCGACCAACCCGCGGGCCCTGAACGGCGGGCTGGGCGTGGCTCTCCAGGGTGCCGACGTGTTCGTGGGGGTCTCCGGTGGGCAGGTTCCCGAGGAGGAGATCGCCTCGATGGCGCCGCGCAGCATGGTGTTCGCCCTCGCCAACCCCACGCCCGAGGTGCACCCCGACGTGGCGCGACGGCACGCGGCAGTGGTCGCGACCGGGCGCTCGGACTTCCCGAACCAGATCAACAACGTGCTCGCGTTCCCCGGCATCTTCCGCGGGGCCCTGGACGCCGGCGCGACCCGGATCACCGAGGCGATGAAGCTGGCGGCGGCACACGCCATCGCCGACCTCGTCGAGGAGCCCACCGTCGACTGCATCGTGCCCTCGGTGTTCCAGGAGGGCGTCGCGGAGGCAGTGGCGGCGGCCGTGCGGGCGCTCGCCCCGAGCGCGACGCGGAAGCGTCAGTTCGAGCGCTGAGCGAGCGCCGTCGCCCAGACGGTGCACCCGGCATACGTCGGGAGGCGTCCCGAGGCGGCGGCCTGCGAGAGCGAGGGCGCGGCGTCGTCCTTGGGGGAGAGCAGCGGCTCGATGCCCGAGGGCAGCACGAGCCCGACCTCGGCGTCGAGCGGGTGGATGCCGTGCTCGGCGGTGGGGTCGTAGGTCGAGGTGCACAGGTACATCGCGGTGGTGCCGTCCTCGAGGGCGCAGAAGGCGTGCCCCAGCCCCTCGGAGAGGTAGACCGCGCGGCGGTCGACGGCGTCGAGCACCACCGCCTCCCACTGACCGAACGTGGGTGACCCGATCCGGATGTCGACGACGTAGTCGACGAGCGCACCGCAGAGCACGCTCACGTACTTGCCCTGGCCGGGCGGCACGTCGGCGAAGTGGATGCCGCGCACGGTGCCGCGCGCGGACACCGACACGTTGGTCTGCACGATGTCCGGGCGGTGGCCGAGGTGCTCGGCGAGCCGGTCGCCGCGGAAGGACTCGAGGAACACCCCGCGTTCGTCCGGGAACTGGCGTGGGGTGATGACGTGGGCGCCCTCGATCGACAGGGGCTCGATGTCCATCAGCGCCCGGTCTTCCCGCGCGCCAGGCACTCGTGGATGTAGGCCCCGTAGCCGGACTTGACCAGCTCGTCGCCCAGGCGGCGGAAGGTGTCGTCGTCGACCCACCCGGCGCGCCACGCGATCTCCTCGACGCAGCCGATCTTGTAGCCCTGGCGGGCCTCGACGACGTGGACGAACTGGCTGGCGTCCATCAGCCCTTCGAAGGTGCCGGTGTCGAACCACGCCGTTCCACGCGGGAGCACGGTGACGCCGAGGTCACCACGCTGCAGGTAGGCCTCGTTGACGGCGGTGATCTCGAGCTCGCCGCGGGCGCTGGGTGTCAGGTCGCGGGCGATCGCGACGACATCGTTGTCGTAGAAGTACAGGCCGGGGACCGCGTAGTTCGAGCGCGGGTGCTCGGGCTTCTCCTCGATCGACCGCACCCGGCCATCGGTGTCGAACTCGACCACGCCGTAGGCGGTGGGCTCGCTGACGTGATGGGCGAAGATGTGGCCACCGCGCACGTCGGTGAGCTCGCGCAGGGCGGTGCCCAGGCCGGTGCCGTAGAAGATGTTGTCGCCGAGCACGAGGGCGACGGCGTCGTCACCGATGAACTCGGCGCCGATGACGAAGGCCTGGGCCAGTCCGTCGGGACTGGGCTGCACGGCGTAGGTGATCTCGACGCCCCACTGACGCCCGTCGCCGAGGAGCCGCACGAACTGCTCGGCGTCCTGGGGCGTGGTGATGACGAGCACCTCGCGGATGCCGGCCATCATCAGCGTGGACAGCGGGTAGTAGACCATCGGCTTGTCGTAGACCGGCATGAGCTGCTTGGAGATGCCCCGGGTGATGGGGTGCAGCCGGGTGCCCGAGCCGCCGGCGAGGATGATCCCTTTCATGGGAATCGAGCCTAACGGCGACAGTGCCCCGGAGCCGACGGCGCCTCGCCCGGGAGACGTGGCCGCGCGCTTGGCGGCCGAGCGCGCCGCCGTCCTGGCGCGCCTGGAACGCACCGACGACGACCTGGCCGCCCTGATGGCCGCCTCGCGCGACTCCAACGCCGACGACGAGCACGACCCGGAGGGGCAGACCATCGCCTTCGAGCGCGCCCAGCTGTCCGGGTCTGCGGACCTCGCCCGAGCCCACCTGGCGGAGCTCGACGCGGCCGACGCGCGCCTGCTGGGGGGCACCTACGGGGTCTGCGAGGTGTGCCACCGGCCGATCGGTGTGCCGCGGCTCGAGGCGAGGCCGACAGCCCGGACCTGCATCGAGCACGCCCCGCGTCCCGGTGGCGCCCGCTGACCCCTGCGCTCGGCCTCCGGCCCCTGCGCCGGCCGATACCCTTTCGCGCATGAGGGTTCTCGTCACCGGTGGGGCCGGTTTCATCGGCAGCAACTTCGTCCACCTGACCCTCGCCACCCGGCCGGACGCCGAGGTGACCGTGCTCGACGCGCTCACGTACGCGGGCTCGACGGCATCCCTGGACGGCGCGATGGACCGGATCACCTTCGTCGAGGGGGACGTGGCGGATGCCGGGCTGGTCGACCCGCTCGTCGCCGGCGCCGACGTCGTCGTGCACTTCGCCGCCGAGTCGCACAACGACAACTCGCTCGAGGACCCCAGCCCCTTCGTGCGCACCAACCTGGTCGGCACCTACACGCTGCTCGAGGCCGCGCGACGCCACGACGTGCGCTACCACCACATCTCCACCGACGAGGTCTACGGCGACCTCGAGCTCGACGACCCGAGGAAGTTCACCGAGGAGACCCCGTACAACCCGAGCTCCCCGTACTCGTCGACCAAGGCGGGCTCCGACCTCCTGGTGCGGGCGTGGGTGCGGTCCTTCGGCCTGCGCGCCACGATCTCGAACTGCTCGAACAACTACGGCCCGCGCCAGCACGTCGAGAAGTTCATCCCGCGCCAGGTCACCAACGTCATCGACGGCATCCGGCCCAAGCTCTACGGCACCGGCCGCAACGTGCGCGACTGGATCCACGTCGACGACCACAACGCGGCGGTGTGGACGATCGTCGACCAGGGCGTCATCGGCGAGACCTACCTCATCGGCGCCGACGGCGAGGTCAACAACCGTGACGTCGTGCGCCTCGTCCTGGAGCTGATGGGCCAGCAGCAGGACGCCTACGACCACGTCACCGACCGGGCCGGCCACGACCTGCGCTACGCCATCGAGGCCGGCCGGCTGCGCAGCGAGCTCGGCTGGACGCCCCGCTACGGCAGCTTCCGCGACGGGCTCGCGGCGACCATCGACTGGTACCGCGACAACGAGGACTGGTGGCGGCCGATGAAGGACGCCACCGAGGCGAAGTACGCCCGCACCCAGCAGGTCGTGGCCCGCTGATGGCGCGGTGGTTCGTCGCCGGCGCGGCCGGCATGCTCGGGCAGGACCTCGGCGAGGTGCTCGAGGCCGCGGGCCACACGGTGACCCGCGCCGACCTGCCCGGGCTCGACATCCTCGACCCGCTCCGGTGCATGGAGCAGGTCGCCGGTCACGACGTCGTGGTCAACAGCGCCGCCTACACGGCCGTCGACGCCGCCGAGACCGACGAGGCGCGCGCGTTCGCGGTCAACGCCGTCGGTGCGGCGAACCTGGCCCGGGCTGCGCGGGTGGCGGGCGCCGCGATGGTGCAGCTGTCCACCGACTACGTCGTCGCGGGGGAGGGGCGCCAGCCGTATGACGCGCACGCACCGGTGGCCCCGGCCTGCGCGTACGGCCGCACCAAGGCCGCGGGTGAGTGGGCAGTGCGCGCCGAGTGCCCGCGCAGCTGGGTCGTGCGCACCGCCTGGCTCTACGGCGCGCGGGGCAGGAGCTTCCCGGCCACGATGCGGCGCCTCGCCGGCGAGCGGGAGCGGGTTGCCGTCGTCGCCGACCAGGTGGGCCAGCCGACGTGGACCGTCGACCTCGCCGAGGGCATCGTGCGCCTCGTCGACGCAGCGGCACCGTTCGGCATCTGGCACGCGACCGGGGCGGGGGAGTGCTCGTGGTTCGAGCTCGCGCGGGCGGTCTTCGAGGAGCTGGGGCTCGACCCCGAGCGGGTCGACCCGGTCGCGACGCAGGACTACCCGCTCCCTGCGCCACGGCCGGCGTACAGCGTGCTCGCGCACGACATGTGGGCCGCCGCCGGCCTGGACCCGCTGCCGCACTGGCGCGACGCGCTGCACCGGGCGGCGCCCACGGTGCTCGCGCGCTGAGCGAGCACAACATCTGCGCCAGTGACCACGGCGCGGACGCCCATCTAGGATGGCACTCATGGGTGCCGACGAGTTGACGGCACAGGAGAGCCGGTGGGCCGGGGAGTTCGGGACCGCGTACGTGCTGCGCAACCGGGGCACCGACCTCGTGGCCGCCAACAAGGAGCTCTTCCGCAAGGTGCTCGCCCGCACCGGCCCGGTGACCTCGGTCCTCGAGCTCGGCTGCAACACCGGCAACAACCTGCGGGCCCTGCGCGGGCTGCTGCCGGACGCCGCTCTGCACGGGGTGGAGATCAACGCCGAGGTCACCCGCCTGGGGCGGTGCCACGGTCGAGGTGGGTTCGCTGACCGACCGTGCCGTCGATCGGACCCATGACCTCACGTTCACCAAGGGAGTGCTCATCCACGTGGCACCCGAGCGGCTCCCGGATGCCTACCGCGCCCTGACCGAGGCCTCGAGCAGGTGGGTCATGGTGTGCGAGTACTACAACCCGTCACCGGTGGAGGTCAGCTACCGCGGCATCGACCACGCGCTCTTCAAGCGCGACTTCGCCGGGGAGATCCTCGACTCCACCCCGGTACTGCGCCTGGTCTACTACGGCTTCACCTACCATCGCGACCCCGTCCACCCCCTCGACGACTCGACCTGGTTCCTCATGGAACGCTCCGGGTGAGCCCCGCGGCCCCGCGGAGGGGCCCTCGGCCGTAGGTTGGACGGCATGCTCGCCGTCACCTGCGTCAGCCAGTCCGACACCGACCCGCTCTCCGGCCTCGAGGTCGGCGAACGCGCCGAACCGCAGGTGCCCGAGGGCTGGACCACCGTGCGGCTGCGCACCACCGCGCTGAACCACCACGACGTGTTCTCGCTGCGGGGGGTCGGTCTACCGGCCGACCGGCTGCCCATGGTGCTGGGCTGCGACGGAGCCGGCGTCGACGCCGACGGCAACGAGGTGCTCGTGCACGCCGTGATCGCGTCCGCGGGGTGGGCCGGCGACGAGACGCTCGACCCGCGCCGCAGCCTGCTCAGCGAGGTGCACGACGGCACCCTGGCCGAGGTGGTGGCCGTTCCCCGGCACAACGTCGTGCTCAAGCCCGAGGGGTTGTCCTGGGAGCACGCAGCCTGCCTGCCCACCGCCTGGCTGACCGCCTACCGGATGCTGTTCACCAACTCCGGCGTGCAGCCCGGCGGCACCGTGCTGGTCCAGGGCGCGGGCGGCGGGGTCGCGACGGCGCTGGTGCAGCTCGGCACCGCGGCCGGCATCCGCATGTGGGTCACCAGCCGGGATGCCGCCAAGGGTGAGCACGCGCTGGCGCTGGGTGCCGACCGGGCCTTCGAGAACGGCGCGCGGCTGCCCGAGCGGGTCGATGCCGTCATGGAGACCGTGGGGGCGGCCACCTGGTCGCACTCGGTCAACAGCCTGCGGCCGGGGGGCACGGTCGTCATCTCCGGTGCCACCTCGGGCGACGCCCCGGCCAAGGCGGAGCTGACCAAGATCTTCTTCAAGCAGCTGCGCGTCGTCGGGTCGACCATGGGCTCTCGCGACGAGCTCGAGCGCCTCGCCCGGTTCGTCGTCGATGCCGGCATCGAGCCGCAGGTCGACTCGGTGCGCCCGCTCGCCGACGCCCGCGCGGGTTTCGAGCGGATGGTAACCGGATCGGTCTCCGGAAAGGTCGTCTTCACGCTCTGAGCAGGAGCCGGAGGATGTGGGCATGCGCACGCGGGTCGCGGCCGGACCGAGCGGTAACATGGAGACGATCCACCCGCCCACCCCGAGGAGATCGCCGTGAGCGCGACGTCTGCCGAGCACACGGTCACCCTGCACGGTCACGCCTTCTCCTACTCCGACAGCGGCACGGGGCCGGTGCTGTTGTTCATCCACGGCATCCTCGGTTCCCAGAAGCAGTGGGCCCACCTGGTCGACGTGCTCGACGACGACCACCGGCTGGTCGTGCCCGACCTGTTCGGGCACGGTGACTCGGCCAAGCCCGTCGGTGACTACTCGCTCGGGGCGCACGCCGCCACCCTGCGCGACCTGCTCGACAGTCTGGGAGTCGAGCAGGTCACCCTCGTCGGCCATTCGCTGGGCGGGGGCATCGCGATGGTGTTCTCCTACCTGTTCCCCGAGCGCGTCGAGCGGCTGGTGCTCGTGGCCAGCGGTGGCCTCGGGCGCGAGGTCAGCCCGCTGCTGCGGTCCGCGACCCTACCGGGGGCGGAGTACGTGCTGCCGGTCATCGCCTCGGGGTGGATGCGCGGCCGGATCGCCACTGCCGGAAAGCTGCTCGGGTCGGTCGGGCTGCAGCCGGGACCGGACGTCCGCGAGGTCTGGAGAGGTTTCACCTCGCTCGGCGACGGCGACACCCGGCGCGCCTTCCTCGCGACCACCCGGGCGGTCATCGACCCGGGCGGCCAGAGCGTCAGCGCCCACGACTACCTGCCGAACTCGACCCCGATCCCCACCCTCGTCGTGTGGGGCACCAAGGACCGGATGATCCCGGCCTGGCACGCCGCCTCGGCCACGTCCTCGATCCAGAACTGCCGGGTCGAGCTGTTCCAGGGGGCTGGGCACTTCCCGCACCTCGACGACCCCGAGCGGTTCGCGGCGCTGGTGCGTGAGTTCGTGAGCGCCCCGGGCTGACCCGCCGCGCGGGCCTGCCTCCTGCGCGGTCAGGAGATCTGGAGCCAGTCGGTCCAGCCGTTGTGCAGCACCAGCCAGGCGATCAGCCCGTAGCCGGCCTGCCCCGGGTGGTGCTCGATCCGGCTCGCGGCGAGGTCGGTGCGCCACTGGTCGTGACCCAGGAGCGGGGCGAAGCAGTCGACGAACGGCACACCACGGCGGGCGCAGACGTCGGACTGCGCGTCGACCAGCACCTCGAGGCGCTCGTTGAGCTCGGGGTCGTCGGTGGGCGGTGGGCTGACGACGAAGGTGCCCACGCCCGAGGTGCTGGCGTCGTCGAGCAGGTTGGCGAGGTTGAGCCGGTGTCGGGCCAGCGTGATGCCCTGCAGCACGTCGTTGGTGCCGACCGAGAGCACGACCCGGCGCTCGGTGCGCCCGGCCCAGCGCCGTGGAACCTCGGTGGCCCAGCGCTGCAGCACGTCGGCGGAGGTGTCGCCGCGCACGCCCAGGTTGTAGGCCGTGAGCTCGAGGTCGGGGTGCTGGGTGCGTCCCACGACCCGGGTGACCCAGCCCTGGCCCTTGGGGTCGCCCACACCGGCGACCAGGGAGGCGCCGAGGAAGACCAGGGCGAGGTCGCGCAGGCCCTCGGGCACCACCTGGGCGTCCAGGCTGGGGCGGAACTCAATCGGCGAGGGGTCGTCGTCGAACAGCTCGTCAGTCATCTGGTCCTTCACTCGTCCTCGTCGTCCAGCCGGGCCAGCCACGTGGCGAGCCGCTCCACGGGCACCTCGAAGTCGGGGTTGAGGTCCACGAACGTGCGCAGCTGCTCCGCCAGCCAGTCGAAGGTGACCTCCTCGTCACCGCGACGGGTGTGCAGCTCCTCGATGCCGCGGTCCGTGAAGTACACGCTGCGAGGCTACCCGTCCGCGAGGCGCCCGCTTCGCAGACCCGCGGTCACCGGTCGAACGCCTGCGCGACGAGGTCGGCCTGCTCGGCCTGGTGCTTCTTCGTCGAGCCCGTGGACGGGGACGCCGACGGCGCGCGCGAGATCACCCGAAGCGCCCGGTTCTCGCCGTGCTCGGCCAGGGCCTCGGGAAGGTTGAGGGCGAGGAAGGGCCAGGCGCCCTGGTTCTTCGGCTCGTCCTGAACGAGCACCACCTCGGCGCCGGGGTACGTCGCGAGCTCCTTGGCGAGGTCGGAGGCGGGCAGCGGGTAGTACTGCTCGAGCCGCAGCACCGCCGTCGAGGTGTCGCCGCGCCTCTCGCGCTCGGCGAGGAGGTCGTAGACCACCTTGCCGGCCGCGATGAGCACCCGGGAGACCTCACTGGTGGTGCCGAGGTCGGGCATGACAGGCCGGAAGCTGCCGGTCGTGAAGTCCTCGGGGGCGCTGCTCGCGGCCTTGAGGCGCAGCATCGACTTCGGGGTGAACACGATGAGCGGGCGACGGGGCCTCGCGTAGGCCTGGCGGCGCAGCAGGTGGAAGTACGACGCGGGGGTCGAGGGGTACGACACGGTCATGTTGTTCTCGGCGCACATCGTCAGGAAGCGCTCGATGCGGGCCGAGGAGTGGTCGGGGCCCTGGCCCTCGTAGCCATGGGGAAGGAGCAGCACGACCGAGGAACGCTGGCCCCACTTCTGCTCCGAGCTGGAGATGAACTCGTCGACGATGGTCTGCGCGCCGTTGAAGAAGTCGCCGAACTGCGCCTCCCACAGCACGAGCGCGTCGGGCCGCTCGACGGAGTAGCCGTACTCGAACCCCATGGCGGCGAACTCGGACAACAAGCTGTCGTAGACCCAGAACTTGCCCTGCCCCTCACCGAGGTAGAGCAGCGGGGTCCACTCGGCGGCGTTCTGCTTGTCGATGAGCACGGCGTGCCGCTGCACGAAGGTGCCGCGACGGCTGTCCTGCCCGGCGAGCCGCACGGGGGTGCCCTCGATGAGCATCGACCCGAAGGCGAGAAGCTCGCCGGTGCCCCAGTCGATGCCACCCTCGCGCGCGCTGAGTGCACGCTTCTCGAGCATCTGGCGCAGCTTGGGGTGCACCGTGAAACCGTCGGGCACGTCGACGAACGCGTCGCCGAGCCGGTGCAGCATTCCGGTGCTGATCGCCGTCTCGGTGGAGGAATGGGTCGTGGCGTCGGCGTAGGGGGCCTGGGCGCGCGGCGGCTCCAGGCCGGTGTGGCCGGCGACGTCGGTGCCGGAGTGCCTGGCGTCGGCGGCCTCGAGCTCGGCCTCCTTCAGGGCGGCCCTGGTCTCGACGAACACCCGCTCGAGCTGCTGCTGGTAGTCGCGCAGCGCGGCCTCGGCATCCTCGACGGTGATGTCACCACGGCCGATGAGTGACTCGGTGTAGAGCTTGCGCACGCTGCGCTTGGCCTCGATGAGGTTGTACATCAGCGGCTGGGTCATCGACGGGTCGTCGCCCTCGTTGTGGCCGCGGCGGCGATAGCCCACCATGTCGACGACGACGTCCTTGTGGAACTCCTTGCGGAACTCGTAGGCCAGCTCGGCCACCCGGACACAGCCCTCGGGGTCGTCGCCGTTGACGTGGAAGATCGGCGCCTGGATCATCCGGGCGACGTCGGTGGAGTAGGTCGAGGAGCGTGAGCTGCTCGGTGAGGTGGTGAAGCCCACCTGGTTGTTGATCACGACGTGCACGGTGCCGCCGGTGCGGTAGCCGCGCAGCTGCGAGAGGTTGAGGGTCTCGGCGACCACACCCTGGCCCGCGAACGCCGCGTCGCCGTGCATGAGCACGGGCAGCACCGTGAAGTCCTCGCCGGCAAGGTTGAGGCGGTCCTGCTTGGCCCGCACGATGCCCTCGAGCACCGGGTTGACCGCCTCGAGGTGCGAGGGGTTGGCGGCCAGGTAGACCTTGGTGGTCTTGCCGCCCTCGGCGGTGAAGGTGCCCTCCGTGCCGAGGTGGTACTTCACGTCGCCCGAGCCCTGCACCGAGCGGGGGTCCTGCTTGCCCTCGAACTCGCGGAAGATCTGCCCGTACGACTTGCCCGCGATGTTGGCCAGCACGTTGAGGCGGCCGCGGTGCGGCATCCCGATGCAGACCTCGTCGAGGTCGTCGCCAGCCGCGAGCGAGAGCACGCGGTCGAGCAGGGCGATCACCGACTCGCCCCCCTCGAGCGAGAAGCGCTTCTGCCCGACGAACTTGGTCTGCAGGAAGGTCTCGAAGGCCTCCGCGGCGTTGAGGCGACGCACGATGCGCAGCTGCTCCTCGCGGGTGGTCTTGGCGTAGCCCACCTCGATCTTGCTCTGGATCCAGTCGCGCTGCTCGGGGTCCTGGATGTGCATGTACTCGACGCCGATGGTGCGGCAGTACGAGTCCCGCAGGATGCCCAGGATCTTGCGCAGCTTGAGGAACGGCTGGCCGCCGAACCCCCCGGTGGCGAAGGTGCGGTCGAGGTCCCACAGGGTCAGGCCGTGCGTGGTGACGTCGAGGTCCTGGTGGCGACGCTGCTTGTACTCCAGCGGGTCGGTGTCGGCCATCAGGTGGCCGCGCACGCGGTAGGCGTGGATGAGCTCCTGCACGCGGGCGACCTTGTTGATGTCGTCGTCGTGCGAGGTGTCGACGTCTCGCACCCAGCGGATCGGCTCGTAGGGGATGCGCAGGCTCTCGAAGATCTCGTCGTAGAAGCCGTGCTCGCCGAGCAGCAGCGCGTGGACCGTGCGCAGGAAGTCGCCGGACTGGGCGCCCTGGATGATGCGGTGGTCGTAGGTGCTCGTGAGCGTGAGGATCTTGCTCACGGCGTTGCGGTTGAGGGTCTCCAGGCTCGCCCCGAGCCACACGGCGGGGTACTCCAGCGCCCCGACGCCGATGATCGTGCCCTGGCCCTGCATCAGGCGCGGCACCGAGTGCACGGTGCCGATGGTGCCGGGGTTGGTCAGCGAGATCGAGGTGCCCTGGAAGTCCTCGACGGTGAGCCTGCCGCCGCGGGCCTTCTTGACCATGTCCTCGTAGGCCGTCCAGAAGTGGGCGAAGTCCATGGTCTCGGCGGCCTTGATCGACGGCACGAGCAGCTGGCGGGTGCCGTCGGGCTTGGCCAGGTCGATGGCCAGACCGAGGTTGACGTGGGCGGGGGAGACGAGCACCGGCTTGCCCCGCTCGTCGTGCCCGAAGCCGTTGTTCATCTGGGGCAGCACGCCCAGCGCCTTGACCAGGGCGAAGCCGATGATGTGCGTGAAGCTGACCTTGCCGCCGCGGCTGCGGGCCAGGTGGTTGTTGATGACGATGCGGTTGTCGATCAGCAGCTTCGCGGGCACCGCACGCACCGAGGTGGCGGTGGGCACCTGGAGCGAGGACTCCATGTTGGTGACGACGCGGGCGCTGGCGCCCCGGATGGGAGTCTCGCTGGAGTCGTTCAGCGGGCCGGACGCCTTGGGGGTCGCGGCCTCGCGCGGCTTCGGGGGAACGGATGCCGCGGGCTCGCGGCGCGTGGACGGCGCCTCCCTCGCTTCGGGGGCGGCCGGGGTGGCCGGGGTGGATGCCGGTGCCGGTGCCGACGGGGCGGCCGCTGCTCGGGCGGCCGGGGCCGGGGCCGGGGCGGCAGCGCGGGTGGGTGCCTTGGCCGGAGCGCCGCTTCCCGGTGCGCCGGCTGGTGCGCCGTTGCTCGGTCGGGGCGGCGTGGCCTCAGCCGCGCGGCGTGCGGCAGCGGCCGCGTCGCGACCGAGCGCGCCCTCACCCGGCGTGTAGTCCCTGAAGAAGTCCCACCACGCCCGGTCGACGCTGTTGCGGTCCTTCGTGTACTGCTCGTACAGCTCGTCGACCAGCCACTCGTTGGGTCCGAATGCGGACAGGGGGTCGCTGGACGGGGACTGCTCTGCCACGGAGGATGCGCCTCTTTCTCGGCTCGTCGATGTCGAGGGGTGGGACTGACCAAGCCTATCCCCGCTGCTCGCACGGCACGCCGTCGGAGGGGCGAGTGGTGGGCGCGCTGCGACGGCCGGTCCGCCGGAGCCTCGGCGGACCGGCCGTCGTGCTCGACGTCCGTCCATCGGCCCCAGCGGGGCCGCCCTGCGTCAGCTGATGTCGGCCCGGGTCGTGCGCCAGATGCCGAAGCCCGCGAGCACCACCGCGTACGTCGCGAGCACCAGGGCGCCGCCCCACCACTCGAGGCGCACCTCGTCGGGGTTGTTCGCGACGGCGTTGACGACGGCGTTGGTCGCCGAGGTCGGCAGGAACTGGGCGACGTGCTCGCGCCCGAACTCCCAGAAGGTCATCGCGAAGCCGATGAGCGGCTCGACGATCCAGGCGACACCGACACCGATCAGCAGGGCGGCCACCTGATTGGGGATGAGGATGCCGATGCCGAGGCCGATGAGAGCCCACAGACCGAGCACGAGCAGGCTGAGCGCCAGGGTGCGCACGATGGTGCCCGAGGGGAAGGCGTCCTGGTCGCGCAGGCTGAGCACGATCGACCCGACGATGACGGAACCGACCAGGCTGATCAGCCCGTAGATCACCCCGATGCCGAGCAGGGCCACGACCTTGGCGAGCATCGCGCGCAGCCGCTTGGGGGTGGCGAGGAACGTGCCGGAGATCGTCTTGTGGCGGTACTCCGACCCGATCTGGAGCACGCCGATCGTGAGGAGCAGGAGGTACCCCACCGACAGCCCGCCGGTGTAGACGGTGCTGGCGATCTGGGTGGCGTCACCCGTGGGGACGCCACCGGCGCCACCGGCGTCCGGGAGGTCGATGGTGAGGAGGAACCCGAACAGCGCCGACAGGGCGGCGCCGGCGACGAAGATCGCGATGGCCATGCCCCACCACAGGCGGGTGGAGAAGAACTTGCGGAACTCGCTGCGGACCGCGGGGATCACAGGGTCGCTCCTTCCTGGCCGGTCACGGCATCCTGCTCGGCGGGGGCGCCCCCGGACGACTCGTTGCGGTTGGTGCCCTCGGTGAGCTCGAAGAACAGGGCCTCGAGGTCGGCCCGCTTGGGCTCCAGGCCGTAGATCGGCAGCCCGGCCCGCAGCGCGACGTCGCCGACGAGCCGCAGGTCGGTGGTGTCGGCGACCAGGGTGTCGTCCTCGCCGGGCGCGCTCGTGACGTCGGCGACGCGCAGCGCCCCAGCGAGGCGCTCGCGGTCGGACGTGCGCACGATGGCGCCCGGGGTGCCGTGCAGGTCGGCCATCACGCCGGCCCGCACCAGCCGCCCGTTGGCGATGATGACGACCTCGTCGACGGTCTGCTCCACCTCCTGCAGGAGGTGGCTGGAGATCAGGATCGTCTTGCCCTCGTGGCTGAGGTGGCGCAGGAACCCACGTAGCCAGCGGATGCCCTCGGGGTCCAGGCCGTTCGAGGGCTCGTCGAGCACCAGCACCTGCGGGTCGCCGAGCAGCGCGGCGGCCAGGCCGAGGCGCTGGCGCATGCCCATGCTGTACTCACCGGCGCGCTTGCGCGCCGCTGCCGGGATGCCGGTCAGCTCGAGCAGCTCGTCGACCCGGGTGTGCGGGATCGAGCCGGCGTCGGCCAGCACCCGCAGGTGGTCGCGCCCGCTGCGGCCGGGGTGGAAGTTCGTGGCCTCGAGGGCCGCGCCCACGGTGGACTGCGGGGCCGGGAGGTCGACGTAGCGCTTCCCGTTGATGGTGGCGGTGCCGCTCGTCGAGTGGACGAGACCGAGCAGCATCCGCAGGGTCGTGGTCTTGCCGGCGCCGTTCGGGCCGAGGAAGCCGGTGATGCGGCCGGGCTCGACCTCGAAGCTCAGGTCGTCGACCGCGACGAAGGACCCGAAGCGCTTGGTCAGCCCCCGGATCTCTATGCGCGCACCCGTCGCGGTGGTCGTGCTCATCTGGTACCTCGTGGTGTCATGCCCCGATCCTTGCAGGCACCCGTGACGTGGGGGTCAACCCCCCGGTGGACCCGGGTCCCACCGGAGGGGGACCGGCGACGGCCTGGAACGACGCGCGCTCCCCATACGATGGTCCGATCATGACCCCATGGCTGCTGCTGCTCCTCGGCGTCGTCCTCACCGTGGGCACGGCCCTGTTCGTGGCGGCCGAGTTCTCGCTCGTCGCGCTCGACCGACCGGCCGTGCAACGGGCCGTCGACGCGGGTGAACCCGGGGCCCGGTCGGTGCTCACCTCGCACCGCAGGCTCTCGACCCAGCTCTCGGCGTGCCAGCTGGGCATCACGTTGACCACCCTCGTGCTGGGATTCATCGCGAGCCCGTCGATCGGCGCACTGCTGCTGGGGCCGCTGCAGTCGGCCGGGCTGTCGCAGTCGGCCGCCTCGTCGACTTCCTCCGTGCTGGCCATGCTTCTCGCCACGGTCTTCTCGATGATCGTGGGAGAGATGGTGCCCAAGACGCTGGCCGTCTCGCTGCCGCTGGCCACGGCGAAGGTCGCGGCCGCGCCGGTGCGATGGTTCGGCGTCGCGATGAAGCCGATGATCCTGCTGCTCAACGGGGTGGCGAACCGCACCCTGCTCGCCCTGGGCATCGAGCCGCAGGAGGAGCTGTCCGCCGCCCGCAGCCCGGCCGAGCTCGCGTCACTGGTGCGCACCTCCGCAGAGGCCGGGACGCTCGACCGCGGCACGGCCCGGTTGGTGACGGCATCCCTGGGGTTCGGTGACCAGACCGCCGCCGACGTGATGACGCCGCGCTCGCGGGCGACCTCGATCGGGCGCACCGCGACGGCAGCCGACCTCATCGCCCTGGCCCGTCGCACGGGGCACTCCCGGTTCCCGGTCGTGGGGGCCGACTGGGACGACATCGACGGCATCGTGCACGTCAAGAAGGCGATCGCCGTGCCGTTCCACCGGCGCACCGATGTGCCGGTGTCGGCGCTGATGGTGCAGGTGGTGCTCGTGCCCGAGACGCTGCGCCTCGACCCGTTGCTGCTCCAGCTGCGGCAGGGCGGCATGCAGCTCGCGGTCGTGGTCGACGAGTACGGCGGCACGTCCGGGGTCGTCACCCTCGAGGACCTCGTCGAGGAGATCGTCGGCGAGGTGAACGACGAGCACGACCGCTCGCAGACCACCGGGCGCCAGCTGCGCGACGGGGCCTGGACCGTGCCGGGGCTGTGGCGACCCGACGAGGTGCGGGCCCGGGTCGGTGTCGCGATCCCGGACGGCCCGGCGTACGAGACCGTCGGCGGCTGGGTGATGGCGACCCTGGGCAGGGTGCCGACCGTCGGTGACGCCGTCGCGGTCGACGGCTGGTGTGCCCGGGTCGTCGACATGGACGGTCAGCGTGTGGACCGGGTGCGCCTCGAGCGCGACGCCGACGGCGCCCACGACAACGACGGCGACGGCGACGACGACGGCGGCGACGACGACAACGACAACGACGGCGGCGACGACGAGGACGGCGACGGCGACGGCGACTGCTCCCGTGCCGCGCCAACGCGCAGCACCGGCGGTCGAGCACGCCCCGACGACACGGGCGAGGACGAGTCGTGAGCGGCTGGAGCGTCCTGTTCATCACCGTCGCCCTGCTGGCGGCGAACGCCTTCTTCGTGGGCGCCGAGTTCGCCGCGATGTCAGCGCGTCGCAGCCAGCTCGAGCCGCTGGCCGATCAGGGCAGCAAGCGGGCGGCGGTGGCGCTGCACGCGCTGAAGCGCACCGGCCTGCTGCTCGCCACGGCGCAGCTCGGCATCACCGTGTGCTCGGTGCTGCTCGGGGCGGTGTCCGAGGCGGCGCTGCATTCCGCTCTCGTGCCCGTGGCCGAGCGGCTCGGCGTCTCGGAGGTCGTCGCCGACGCAGTGGCGCTCGTCCTGGCGCTCGCGATCGTCGTGTTCCTCCACGTCGTCTACGGCGAGATGATCCCGAAGAACATCTCCATCGCCCGCCCCGAGCGGTCTGCGGTCGCCCTGGTGCCTGCGCTCGTCATGGTGTCGCGGGTCGTCGCGCCGGTCATCTTCGCGATGGACTGGCTGTCCAAGGCACTGATCCGGTTGTTCGGGGTCGAGCCCAAGGACGAGGTCGCGTCCGCCTTCACCGCTCAGGAGGTGTCGCACATCCTCGACGAGTCGCGCGATGAGGGCCTGGTCGAGCGCGACCACTACGAGCGGCTCGGGGCGGCCCTGGAGTTCAGCGACAAGGACGCCGCCGACGTCGGGGTGCCGGTCTCCTCGCTGGTGACCGTGACCAGTGCCGCGACCCCGCTCGACATCGAGCGCCTCGTCGCCAGGCACGGGTTCTCGCGCTACCCCGTCGTCGACGACCTCGGTGACCTCGGTGGCTACCTGCACCTCAAGGACGTGCTCTACGCCGACGAGGTCGAGCGCCTCGAGGCGGTGCCGGCCAAGCGGGTGCGCCGCATGGCCAACGTCCGGCGCGACGACGAGGTGGAGTCGGTGCTGCAGACCATGCAGCTGACCGGGTCGCACCTGGCGCGTGTCGTCGCCGACGACGGCACCGTCGTCGGCGTGGTCTTCCTCGAGGACGTCATCGAGGAGCTCGTCGGCGAGGTGTCCGACTCCTCGCACGGAGAGGGCCGCCGGCGCTGACGGTGCTGGGAGGCGACCTGCCCGCCAACAGCCGGCCACGGGCGGTGCGGGTGGTCACCCGCCATGACACCGCAACGAGGCTGGGCCCAGCGTGTGGCTCGCACCGTGGGAACGACCTTCTTCGTCGTCGGGTGCCTCGGCTTCGTGCCGGGGGTCACCGTCGACGTCGAGCAGATCCCCCCCGGTCCGGGCTCGGCGACCCCGCTGCTGGGGCTGGTGCCGGTCACCGTTGCGGGCAACGTCGTGCAGCTGGTGTTCGCCGTGCCGGTGCTGCTGTGTCGCAGGAGTGACGTGCGGGCTCGGGGCTGGCTCGTGTGGGCCGGAGCGCTGTACGTCGCGCTGTGTGCACGCGGCCCGGTCATCGGCACCGGCATCTCGGCCACCACGCCCGATGCGCACCGCGGCCTGTGGGTGGGCCTGGCCGCCGGCGACCGGGGCCAGTGCGTGCGAGCGCGGCATCCGACGACGAGTCATCGCGGGTTCGTCTCCGGCAGGACCTTGCCCACCAGGTAGTCGACGAACTCGTCGGGCTGCTCCCACAGGGGCCGGTGTCCCGATGTGTCGAGGACGGCGACGTCCTTGATCGGGGCGTCGACCATGGGGTACCACTGCTCGAAGAGCTGGGCTCGTCCACGTGCTTCGTGGGCCCCCTGCACGAAGTACATCGGGACCTCGAAGTCGGTGGCGGACTGGCGGAAGTCGATGTCCTGCAGCTGCGGGTACACGGCTGCGAAGGTGTCCATGAAAGAGCCGATGACGTGGACCTGGTCGATCAGGCCGTACTCCTCCACGAGCAGGTTCTCGGACATCTGGCCGGCACCTTCGGAGTTGCCGCTGTGGTCGTACGGGTAGACGTCGGTCTCGTGCGACAGGGCCGTCTCATAGGGGAACATCGCCGCGTAGGGAGGCGGGCCGGCCGCCTCGAGCTGCTCGACCAGGCCGTCGTTGCCGGTCCGGGCCGCCCAGGCCACGGTGTCGTCGTAGAAGATCCGGTCGGTGGCGCTCTGGCTCACCATCTGGCCGGTGCCGATGAATGCCCGGTAGAGCTGCGGCTCGGCCTGCACGGCGAGCACGCCGAGAGTGGTTCCCCAGGACTGGCCGAGCAGGTAGATGTCGTCGGTGTCGAACCGGTCCCGGAGGTGGTTCGTCAAGGCGATGGTGTCCGAGACGTAGCCGTCGAGGGTGACGGTGTCCGCCGGGTCCAGCTCGGCGTAGGAGGTGCCGGCTCCGCGCTGGTCCCAAGTGACGACGGTGAAGTGCTCCTCGAGCTCGGGCAGATGGCGTCGCATTGCGCCGAGCTCAGAGCCTCCGGGGCCTCCGGCGAGGAAGAGGAGGACCGGGTTGTCGGTGCTGGCTCCGCGGATCATCAGGCCCAGGTCGTGGCCTTCGAGGTCTACCGTCGTGAGCTCGGCCACGGAGCCCGGGAGCGGTTCTCCGTCGGACGACGTGATGGCGGCGGTCGTCGCTGGCCGCGCCAGCCCCGCGGTCAGCGCCACGAGCGCGACTGCGGCGATGACGGCACCGGTGCGCCGCAGCACTCGCGCCGGGCGACGTGACGCCGCACTCCGCTCGCCTGCTCGTGACCGGGCCACCCCGGCGCCCACTGCCGCGCCGAGCGCCAGGGGAAGCAGCGTCAGCAGGGCATGGAAACCGCGTCCGGTGACCAGGGCGATGGCTCCGTAGAAGCTGGCGTGGAGGCCGTCGACCATGGGGCCGTCGACGCGCAGCCGAGCGAGCTCGAAGGCTGCGACGAAGGCGGCCGGGGCCAGCAGCATCGCCCATCGGCTCCGTAGGGCGAACCCGGCGGCGCCACCCACCGCCAGGCTGATTCCGATCGACCAGATCGCCGCGCTGGAGGTCAGTGGTCCGCGCGGCGTCCACCAGCCCGCAGCCAGTCCCCACGCCACAGCCATTGAGACGACCACCGCGGTGACGACTCGACGACCGCTGCGCTCCGTGCCCGGCGCAGGGCGCCCCGTGGGGGAGGTGGGGGGCAGCTGCTCAGCAGTGCGGGTCTCGGCCCTGTCGTCCTGGATGTGGGTGCTCATGGTGGTGCTCCTCTGGTGCTCGGTCGGGTGCTTCCACGCTTGCCGACGGGCGCCCTCACGTCGTCCCCCTGGCCGCTCGATATCGAGGCCTCCTGCGGGGTGAGTGGCGGTCCCCCCGTGGGGGGACCCGCGTGCGCAGACGTGGCGGTACGGTCGGAACGTGAATGGTTGGATCCATCCCGACCGCAGGCACCCACAGGGGATGTGGTGGCTCCTCACCGACGTCGTCGTCGCGGCGCTGTTCACCTGGATCACCGTGGTGTCGTTGCGCAGCGACGCCTACGTCGACCAGTACGGGGCCATCGAGGGCGCCGGGTGGCTCCTCGCCGTGAGCCCCAACGCGCTGCTGCTCGTGCGTCGCCACGCACCGGTGACCACGTTGGTCGCGGCCACCGTGCTCTACCTGTTGGCGAGTGCGACCCAAGGCGACAGCAACGCCCCGCTCGCCGTTCCGCTCTTCGCGTACTCCGTCGGCCTGACCCGGCCCGTCCGCGTCTCCGCCACGATCGTGGGCCTGGCGGCGCTGGCACTGTCCACCTCGACGTTCTACGGTCCCGGTGACCCCGATGCGCTGATCATCGTCGTGTGGTTCCTGCTCTTCGCAGTGGGATGGGCCCTGGCAGCCACCGTTCGGCGCAACCAGGACCGCACGGAGCAGCTCAGTCAGGCGGTCGACGACCTCGAGGCATCCCAGGCCGAGCTGACCGCAGCCGCGATTGCCGAGGAGCGCACCCGGATCGCCCGTGAACTGCACGACGCCGTCGGCCACGCCGTCAACGTCATGGTCCTCCAAGCGGGCGCAGCGAGGCTGTCCAACCGGCCCGACGCCGCCTTCGTCGCACTTCGAGAGATCGAGAACCTCGGCCGCAGCGCCCTGACCGACCTCGACCACATGCTCGGCCTCCTCGACGACACCGAGGCACCCATCCGGGCGCCGGCGAAGACCAGTGCAGACATCGCCACCATGGTCCACGAGCTGCAGACCGCGGGCGCCGACATCACGCTGCACGACTCCTGCGAGACCCCGGTCGGCCGACACGTCGGGGCAGCGGCATACCGGATCGTCCAGGAGGCTCTGACGAACGCGCTCAAGCACGCAGGCGTCGCACACGTGGAGGTCACCGTGTCGTGCACCCGCAGCGAGCTGCACCTGCTGGTCGTCGACGATGGCCGCGCCCCGCCCTCGCGGGACTCGGGCCGTGGGGGACGTGGCATCGTCGGGATGACCGAGCGCGCGAGGGTCCTTGGCGGGCGACTTCGCGCAGGCCCCGCCGCGGGCGGCGGGTTCCGCGTCGAAGCGATGCTGCCGCTGGGGCCCGGACCCCGGCACGGCCCCGGCGCGCCCGCGGAACACCACGAGATCGGCGCACGATGACGATCAGCGTGCTCGTCGTGGACGACGACACCCTCGTGCGCGCGGGCCTGCGCATGATGATCGAGACCCAGGACGACCTCGTCGTGACCGGTGAAGCCGCCAACGGGACCGACGCGGTCGCCCTCGCCCACGAACTGCACCCCGACGTCGTGCTGATGGACATCCGGATGCCCGGCACCGACGGAATCGAGGCGACCCGGCTGATCACCAGCACAGCTCGCAGGGACGGTGCACCAGAACCTCCCCGCATCCTCATCCTCACCACCTTCGAGATCGACGAGTACGTCTACGAAGCGGTGCGCGCCGGAGCCAGCGGCTTCCTCCTCAAACGCACCCCGCCAGAGGAGCTCCTCGCCGGCATCCGCACCATCGCCGAGGGCGATGCCCTCCTCTCGCCGTCAGTCACCCGCCGCCTCATGCACGAGTTCGCCCGAGCGACCGCGACAGGCGGGCAACCCACCGACGTCAGCAACCGCGACCTCAGCCGCCTCACCGACCGGGAACGCGAAGTCCTCGTCCACATGGGTCACGGACTGGCCAACCGAGAGATCGCCAGAGAGCTGAATGTCGGCGAGAGCACCGTGCAGACACACGTCAAGCGAATCCTCATGAAGCTCGCCCTGCGAGACCGGGTCCACGCCGTCGTGTACGCCTACGAGACCGGTCTTCTGACACCGGGCAGGGACAACCAGTAGACCGACCGGGCAGGACGAGAGGCTGCGTCAGAGCGGCACCCCTGCGATGTCATGAGGCGGGCTCGAGGGGCTCTGGGGTCGTGGTGCTCCGTGCCGTGGTCGACGCGGGTGGCGTCGTCGGCCACCTCGATGGTCGCCGACAGCTTGGGGGGGGGTCGACCCCGATGAACACTCTCGCGATGACTGCCTCACCTTCATACCCTTGACACCGGGAGCGCCGGGCGGGCACTGCCACCTCGAGCTGGGCAGACCCCTCCTCAGCCACGCACCGGCACGGTGCCCAACGGGAGCGCTGACCGTGACTTGTTGCTCGCACGCCACGGCGGCGACGGTGGACTCGGAGATCCGCGCCCTTGCGCCGTTCGGAGGTGGGATCTCAGCACCTTCAAGGAGCCGAGGGCGGTCCGGCCACAAGGGGCAGGGGTCGGCAGGGGTCGGCAGGGGTCGGGCTAGGGTGAATTTCATGCGTTACCGACTTCTGGGCTCCAGCGGCTGCGCGGTCTCCGAGTTGTGCCTTGGCACGATGACGTTCGGGGACGAGACCGACGAGGCCGGCTCGCAGGAGCAACTGGACCTGTTCGTCGACGCAGGTGGCACGCTCGTGGACACCGCGGATGTGTACTCCGTGGGCGGGTCCGAGGAGATCATCGGCCGCTGGCTGACGGCGCGCCCGCGAGAGGTGACCGAGCGTGTCGTCATGGCGACCAAGGGCAGGTTCGCCACCGACCCGAGGCCCAACGGCAACGGTCTGTCGGCGCGGCACCTGACCCGCGCGCTCGACGCCTCGCTGCGTCGGCTCGGGGTCGACGTCATCGACTTGTATCAGGTGCACGCGTATGACCCGTACACGCCGATGGAGGAGACGCTGCGCACGCTCGACGGGTTCGCGCAGGCCGGGAAGATCCGGTACTACGGCCTGTCGAACTTCACGGGGTGGCAGCTGACCAAGGCGGTGCTGACCGCACGTGCGCTGGGTCTGCGCGAGCCGGTGACCCTGCAGCCGCAGTACAGCCTCATCGTCCGCGAGATCGAGTGGGAGATCGTGCCAGCGGCGCTCGACGTCGGCCTGGGCCTGCTGCCGTGGAGCCCGCTCGGGGGCGGCTGGCTCTCCGGCAAGTACCGGCGCGACCAACGACCCACCGGCGACACGCGGCTCGGGGAGGACCCCGGCCGGGGGATGGAGGCGTACGACCGACGCGGCAGCGACCGTACGTGGCGGGTGATCGACGCGGTGGACCAGGTCGCCCGCAGCCGCGGGCTGTCCATGGCCGAGGTCGCTCTCGCCTGGGTCAACAACCGCGCGGCCGTGGTGTCGACGATCATCGGGGCCCGCACGAGCGCGCAACTGGAGACCAACCTGCGGGCCGCCGGCCTCGAGCTGTCGGCGCAGGAGTACGCGGTGCTCGACGCGGCGAGCGACCTCGATGCCAGCGACTACCCGTACGGTGAGCTGGGTGTCGACCAGCGAAAGCGCAACCTGGCCGGCGGTTAGCCGGCCGATGGGTTCATCTGGTTCAGCCCACGCGCTGCGTCACCGCACCAGCTGATGCCCCGCGAACCTCATCCCCAGACCGCTTGGCTGCACACCCCAGCGGGCGGTCTCGCACACCCCTCGGCGCCCGGGTCGTTGGCCAGCGACCCGCGCCCGGCCAGCTGGAGGTCACCGCTCAAGAGCCGAAGTCTGAGGATCTCGGCCACCCGCGTCCTTCCGCCGCCTCACGCGCACGAGCCGACACCAAGAGGCGAGCGTGCCAGCACCCACACGCCCATCCCTGTGTGCTGCAACGCGGCGACTCAGCGCGGACAGGATTCGACCGGCGCACACCGACCCGTTCAGCATCGATCCAGAACCGTTGGACCGCGGTCCCGCCAGCACCGCTGCGCGGGTTGCAACCGGCCTCGAGCATCAGGTTCGGGTCTTGGGCTGGGCGCGCCCCGGGGGGAGGCCGTAGGCCTCGACCCCGGAACGCTGAGCCACGCGTTCGGGCGGACAAACACGGGGCTCTACGGCCGAGTCTCCCGCCTGCCAGGGCCGTGTCGGCTTTCGGTGTGACGATGACCGCACGGAGCCATGAGCGATCCAACCTTGATCGTGACAATGACAGGGACGAGGGGACTGGCGCGTACCTCGCCACTCGGGCCCGGGACCGGATGGCCCCGAGGATGACCTGGATCGTGGCATCGCCCCGCCAGCGAGTGCTGGACCGGCTCGATCCGCCGGGCCCGCTGGACGGATGGCGAGCACGTGCGCAGCGCACGGACCAGTTGGGAATTCGGAGATCGCGATGACCGGGACGCCTACTCTGGCGGGCGGGCCATGGCTCTCCCGCCTTGGCCGAAGAGCTGACGGAGCCGACTGGCGAGCCGCGCAACAAGAACGTCACCGATTGCGTCCGCGCAGGCGTCGATCGCCATCTCACGCCCCCGAAATGGCGTGGTGTCAGTGGTGTCAGTGGTGTCAGCAATTCCCGAGCGCCTCGGTGGCCTCGCTGGGCAGGCTGCCCCGGTCCTTCACGTTCGAGAAACCGTTGGAGCGCAGCCATTTCCGATCCTCCGGGGTCGCACGCGGACTGCTCTTCCTGGTCGACCGCCGGGGGACCGAGGTCGCCTTTCGCGCGGCGTCGATGTACGGCGACAGGGCCTTCTCGAGGGCGGCCACCCGCAAGCCCCACCTCGAAGCGACCGGGCTCACAACCAGACGGGCGGATAGGGAAGTGCCGCGTGTTGCGGCGGGCGTCAGCGATATGCGGGTCATGCCGCCGATGCGGCCCCTCCGAGCCCTCCCATGGGGGGACTGTTGCGACGTCACGGCCGGCGGGCTCATCATGATGCGATGACTCTTCGGCGACCACGATGACCGCGCAATGGCACGTCGACGGGCCGGCGGCTGCCGGTGCGGCGACGCTCGACGCTGTGTTCCAGAGCGTGATGACGGCGCAGCAGATCCGGGCTGCGTCGGTCGCGATCGCCTCCGGTCGGACCATCTACGCGAAGCGTGCGTACACGTGGGCCGAGCCCGGCAACGCGGTCACGACCACGACCACGACCTTCCGGCTCGCCAGCGTCAGCAAGCTGTTCACCGCGGCTGCGGTCCAGCGGCTCGCCGACGAGCGCGTGATCGACCTCAACGCCGCCGTGTTCGGCTACCTCGACCTCTTCGACCCCGGTCCGCATGACGCGCGCAAGGACGGCATCACGATCGCGCAGTGCGCGACCAGCCTGAGCGGAATGCCCCACGACTACGAGAACGCCGGCATGAAACTGCGCGACCTGTCGATCGGGCTCGGCCACCACGCGTCGGTCGCCGAGCAGGCGGCACATCTGTACTTCGCCGTCCCGCTCGCGTTCCCTCCGGGCATGCCGCCGGCCGGGAGCGGGGACACGGGCTACTCGAACACGGCATTCGATGTCCTCGCGGCCGTCATCGAGAAGGCCACCGGGATGCGTTACTCCGACTACATCACCCAGCGCGTCGCCGCCGTGATGGGCCTGCGCGACGTCGCCGGCGCGCGCACGGCCAGCGATGCCCGGCTGCCCGGAGAGGTGGACGGCTACGACGGCCCCGGCGCGATGCTGCCCTCGCAGCTCGACCTCTCGCCGACGGCCACCGAGGTCGACGTCTACGGTGGCGACTTCTTCCTCGAACCCCGACCCGCCAGCGGCGGACTGCTCGCCAGCCCGGCCAGCGTCGCCCGCTTCATCGACCGGCACAACGTCTACGGGCTCGATGGGCGAGCGAGCGGGACCGGGACCCGATACGGCACCTTCGTCGGCACCAGTGCGGGTGCGACCTCGACCACGACGCCGACCGGCCCGTGGGACTTTGCGTGGGCGACGAACCGCGAGATCGCCGACTCGGTCAAGGACCAGCTGACCAATGGCATCAACAGCTATCTGGCGACCTTCGGCGCGTCCCTGATCACCAGCCCCTTCGACGTCGACGAGGGCTTCCCGATTCGCGGCGTCCTGCTGCTCGGCGGCTTCCGTACGCAGCACGAGCTCAATGCGATGTCGTACGAGGACATGCGCAACACCGGGATCGTCGAGATGTCCGAGCACAGCAACCAGACGGTGCCGTGGTACCAGGGACAGGACGACGCCTCGCTCGGCGGGATGGGGGCCGCGATGGTCTTCCTGCGGCACACCGGGACCAGGGACGACGCCGCTCTGCGGCAGATGAGCGCCGACGACCAGCGCAACACCCTGATCGTCGAGATGGATGCGCAGACCGGTCAGGGGCGTGTCCTGCAGGGGTTCCCCACCCTCGACCTCGTACTCATCGCGCTCGGCAGCGACCTCGCGATCCGTGGCCAGGTGCCCGGCCTGGTCAGCTCATGGATCCGCGGGGTGCTGCTCGTCGGGCGGTTCCGGACGCAGCGGGAGCTGAATGCGATGTCTCACGAGGACATGCGGAACACCCTGATCGTCGAGATGACCAACCACAGCAACCAGACGACGGGGTCCTACCAGGCGCTGAACGACGCCGACCTCGAAGGCATGGGGGCAGTCATGGTGCTGCTGCGCAACCTGCGGATGCGGGACGACGGGGCACTGCGCCAGATGAGCGCCGACGACCAGCGCAACACCCTGATCGTCGAGCTCGATGCCCAGACGCGCCTCGGTCGCGAGCTGCAGGGGCTGACGAATATGGGGCTCTCGCGCACCGCGCTCGGGGACCGCCCGGCGATGCACGGGCCGCGTTGACGGCACTGCCCGTCCATGGCGGGGGTGGGGCCCACCGGACCGCGGTGTGAGCGTCGGGAGGGCACGGCCGTGGCGATCCTGCCTCCGTTTCCGCCCGGCACGGCATGGGCCTGCCACGTGACCGTCGTCGAGCAAGCACCCGTCGCCCACCGTCGTGTGCCTCTCAAGGCCCGCCCAGCGAGGCGGAGCCCCCTCACCTCACGCCCCGGGGCCGGCCCGGCTCGTCGGGTCCCGAGATCCAGCGCCGCTCGCACGCACCGAAGTCCCCTATGCGCTCGCTGACCTCAGATCGCTCTCCGTCGACCGCCATGAGCTACCCGTGCCGAGGCTACTGAGCGCGGGGGCGATGCGTGAGGTTCCCCCTGGATCGTCAAGGCATCGGCGATGAGGAGATGCCATGGCAGAGAGAAGAAGGAAGTCCGACAGGCAGTTCCGGGCGGGCGCGGTGCGGATCGTGCACGAGTGGGATGGAGGCGTGAGGTGCTCAAGCGCTCCGTGGTCCTGTGCGTGCAGGAGGCGACGAGGTGAGTGGCACGCGTCATCGCCGCCGGAGGACGTTGTACCGGGTGCCCGTGGCGTTCACCTGTGCCCTGCTCGGGCTCAGCGCGTCGTGGTTCTACACGTGGCGGGCCCGCCAACCCACCAGGACGCGGCGTCGCCGGGCCCGGCTGGACACCGCGGCCGCGGCCGCGCGGGGCCTGCACCGCTCGCCGCGTCTGTACCTGGACCTGCGCGAGGCCGGTTGGGTCGGGGACATCACCGGGATCCCGACCGCAGCCAGGAAGCTGTACCCGGCCACGGTGATCGACCCGTACTCGCGCCGGCTGCTCGGCGGCGACCTCAAGGCACCCTGACGCGGAACTGGCGGGTGCGGCGATTCGGATGGCGATCGCGGTGCGCGGCAGCAAGGAGGCCATCGGCCAGGTCATCCATCCCACCGATCGCGGCTCGACCTACACCGCTGCCCCCTTCGCGAAGCTGTGCGCCGACAGCGGGATCCGTCAGTCCATGGGTGGGGTCGGTCGTGCTGGAACAATGCAGCCGCGGAGGCGTTCTGCTCGACCCTGGAGTGGGGAGTGCTCTCCCGCAACGAGTTCCCCGACACCGACCACGCCCAGCAGGTCGTCGCTGAGTGGTGCTGGTACCGCTACGACACCCGCCGTCGTCACAGCTCGGCGGTGATGATGTCACCGGTCACGTTCGAGACCACCGCCGCCCTCGAGCCGGGGGCGGCACAGGGAAACCTCCACGATCTGGGGGAACCTCAGTACGACCTGGAGGAGGTCCTCGACTTCGAGGACGAGGGACCCCCCCGGGCCGCACCGGCAGGTGGTCTGGACCCCTTGACTGGTCGGTTGGGGCGCTGAGAGGGTTGCGGTCATGTGGCGGGCCCGGGTCGAGACGACGATGGCGGGCATCGCGGCCGTCCTCATCGTTGTCACGTTCACCTGGCCGACCTGGATCGAGTCACTGACCGGGCTCGAACCCGACGGTGGCACGGGCGAGACGGAGTGGTGGCTCGCCCTGATCTGCGCAGTCGCGGCGCTGGCACTGTCACTGATGGCCCGGCGGGACCGTCGGATCGCTCTGGGCCGTTCGTCGATGGCGGAGGCCGGCTGACGCACGTCCCGGCGGGTAGGGAGGAAGATGTCCGAGCGCTCCAACCTGGAGGCCGCCTGCGGCGCGCACCTCGCCTTCATCCGCAAGAACTGCCCCGGCCTGCTGCCCGACGGCCCGGTCGACCCCGGTAGGTCGATCGAGCCCATCCCCGTCGACCCGAAGCAGGCCACCGCTCTCGTGCGCACCGCGGTCGCGCACGCCGCCGGGGGCGGACGACCCGGCCGGCCCGGCAGCGAAGCGGACGCCGTGGTGTGGACCCAGGGCGCCGACTCCCTCCTGGTCCTCCTCGACAGCGTGACGGTGACCACGACCGACGGCCTGGTCACCGTCGGGCTGGACGTCGCCTGCGACGAGGCCGCGTCCGCGGCCGGTGACCTGCGCAGCCACGTCGACGTCGACCTCGTCGTCGGCACGGCCGAGAGGCCGACCGGGCTGTTGGCCGCCGCCCCGGTGCCGCGCGGGCCAGCCGTCGTCGTCGACCGCTGGCAGGACGCCCTGGTGGCACTGGCCTGGCAGGCACTGCTGGACGCCGCCGCAGGGCTCAGCGCCGGGGCCGGCCGGGACCCCGACGGCGCCGGCCTGGTGCCCACCAGCTGGTCGGGCTCGAAGGAGGGTCTCGCCATCGGCGCCCAGGCCCGGCACCCCTTCGACCGCCAGCCGGCGACCAGCCGCGGATCCGGCGGCTGGCGATGACCGTCGACCTGGGCAGCATCACCGGCCTGGCCACCGCGCTCGGCGTCCTGACCGACGGCAACCCCCGGCCGGACTGGTTCGCCGACCCGGCGCGCTACCTCGGCACGATGCTGACCGACGACGCCCAGCGCACCGCGCTGGTCGACACCGTCGACGAGCTCCTCAGCGGCCCGGAGGTCGCGCGGGACGAGGCCGGCCGCACCTGGCTCCCGGTCTTCGAGAACCCGCCGGTCTCGGTGTACGTCGTGCTCGACGACTCGCGCCCGGAGGTCCACGTGGGTCTCGGGGCCCGCGTCCGCTGGGTGCCGGCCGCCGGCGAGGTCGGGCTGGACGTCGAGGCCTACGTGCCGCTCTTCGCCGCCGGCGGCTCGAGCGCGCTCCTGCTTGGCGAGCAGGACGCCACCGTCGAAGTCGCGCTGGCCATCGACCTGCCGCCGACCACGGACACCGGCGAGGTCTCCCTGGACCGGGCCGAGCTGTCCGCGTCGATCCCGACCTGGGGGCCGGCCCCGCGGCTCGGCCTCGCGCTGCGCGGGCTGCAGCTGCCCGGCGCGGCGTCCCCGCGCGACGTGGTCGTCGACGCGGCCGGGCTCGACGACCTCGACAACGCCCTGCTCGACCTGGTGCTCGGGCTGCTCCACGCCGCCACCCACGCCCTCCCCACCACCGACCCGGCCCGCGGGCTCGCGGGACTGCTCGGGCTGGTGGCCGACGACCACGTCGACGAGCTCCCCGTCGTCGACGTGGTCACGAACGGCCCCCGGGCGCTGGCCACCTGGTGGGCCGGCTGTCTGGCCGGCCCCGCCCGCCCCGAATGGCTCGGCTACCTGGCCATCCTGCTCGGCGGCACGGTCGCGACGCACGGCGGCGTCGCCGTCGTGCGGGTCCCCGTCGGCGGCGCCACGGTCGTCGTCGAGTTGCTGACCGCGCCCAGCGCGGCCGGGCTGCCAGTGGTCACGCCGCGCTTCTCCGTCGAGGTGGGCGGCGTCGCGGGCTCGCGGCTGGCGCTGACGGTCGACCCGGTGTCGGTCGACCTGGCCACCGGCGCGGCCGTCGGGCTGCCGCGGCTGGCGGCGCTGGTCTCCGTCGGCTCGGGAGGCCCCGGCGCACTGCTCGGTCCGGTCGCCGGCCCCGGTGGGCTGCAGATCACCGTCGGCTCGTTCGAGGGCGGCTTCGCCCTCGACGCCGACCGCCGACCCGTGCTGGTGCTGGCCGCCCTGGACGCGGTGGTCGGCGCGACGCCGTACGAACGCCTCGACCTGACCGACGGGGACGCCCTCGCCGGGGCGGCTGCCCAGGCGGTCACGGACGCTGCGGCCGGCCTACTGGGCCTGCTCGGTCCCCTCGGTGGGGCCGTCGGCATCCTGCTCGGGCTGACCGACCCGCCCGGTGTGAACACCCCGCAGATCGACCCGGTCGCCCTGCTCGCCGATCCCCTCGGCGCGGTCCGGCAGCGCTGGCTCGCGCTGCTCGCCGAGCCGGAGGCCACCGTCCGGGCCGTCCTCGCCAGCTGGCAGGAGGCGACCGCGGCCGCTGCGCAACGGACCGTGCTCGTCACCGGCGATGGCAGCCCCGCCGATCCCTACCGCGTGGCCGTGACCGCCGGCGTCGACCTCCTCCTGACCCGGCGTGACGGCGCCGCCCCCGGCAGCGTCGTCGACGTCACGTTGGCCGCGACCCTCGCCCAGCCGCTCGCCCTGGGCGCCGCCGCCCGCGCCGACGTACGCGTCGGGCTGCTGCACGCCGACCTCGCGGCGGGCACCGCCGCGCTGGCCACCGGCCTGGTCGCGGCGCTCTTCCTCGGCCGCGAGGACGGTACCCCGCTGCGGCTCACCGCCGACGGCTACGGCCTGCTCCTCGACGGGGTCGGTGCCCGGATCGCCTGGGACGCGGCCTCGGGGGCCCGGGTCGACCCCTGGCTGGACGGCCTGAGCCTGGTGCTCGACGGCGTGGAGCGCCCCCTCGCCGGGATCGGGGTCGGCGGGCCCAGCGCCCTCACCCTGCCCCCGAGCCTGCCCCCCGAGGTCGGCGCGTGGTCGGACGAGCTGACCGCCGCGCTGGAGGACGTCGCGGGCGCGCTGCTCCTCTCCCGGGCCCGCGCGGTCGCGGGCGAGGAGCCCGATGCGGTGGCTGCCCTGCTCACGCTGGTCGCCACCGCCACGGGTTGGGGCGGCGGAAGCCGGCTTCCGGGCCTCCCGAGGCTCTCGATCGCCGCGCTGCGGGACGACACCGCTGCCGAGCTGCGCCGCTGGGTCGGCACGCTGCTCGCCACCGGGGCGGGTACGACGGGCCGGCTGCCTGAGCTCGTCGTCGGGCTGCTGGCCCGGCTGCTCGGCACGTCCCTGACCGGTACCGGCGTCGACGCGGTCCCCTGGACCCTCGCCCTGCCCGGCCTCCTGCCGCACTCGCTTCCCGCGGCCGGGGGCTCGTCGCTCCTCTTCGATGCCGCCCTGCCGTCGATCACCTTGGCCCTCGGCCCCCCGACGCTCGACCGGTTCGGCAGCCGGGCACCCGCGGCGCTGGTCGGATGGCGTCCCGGCGACCCGGGCCTGCCCGGCGACGTGCTGGCCGAAGGCATCTCGCTCGCCGCCGGCGCCGACGACCTCCTCGCGGACGCGCTCGCCGGCCGCGCCCCGCTCGCCCCCGGTTTCGACGCGCTCGTCGAGCGCTGGGGTGGCACCGACGGCGTGGTGGCGCTGCCCGACGACCTGGTCCCCGCGGGCGTGACGGTCCACCGGCCGGGCGAGCTGCCGCACACGACGCGCCTGGACAGCCCAGTCATGGCCGAGGTGCTCGGCGAGGTCTGGGAGGAGCTCGGCGGCGTCCCCGCGCGGCTGGTGCTGGTCGGCGTGGTCGCCGAGGGCGAGCCCGACCTCCTGCCCGCGCCGGGGGCGGCCGCGACCGCGCTCGAGGTCGACCTGACCCTCGCCGACGCGCCGGTCGAGGCCTTCTCGGCCCCGGGCCCTGCGCCCGCCGGCACGGTGGTCGTGCGGCTCGCCGGCAAGGCGGGGGCGGCCGCGTCGGGCGCGGGAGACGGGTTCACCGGCCAGGTGGCTCGGCTGCACCGCACCCTCGGGGGCCTCACCGGCAGCGGGAGCACGATCGTCGTGGTGGCGGCCGGCGCCGCAGGGCGACCGGCGGTCGAGGCCGCCGGCGGGCTGGCCGGGGTCACCGCCGTCGTCACCGTGGCCTCCCCCTGGTCGCCGCTCAGCCTCGACGACGTCGACCTCGACCCCGCTGCCGGAGCCCTACGGATGCTCCAGACCCTGCTCGAGACCGCGGACGCCGACTTGGCGACCGAGCTCGCGGCCGTCCCGGAGGCCGAGCGCGCCTCGCTCTCGGTCGACGACGAGGACCTCGCCCTCGCCCGCGGGCTGGTCACCTCCCTGCTGGTCCGCGACGGCCGCGGCGATCCACTGGTCGAGCTGTCGGCCCCCGAGCTGCCGGTGCCTGCGGGCGTGACGGTCCATGCCGTCATCGGCTCCTGTGCCCCCGAGTCGGTCAGCCGCGCCATCACCGCGGCGGTCGCCAGCGGCCTCGCGGCGCGGTCGCGGCGGCGCGTCGCCGCAGGCCCCGCCGGCGGTACGCCGGGAACGGCCGCCGCCCGGACCCGGCTGGGACTGCATGTCCCCGCCGGACTGGGGACGGCCGCCGGCGGCGTACGAGCCGCCCTCGGGCTGGACGTCGACGTCCTGCGCCTGACCGAAGCCGGCATCGCCGGGCCGGCGCTGCGGATCCGGCTCCGGATCGCCGGCGACGGCCGCTGGCTCCTCGGCGGACCCGACGTGGCCCGGGCTCCGGGTCCCCGGCCGCTGGCGGTGCGCGCCGCCACCCTCGACCTGACCGTCGCCCTGCCCGGCTGGGGGGTCGAGGGATCTGCACCGGGCGGTGCGGTCACCGCGTGCGGCCGGCTGGTGCTCCACGACTCCGTCGCGTTCGGCCTGCGCTCCCCGCGCCGAGTCGTCGACCTGACGGCCGGCGCTCCGCTGCTCCCCGAGGTCCGCGCCCTCCTCGGCGGCATCGCCGCCGCCCTTGACGCGGCCGCCGCCGCCGACCCGGCGGTGGCCGGTCTCGTGGACCTCCTCACGGCGCTCGGCGTCCTCGACGCCACCGGCGGGTTCGACGCCACCACCCTCGCAAGCCTGCTCGCCGACCCCACGGTGGTGCTCGGTGCCGCGCTGGACGACGCCACCAGGACGGCCTCGTTGGCGGCCGGTCTCCGCGCCTGCGTCGGAGACACCCGCACCGAGGCCGGCGCCACCGTCCGGCTGGCCCCTGCAGGGCGGCCGGGCGGCGCGGTGACCCTGACCGTCGACCTCGCCACGCGCACCCTCGAGGCCATCGGCTCCGCCGAGCTGGTCGCCGGCGGGCTGCGGGCCGAGGTCGGGCTCACCGCCGGTACCACCGGCCTGAGCGTCACCGCCCGCATGGCCGGCGGCGGCGACCTCGGCGTCCCCGGGCTCCCGGCCGCCGCCCTCGACCTCACCGCGACCCTCCGGGCGGGCGAGGCCGTGACCTTCGCCGCGGTCGCCACGCTCCGCGACCCGCGGGGCGAGCACGCCGTCACCCTGTGGCCGGCCGGCCCGTCGACGGCCGAGGACCTGCTGGCCCTGCTCCCCGACGCGGCCGCGGCCACCGCGCTCGCCGCCGCCCTGGGTGCCCTGCGGTCGACGCTGCGCGGGCTGGACTCGCCCGTGCCCGCCGACCTCGTCGATGCCGCCCTCGACGCGGCGGGGTTGCTACGGCGTACGGGCGGTGCGGTGTCGGTCGCCTGGCCGTCGGGCCTGGTCAGCGACCCGCGCGCGTGGATCGACGCCGCCGCCGGGGACGTGGCCACCGCCCTGTCCGGTCTGCTGGACGCCGCGGCCGGGCTGCTGCCCACGGGGGCGGTGGCCACGCCGGGGGTCCTGCCCCTGGCCGACGGCGTCACCCTGCGCACCGCCGCCGCGAGCGGCCGGCTGGTCGCGGCCCTCGACATCGACGCCACCTCCTTCACCGGCGGGGCCGGCGACCTCACGCTGGGGCTCGCCGCCGGCGTCAGCCTGTCCACGTCGGGAGCGGTGGCGGCCCTGCCGGACCTGTCGGTCGATCTCGGCGCGCCCGGCCTCGGTGCGCTGCGGATCCGGGTCGGTACCGACGCCGGTGGCGCGGACGCCTCGCTCGGCGTGACCGTCGCGATCGTGCCTGACGGGCGGCCGGAGATCGTGATCTTCCCGGCCGCCCAGGGCCTGGCCGGTCTCGCCGACGCGGCGGCCGCGGGCGCGGTCGCCGCCCTGCCACCGCTGCTGACCCGGCTGGCAGCTGAGGACCCGGCCGGTGCGACCCCCGCCACCACGGCCCTGGCCGTCACCGGCCGGGTGGTGGCGCGGGCGGGGCGGGCCCTGGGCCTGGCCAGCGGCACGCCCGCGGTCTTCGACGCGGACGCGCTGGCCGCCTTCGCCGCCGACCCCGGTACCGTCTTCGCGGCCCGGTCCGCGAGCCTGGCCGCCGACGGGCTCGCGCTGGTCGTCGACGCGGCCCGTGCGGCGCTGGGTACGACGGGGGGCCGGCTGGTCTCGAGCAGCGCCGGCCGGGTCCAGCTCAGCCTGGGCCCGGCGACCGCGCAGGTGGTGCTCGGGTGGAGGCCGGGCACCGGCACCCTCGACGCCGCCGTCACCCTCGACGCACTGGCCGGCGTCGACTCCGTGACCGGCAGCATCGCCGTCTCCGCCGCCGGCGTGCAGTCCGTCGACGTGACGGTCGGACCCGCCGCCGTCCCGCTCGGCAGCACGGTGACGCTGGCCCCGTTCGTCCGGTTCGCCGCGGGGGCGTCGCGGCCCGGTCCGGTCGTCGACCTCGGTCTCGGGGCAGGTGGCGACATACGCCTGCTGGTCCGGTTCGCGGCGACCACGGGCGGCCTGGACGTCGACCTGCTGTCGGCCACCGGCACCTTGCTGGCCCCGGTCGAGTCCGACGACCCCGTCGACGTCGCCCGAGCTGTCGTCGCCGCCGTGCTCGACCTCGCCGGCGGGGTGGTGCTCGGCATCGGTGAGGTCCAGGCGGCGCTGAGCCGGCCGGCCCTGGGCACGACGAGCGCCGAGGACCTGCTCGACGGCGTCCTCGTCACCACGACCCCACTGCGGCTCGATGCGACGCTGGCCGGCGACCTGCTGAGCCCGGACGCGCTGCTGCGCCGCCTGGCCGTCCTGGTCGGGAACCTCGCCGACGCCATGGCCGCCCCGCTCACCATCGGCGGCACGCTCGAGGTCCGGGTCACCGCGAGCGGTCCGGCGACCGACCGGCTGCTCGGCCTCACCCTCGCCGTGGCGGGGGAGGAGTGGGTTCTCAACCCGGGCAGCGACGTGCAGGTCGGCCTGGTCACCGATGCCGCGTGGATCTCCCCGACGCAGCCCGCGGGCATCACCCTCCAGGCCGTCCGCTTGACCGCCACCGGCATCGAGCCGGCTCCCGGCGTCGTGGTCGGCGGGGTCGGCGTCCGCTTCTCCAAGTCCAGCGGGCCGCTCGTGGAGGCGGGCATCACCGTGGACGCCGTGTCCCTGCTCGGGTTCGGGCTCGTCCAGGCCGCAGGCAGCAGCGTCCAGCTGGGCGGCGGGGCCCGCGTCGAGATCGAGGGCATCGGCGTACCCCTCAGCGCCGGCGGCGACGGCAGCAACCCGGTCGCCGAGGGCGTGATGCCCTCGGGCGGCGCGGACACCGACGCGCCCGCTCCCCGGTTCAGCCCCGCCCTCGCCGTGCAGCAGCACCCCGGCCGCGACCCCGCGGTGTCGCTGACCGCAGGGTCCGGCAGCGGGCCGTGGTTCCTGTCGGTGCAACGCGAGTTCGGACCGATCTACCTCGAACAGGTCGGGCTGGCCGTCGACAGCGACGGCACGCGGCTGAAGGCCATCGCCGTGCTCATCGACGGGAAGGTCAGCCTCTTCGGTCTCTCGGCCGCGGTCGACGACCTGTCCTTCACCTACACCGTCGACGCCGCCGGCTCGCCCCTCGACCCGGCCCGCTGGAAGATCGACGTCGCCGGCTTCGCGGTGACCGCGGACCTCAGCGGCCTTTCCCTGGCCGGCGGCCTGCGCAAGTTCACCCCCGCCGCCGGCGGCACCGAGTACCTCGGGATGCTGCTGGCCCGCCTGGGGGTCTACGGGATCACCGTGTACGGCGGGTTCGGCCAGGTGGGCCCGCCCGACGACCAGTACTCCAGCATGTTCCTCTTCGGCGCCGTCAACGGACCGATCGGTGGGCCGCCGGCGTTCTTCGTCACCGGCATCGGCGGCGGCTTCGGCGCCAACCGGGGCCTGGTCGTCCCCGCCGACCTGTCGCAGTTCGGGACCTACCCGCTCATCAAGGCGCTGGACCCGGCCGCCCGCGCCGGCGACCCGTTCACCGAGCTCGAGCAGGCCAGGGTCTACTTCCCCGCCCAGCGCGGCCAGTTCTGGTTCGCTGCCGGGATCTCGTTCACGTCGTTCGCGGTCGTCGACGGCGTGGTCGTGGTGGCCGTCGCCTTCGGCAACGGTTTCGAGCTCAACATCCTGGGCCTGGCCCGGATGGCGCTGCCGGACGAGGCGGCGGCCCTGGTCTCGATCGAGCTCGCCCTCGTCGCCCGGGTGTCCACCGCCGAGGGCATCGTGCTGGTACAGGCGCAGCTCACCGACAACTCCTGGCTGATCGCCCCGGCCGTCAGGCTCACCGGCGGCTTCGCGTTCGCCGCCTGGTTCGCCGGCGCCAACCGCGGCCAGTTCGTGCTGACCCTCGGCGGCTACCACCCCGACTTCCACCGCGACGGCTACCCGGTGGTGCCCCGCCTGGGCATCGTCTGGCGGATCGGCAGCGCCATCTCGGTGACCGGCGAGTCCTACTTCGCGCTCACCTCCGAGGCGCTGATGGCCGGGCTGCGGGTGGAGATCCACGCCTCGATCGGGCCGGCGTGGGCGCACCTCGTCTTCGGGGCCGACGGCATCGTCTACTTCGACCCGTTCTTCCTCAAGGTCACCATCTACGCCTCCATCGATGCCGGCATCACGATCGACCTGTGGTTCGCCGAGGTCACCTTCTCGGTGCACCTCGCCGCCCGGCTGACGGTCAGCGGGCCGCCGTTCAGCGCCGTCGCGACCTTCGAGATCGGCCCCGCCTCGGTGACGTTCCGGATCGGCTCGGGACCCCCGGCCCCGCCGCCCCTCACCTGGGTGCAGTTCGTCCCGAAGTACCTCGAGGAGGCCTCCAGCGGCGTGGCCCGGGCCCTCGCGGCCATCACCGGTGCGGGCACCGTGCCGCCCGCCGGCGGGGCCTCGTCGGGCGGCGACGTCTCGCCGGACGGACAGCCGGACCGACCGTTCCGGGTGGTCGCCGAGTTCACCGCCACGGTCACGTCCATGGTCCCGATCACCCGGCTGGTCACCGGCACGACGACCCGGACCCTCGCGACCAGCCGGACCGTCTCCGTCGCGCCGATGGGGGAGGACGGCGATGCGACGCCGACCGTCACCCTGCGGCTGCGCCCCCGCCGGCTCACCGGCACCGGCGCGGGCGGACCGGACACCGGCGCCCTCGACCAGGTCACCGCCCTGGTCAGCAGCCCGCTAGCGGACGGCGCCTACCCGGTCGGCGTCTGGGGCGAGGCGCAGGACATCGCGAACCCCAAGGTCCCCGCCGGCGACATCATCGTGGCCACCGACCGGGTCGAGCTCGTCGCGCTGGCCGACATCCCCGGCACCCGCCCGGGCGAGACCCCGCCCCCGGCGATTCCGTACCGCCAGGTCGAGACCGGGGCCCGGCGGGTCAATCCCCTGCTGCCGAGCATCGAGGACGCCGCCATCGGCGGCATCGTCGCCTCCGCCTCGGCGCTCCACGACACCCTCGACGACGTGCGTGCAGAGGTGGGCGCGGGGCTCAACGACACCGAGGTGGCCACGGTGCTGCTGGCCCGCCGGGGCGGCCGGGCCGCCCTCGACGTGCAGTCCTGGCGGGCCGGACTGGCCGCCCCGATCATGCTGAGCTCGCTCGGCGAGGGCCTGGCGCCGCTGGGCGACGCGGCCACGGTGACCGGAGTCACCCCGCAACCGGTCGCGGTGCCGGCCCCGCGCGAGCCCCGGGTGCTCGCCGTGCTGGCCTCCGGCACGCCGCGGGCACTCCAGGCGACCGCGGGCGACGCGGGCGCCCAGCTCGCCCGCGGTGGTACGACGGTGTCCGACCGGCTCGTCCGGCAGCTGCTCGACCGGTCGGCCGACTCCCTGCCGCGGGTCGCGCCGCCCACCCGCGACCTCGTCGGGGCGGGGCTGGACCCGGCCCTGCCGGCCCGCCTGGTCGCAACGTCGCCGCGGGCCCGCCGGCAGGGCCGCACCATGGTCGCCACCGGCGCCCCGCCGGTGTCGGGACTGGGCAGCGCCGGCGCCGCCGCAGTCGCCGCGAGGGCGGCCTCGCCCCGGGTGCTCGCCTCGCTGCGCGACCGGACCGAGACCCTGCTCGGCGGCAAGGCCCAGCTACGGGACGGGGAGGTGGCCGTCCTCGATCTTCCCGACGCCGACGTGGACACCCAGACGGGCCGACGCCCCCGGCTGCACTGCCACGTGGGCCGGGTGCGCGCCGTGCTGCTCGGCGCATCCGGACGGGTCCTGGCCGACACGACCCTGGAGGCCGGGGCCGCCCTGGCCTCGCCGGTGGGTACCCGGACGGCCGTGCTCGTCGGTGGACCACCGGTCCGTGGCTCGGCCCGGGCCGCGGCCGGGACCGACGACCAGCCCTGGCGCGTCGGCGCCGGCTGGCTCTCGGCTCGGCCCCTGCCCAGCGCGTCCGACGGGCTGCTGGTCGCGGACGGCTGCGTCGTCGACGTACTCGGTGCGGTGCCCTACCGGGGCCCGGACCCGGCGCGCGTGTCCTGGGCCAGCCCCGCCGAGCTGCTCGGGGCCGAGCGCGGCGTCGCCACGACCCTCGCCGGCCCAGCCGGCAAGGACGTGCTCATCGCCGTGGCCGTCGGCCTGACCGGCTCCGGCAGCGCCGGTGCGGCCGTCGGCCTGCGCGGGGCCCGCCAGGTCGGCGACCTGCTCGTCACGACCGACGCCTCGGGCGCGGGGGTGGCCGTTGCCGCCCTCGACGCCGAGCCGGGTGCTCCGGTGCGGGTCACCGTGGCCACCGACCCCGCGCTGGCCCGCAGCCACGTCGGCCTGGTCGCCGTCGTGGCCGACCCGGCGACGGTCAAGCGGCTCGGTCCACGTGCGGGCGCCGCCTGGCTCGGCGAAGCGATCGCCGCCGTGGGGCTCGACCCGCTCACCGCTCCGCCGACCGTCGCCGGACCGGGCACCTCGTTCGTCGGCTGGGAGGCACGCTGATGGCCCTACCGCCGCCGGGAACCTTTCGGCTCTACGCCTTCGCCAACCCGCCGCTCACCGCGGGTCCCTACACGCTCACCGGCGAGGTCACCGGCCTGCCCGGCAGCGTCGAGGCCCTCCAGTCGGCGATCGACGTGACCGCCCCGCGGTTCGCGCTCCCGCCCGACCAGGTGCTGTCGACGTTCCCGCCCGCCAGTGCCCGCGGGGCCTTCACCTCGCGCCTCCCGCAGGTGGTGATCCGGCGTCGCACCCTCCCCTGGGAGCGGTCGGAGGTCACCGCAGGCGGCGTACCCCTCTCCACCCTGACCCCCGAGCAGCGCCGGACTACCACCCCGCGCCCGTGGCTCGCGCTGGTGCTGATCGCCGAGGGGGAGGGCAGCCTGGTCAACGACGTCCCCGTGGCCGACACCACGACCGCGGGCACCGCGCTGGCCAACCCCACGGACGCCGACGTGGCCAAGTCCACCTGCCTGGAGGTGCCCGAGAGCGTCGTCGCCACGGTCTTCCCGGCCCTGGAGGACCTGCACATGCTCGTGCACGTCCGGGAGGTCGACCTCGCCGACACCGAGCTCGCGCTCGGCGACGACGACGGGTGGATGGCCGTCGTCATGGCCAACCGGCTCCCGCAGGCCGGCACCAGCTACACCGCCTGCCTGGTCAACCTCGAGGGCCAGTACGCCGAGCTCCCCGTCGACCCGCCCGTCGCCCCGGAGTACGACCCCGGCATCAGGGTCGTCGACGTGCGGAAGCTCGACGTCGTCCTCCAGCAGTACGCCGGCAGCTCCGACGCCCCCGTCATGGGGACGACCACGTTCTCCTCGCACCTGCTCGAGGCCGACGCCGAGCTCGAGGTCGGCAGCAGCCCGCAGGGCGGGGCTTTCACGGCGACGGCCGCAGGGAAGGCGCTCTCCCGGGCGACGGCCTCGACCATGACGGGCTGGAGCAGCAGCATCGCGACGGAGTCCACCGCCCCGACCGCGGGCCTGGCGCACTCGTCGCGCACGGCCGCGTCGTCCGACGTGGCGGCGCTGGGGTCGGGGCTGTCGGTCTACCTGCCCTGGCACCTGCTCGAGCGCACCCTGCGCTTCCCGGTGCTCGCCTCCTGGTCCTTCTTCTGCACCGACGCGGGCGACTTCCAGTACCTCGCGCAGAACGTCAACGCCCGGCTCCTCGGGCACGTGCCGAGCGGGCCGGAGAGTCCCGACGGCGATCCGCTCCCGCCGGGCGCGGTCCCGCCCGGTCTCCCGGCCGAGCCGCCCTCGGCCCGGCCGCTGCCGCTGGTGGCCGCCACCGGGCACGTCGAGACCGCCCACGAGACCCGGCGCGGGGACGTGGCGGCAGCCTGGTTCAGGGGCCCGATGGTGCCGACGCCGGTCGACCGTCCCGGGGCCCGGCCCGACGGCCGCTACCCGCTGGCGCACCACGCCGACCAGCTGCGCCGGGTCAGCCCCGACGGGCGCGAGGAGCTGTCGTACGCCGCCGCCTTCGAGATCGGCCGCCTGCTCGCCCTCAGCCGGCCGAGCGTGGTGGCCGCACTCAACCAGTGGCGCCGCCAGCGGTTCGCCGCCGCCACGACCGCCGCGCTCGGCGACCACCTCGCCGCGCTGGCGCCCCAGGTGCTGGGCGACCTGTTCCTGCGTCGCGACCCCTTGGTCGACCGGGACTGGACCACCCAAGAGCTGCCCGGGCCTCCGGTTCCCGAGGATCCGCGGGCGGCCGCCGGCGTCGGTCGCCGGTTCGTGCGCGGCCTGTTGTCCGCGCTCGGGGACCATCCCGACGAGCTGGCGCCCGCCCGGCCCCTCGCCGACCCGGGCTTCGCCGTCGACGAGCCGGCGTTCTTCGCCAAAGGCCGCGACGCCCGGCTGGCCCGCGGGCTGGCGCTCCCGGACGACCTGCTGGGCGACCGCGACGACGGGCTGGCCGACCGGCTGTGGGGGGCACCGGTGGCGACGGCCCCCCGCGACGCCGAGGCCGACCTCGTGGCCGCGCGGGTGGAGCTGGAGTCGATGGCCGGCCGGCTCGCCGAGGAGACGAGCGAGCTGGTGCGCCGACTACGGGAGGGTCCGCGATGAGCTTCGAGCTGCTGACGTCGGAGGCGTACCTCACCACCGTGCTGACCCAGGCCCTCGCCGACGTCTACGGGCAGGTCGAGCCGGTCGAGGTCACCGATGCCCCAGACCCCGGGCCGCGGCGGGTGCCCCGCGACATCCGACTCTGGCTGGCCCGGCTGCGGCTCCTGGAGGCGGTGCCCTTCAGCCACCTCGTGGCCGACGCCGCGCTGCTGCCGCCGGAGTCGATCCGGTTCTTCCACCTCGACCGGGGCTGGACCGACGCGCTGGTGGAGGGCGCCCTGAGCGTGGGCACCGTGACGACGGCGGACCGGGCGGCCCTCGAGACTCTCTACCCGGTGGTCCGCGACGAGGTCGACGAGGCGGAGCGGCTCGTTCGCCTGGTCGGCTGGGAGCCCGGCGCGGCTGTGCCGAGCGGCAACGCCGGACCGGTCACCGGCTTCTTGCTGCGGTCCCGGATGGTGTCGGGCTGGCCGGCGCTGCACGTGCGCGCCTACGGCAGCGACAACCTGGCGGTGACCCCGAAGATCGCCGACGGGGACGTCGACGAGGGCGACGACGCGACCCTCGGGCGGCTGCCGGTGCTGCGGATGGAGCGCCTGGCCCCCGCCGTGCTCCTCGTGCTCATCGACGGGCTGCCCCGCGTCGTCCACGTCGAGGAGCCCCGGGCCGGGGTGCAGTACGGCGTGGACCAGAAGGCCGTCGCCGGCGGGCTCGAGGCCCGGGTCGTGCTGCGCAACGTGACCACCGGCGACAAGCTGCCCTCCGGCGACCCGAACGACCCGTTCCGTTCCGTGCCGGTGCCGTTCCGGCGCAACGCCCCCGGCGTGATCCACGTCGAGACGCTGGCCCAGCGGATCGCCCAGGTGCCCGAGACCTTCGTCGGCGAGGGCGTCCAGGCCGGGGAGCTCGGCATGCAGATGCTGCAGTTCCCGTGGCGGGCGGTCTTCGGCGACCAGACCCTGTCCGACCCCGACGCCGCGATCATCGACCTCGACGCCGTCTTCTCCCCGAAGGTCGGCTTCTCCGCGCTGCTGGTCAGCTTCACCGAAGGGGTGGGCTGATGGCCTACGACCCGGAGTCCTTCGCCAAGGTCGCCAGCACCCAGGAGTTCAGCGTCGCGACCCGGGTCGGGCTCGGTGCGGCAGTCATCGACTCCTGGCACGGCGACCTCCTGCGCGAGCCGCGGGTGTGCGTGCCGGTCGATGTCCAGGCCCTCGTGGTCCCCGCGACGGGGCCTGCGGGCACCGAGGGGGTGCCCCTGGTCGGGCCGCTTTCCCCGGGCTCGGGCGCCGCCGGCCTGGCCGGGGGCGACCCGGACGCGGCGTCCTCCGCCGTCACCGGGCCCGACCCGTTCGCGGCCCCCGAACCCCGGACCCCTGGCGTGCACCTCCACTGGGCGATGCCCGACTCGCTGCTGCGCGGCGAGCTGGCGGACCCCACGCCCCCAGCGGGCACCGCGGTCGACGACGGCCCGTCCGCGGCGGGCGGTGGCCTGGGGATGGCCGCGCTGCCGGACCGGTGGCTGGTCCTGCGCCTGCTGGCGCCGGAGACCGGCGCCGGCGCGGGCACGTCGCGCGGCTGGGTGCTCGACGCCTGCACCGGCCGCTCCTGGTCCCTCGCCGACTGGACCGGCGACCCCGCCGGCCCCGGCGCCGCAGCGGTGCCCGGCACCCCGGCGGTGCCGCCCGAGGGCCTCACCGGCGCGGCGGGTGGCACCCTGACCTGGACGGCGGGGTACGACGCCGCGGCCGGCCGGTTCTCCTTCGTCGACCCGCTGGACGACCTGGCCGCCGACCCGACGCTCAACGGCACGGTGCCCGGTGGCCCGGCGGCCGAGCGGGCGACGTACGTCGTGGTCGGCTGGTGGTCGCGCGAGGACCTCGATCCCCTCGACGGCGTCCGCGGCACCGCGAGCCTGGACCGGCGGCTGGCCGAGCTGGGCTGGCGGCTCCAGCCAGGAGGTGACACCGCCGCGGCGCCGGCGCCCGAGGGCCCCAGTGTCTCCCTCGACACACCGGGCTACGGCGCGCTCGCCCTCGGCGACCTGGCGCTCGACGTCGCGGCGCCATACGCCTTGAGCGGATCCTCGGGCCCGTCGGCGTTCGCCGGGGGACTGCTGGCCGACCGGGTCCGCGAGCCGCTGCGGTACCTCGAGCCGGCCAGGCCGCCGCGGCCCGAGGCCTCCACCCTGCTGCACGGGTGCGTGGTCGGGGTGCCGGTCACCGGCGACGTCGAGAGCCGGGTGGGCGCCGCCGAGCTCAGGCCGGACACCGCCGACCCCTCGCTCGGCCTCGGCGAGCATCTCTTCGACGCGATCGGGGCGATGACCGCGGCCCGCGCCACCTCGTTCGGGGTCACCGGCGAGGTCGACCTCGGCGTGGTCGAGCGGCTCCTGGCGGCGTTCGTCCGGCACGAGCTGCACCTGCTCGCCGACCCAGCCGGCGCGGCACAGATCGACGCCGGGCTGCACGCGGGCGGCTTCACCTCGGTCGAGACCGGCGAGGCGGCCGCGGTCGACACGCTGGTCGACGGCCGGGTCGCCCCGCTGCCGCGGGGCCGGCGCATCGGCTCGGTCGGGAGGACCAAGGGCGTTGGGGCCACGTCGGTGCTCGACGCGGTGAAGGCCACCAAGCACGTCACGCTGTTCATGCAGGCCGGCACCGCCGACACCGTGGCGTCGGTCCCGAAGGCCGGCCCGGCCCCCACCACCCCGGTCGCCGCCCCGCAGGTCCGCACCGAGGAGCGGCCCGCGCCCCCGCGCTGGGTGCCCAACGACCCCTTCCTGGCGGTGGTGGGCGCCGGCCGCTCGCTGCGGCACGGCGGGGACGGGCGCTGGACCTCCGAGGGCCTGCTGACCGTGCGCCGCCCCAGCCAGCTCGACCTCGACTTCCCGGGGGCGCTGCGAGGCGCCGACGTGCTGGCGACCCTGCCGTCGGGCGCGGCGCCCGGAGAGGCCAGTGACGTCGCCCGCGAGGCCCTGCTGCTGTCCCCGCACCTCGCGTCGTGGCTGGCCCGGCGCGCCGACGCGCTGTCCGGCGGCCGGCCGGGGGCCTCGGTGGGGCTCTACCAGACCCGCTTCGAGGCCGAGCACCTGCTGCGCTACGACGCCAGCGGCGCCTATTCCACCAAGGCCGGCGTCGAGGCCACCTCGGGGCCCGTCGTCGAGACCGTCTGGCGGCAGGGCGACGTGAACCCGACGGCCGCGATCGTCTCCCAGGCGCTGCGCGACCACTCGCTGCTGGCCGGGGTCGACCCGAGCCCGGTCGGCGTCACCGCGTGGGCCCAGCCCTGGGTGCCGATGTGGCTGGAGTACGACGTCGAGGTCCGCTCCGACGGGGCGCCCGCCGTGCCCGACTGGGCGCTGGGTCAGACCGACCTCGCCCCCCGGGCAGGGACCGACCCCGGGGCTACCGCGGTGGTGGCCCAGGCGGTCGCGCGGGTCCCGCTGTCGACCGGCGCCGCCACCGCACTCGGGGAGGCCGTCGCCACCTACCTGGGCGAGGAGAACAAGCGCGACCAGGCCGGGGACGGCGAGGTCGACGACACCACCCAGGGGCAGCTCGCCGGGCTGGCCGGGGTGGCCGGGTCCCCGGACCTCCTGGGCGCCACGCTCGACGGCGTGCGCCGGGTGCTGCTCGGCCTGCCGCCGCGGGCGGTGCGGGCCAAGGACGCCGACCGGGGCGCCGTGCCGCCCACCCCGGTCGCATCGCCGCACCTGCTGAGCGCCGGCGAGCTCCGTCTGCTGCGGGCCCGAATCCTGGACGCCTTCGGCCGCGTGCTGCCGCTGGCGCCGGACGCCGCCGCGGTGCCCCGCCGGCTGGCGGCCACCCCGGCGGGCCGCCCCTCGGACGGACGGATGCTGCGCCCGCCTCGCTTCACCGCCCCGGCGCGGGTCCGGCTGCGGCTGGTCGGCTCGGCCGGCGCGCGCCCGGCCGACGCCGTCGACGCGAAGGTCGACGAGGCGGACCCGGGCGGCATGGTCAACCCGGTCGCCGGTTTCCTGCTGCCCGACCACGTCGACGAGTCGCTGGAGGTCTTCGACGTCGCGGGCACCCCGCTCGGCGAGCTGCTGGTCACCGGACAGGGCGGGCCTGAGGGGGGCGGGGTCGCCTGGGAGCCGGCGCCCGGCCGGCCGGTCCCGGTCGACGCCTCCCCGGCCGAGGGCCTCGCGGCCGAGCAGGCGTCGCTGGCCGCCTTCGCCGCCGGCATGGTCGAGGCCGACGCTGTGGCCCGGGCGGGCGGCCGCCGTGAGGCGGGCGCCGAGTCGGCGCTCTCGGCCCTCTTGCGAGCCGTGGACACCACGCTGTGGACGGTGGACACCGTGGCCGGCGCCGGGTCGGCCGAGGTCGCGGCCATCGTCGGGCGGCCGGTCGCGGTCGTGCGCGCGGTGCTCGAGCTCGACCTCGCCGAGGATCTCGACGCCCTGAGCCTGGACGAGGCGGGGCGGGCGGCCCGCGCCGCGGCGTACGCCGACCTGGCCCAGGCCCGCGTGGTCGTCCGGCTGGGGGAGATGACCCGGCCCGACGACGGCCTGCTCGCGTGGTTCCTCGACGACGACTTCACCCACGCCCGGCTCGTGGACCGGGTGGTGGCCGACCTCGCCCGTGAGGCCGGGCGCGGACGGGGTCACCTCGTGCAGTGGGGGCAGACGCCCACCGTCCCGGCGATCCACCCGATCACCCATCCCTACGTCCTCGCCGACGACGAGGTCGAGCTCCGCGTCGGGGTGCCGCGCATCGTCACCCTGCTGATGTCGCCGGGCGCTGCCGTCCACGTGACCAGCGGGGTGACGCCGCGGGCCGCGACCCGCCTGCAGCGCTCGTGGTTCGCCGCAGGCCTCGACGCCCTCGTGCCGAGCATCCGCGTGGGCCCCGTGCTGGTCGACCCCGGCGACGTCCGGCTGCCGCTGGTCGCCGCGCTGGGGGAGCAGCAGACCCTGACGACCCGCGAGGGTCCGCTCGGCTGGCGCGACGACGCCATCCTCGCGGCCACCTCCTCGGCCGTGCTGCCCGACCGCGCGACGGTGCTGCGGGAGGGCTGGGTGCGGGTCACGCCGTCCGCAGGGGCAGAGGAGGAGACGCCGTGAGCGACCGCTACGCCTGGGCTGTGGACGCGCGGCAGGGCCGTCAGGGGAAGTCGCAGGAGCGGCAGGCCTGGTCGCTCGAGCGCTCGGCCCCGCCGGCGGTCGGCGACATCCCCCCGGTGCCGCCCGGCGGTGGTGCGGGAGGCGGCGGCGGCGGCGGCGGAGGCCCGGTCGGGTTGGCGCCGGCCCTGGACGGCGGGCTCTGGCAGCCCGTGGGGCCCTCGACGACGGTCCGGGGCTTCGTCGACTCCGACATCCGGGTCGCCGGCCGGGTGCGGGACGTCGTCGTGCACCCGGGCGGGCGCCGCGTCTACGTGTGCAGCGGTCTCGGCGGCTTGTGGTACTCCGCCGACTCCGGCGACACCTGGGAGCCGGTCGGGGCCTGGCGGACCAGCGACCGGGCCACTGTCGCGGCGGCCTCCAACGCGCTCACGGCCGGCTCCGTCCACGTCGCCTGGGGAGCCGACGAGTCGACGGACGAGGTGTGGCTGGCCACCGGCGAGGGCCGGCCGGGTGGGCGCCGGGACCTCGGGTTCCAGGGCAACTACGGCGGGATCGGCGTCCTGCACGCGGTCGGCCCGGTCAGGACCGTGCGCGCGGACCCGCTCGCCGACCCGTGGGGCGTGGCGCAGGCCCAGCCCCGTCCCGCGGCGGGCGGGCAGCCGGCCTACCCCGGTCTCGGTGGCCACGGGGTGTTCCGGGTGGTCCCCAACCCGGCGAACGACCGCGACCTGCTCGCCGCGACCTCCGCCGGCCTGCACCGTCACAACGCCGCCGCGCCCGCGGGCACCGACCCCTGGTCGCTCGTGGTGGTGGCGGCCTGGGACGTGTTGCTGGCCGGGGCGTCGGGCACCGTCTCGGTCACCGACGTCGCCTGGACCCCGGCGACCGGCGCGCACGGGGCCCGGATCTGGGTGACCGTCGTCGACGCCGCGGCCGGACTTGCGGGCCTGTGGCTGAGCACCGACAACGCGGTCACCTTCGCGCCCGTCGCGCTTCCGGGGATGCCGGCCCCGGTGCCGCGCTTCGCGATCGGCTGGCACCGCAACCACCCCGACCTCCTCTACGTGCTGTGCACCGGACCGACGCTGTGGCGCGTCGACGGCACCCCGGCGGCCCCGGCCGCGACTGCGGCCGGGAACCTGCCCAGCCAGCTCTTCGGCATCAACCGCGACAGCTCGAACTACTGCATCGCGGCGGCGGTCGACCCCGCCAACAGCACCCGGGTCATGGTCGGTGGGGCGGCCGCCGCCAGCCCACTGGTCGACGCCGCCGTCCCCGGCGCCCCCTGGGCGGCCGCGATGTACCTGCTCACCGTGGCCCCGGGCGTGGCCCCGGGTACGTTCACCACCGACTACGCGATGCCCGCGGACGCCGGGCCCAACGACGCGACCTGGAACGGATCGGAGGTGCACGCCGACGTCCACCGCATCCGGTGGGACGTGACCCTGGGCGGGGTCGCCCAGGTGTGGGTGGGCTCCGACGGCGGGGTGTCCCGTTCGGTCCGCGGAGGAGTGCGCGGCTCCTTCACCGCGGTCTCGACGGGCATGGCGGTCTCCGAGCCCGGCTTCCTCGCCAACCACCCGCTGTCGCCGGGGCCGGTCCTCGCCGGCATGCAGGACAACGGCACCCAGATGCGCATCGGCGAGGGTGTGTGGCGCCTCGTCGTGCGCAACGGCGACTCCGGCGGGGTGGCCTTCGACCCGGGCGCGCCGGGCCGCTTCGTGGCCCAGACCGCCCAGTCGACCTGGACCGAGGACGGCGGGGTCGACGTGACGCCCACCTTCCGCCTCAGCTTCGTGCCCGGCTCGGCGTTCCGCACCGAGGAGGGGCAGTCGACCTTCTACACCTACGCCGCGGTCACTCGGACGGCCGGCGCCGGCGCGGCCACCCGGCTCGCGATCGGCACGGACCGGGTGTGGTTCACCGAGCGTTGGGGGCGGACCCACTGGGACGGGGCGGTCTGGCGCAAGGAGTGGGTCACGCTGCCCACCGGCACCGACCCGCGGGCCGGCGACGCCGCGCCGCCGGCGAATCCGGCCGCGCTCACCCAGGACCGGCTGCCGAACGGCCCGGCGCCCTGGCCGGCCGCCGGCCCGGTGTCCGGCAGCATCCGGGTGCTGCGCTGGGTGAGCCCGACGGTGCTGATGGTCGCGACCAACAGCGCGGTGCACACCCTCACCCAGCCCGGCGGGGCCGGGGTGTGGGGGCTCGCGCAGGTCGCCACCCGCCCTGCACTGCCCGTGGTGGGCCCGCCCGCGGTCGTCCCCGCTCCCGCGATGGGGCCGAACCTGCCGGCGTTCGGCTCCTACAACGACCTCGCCCCCGACCCGACCCTGCCGGGCGCGTTCTACATCGCGACGGCGCACCCGCTCGACCCGGTGTGGTGGTGGGACGGCGCCAACTGCCACCCGACGACGCTGGGGACCTTGCCCGACGGCACCCGATCCCCGGCGTACAGCGTCGTCGTCGACCCTGCCACGCCGACGATCGTGTACGCCGGCACCACGATCGGCGTCTGGCAGGGCACCCTGACCCCGCCCGCCGGGGGCAACCCGCCGCGGTGGGACTGGGACCACTTCTCCAACGGGCTCCCGGAGGCGGCGGTGCAGGACCTCTCGATCGCGGTGTACCCGCGTCCGGGTGGCGGAGCGCCGCTGCGGCTGCTCCGGGCGGCGCTACAAGCGCGGGGGCTGTGGGAGGTCGACCTCGACGCGGACGGGCCGCAGCGGACCTATCTGCGCGTGCACCCCTACGACACCCGCCGCCTGATGCCGACCCCGCTCGCCGACCCGCTGAGCTTCGCCGGCAACCGGCGCCGGACCTGGCACCTGGACTGGGCCTACGAGCGCAACCGCGACCACCGCACCGGTGGAGGTGCCCCACGCGCGCATCCCGACGGCACCCCGGTCACCGACTTCCTGTGGCACGCGAGCCCCGACGTCTGGTGCCGCCCGGCCCCGGTCACGGTTGGACCCGGCGCGGTCCCGCTCCCCCAAGGGCTCCCTTGGGTGGGCGCCCCGCCGGACCGGTTCTGGCTGTGGTCGCTGCAGACGGCCCTTCGCGCGCTGCCGGACGCGACGTTCCCCGACGCGCCGCTCCTGGTCCCCGACGGCCGCTGGACCCCGATGTTCGTGCAGCGCCTACGGGCCATCCGGGCCGCGTTCGTCCCGGCGCTGCCCAACCCGCCGCTGGTGGCCAACGCCACGGTCGATGCGGCCCTGTGGAACGACCCTCAGGTGCAGGCGCTCTTCTGGACCCCGCCGTGGTCGACCCCAGAGCCAACCGAGGCCGACCTGATCGAGCGGGTGCTGGGGATGGCGACGCCGCGCACCGTCTCGGTCAACACCGCAGCCGTCCGGTCGGCGAGCACGGCTGTGCTCAACCGCCGGTACGTCGTCGATGTCTGCGTCCACCACCGGGGCCGCGTCTCGGCGGCGCCCGGTGACGTCGCCGTGGTGCTGCTCCGCACCGTGTTGCCCAACACGGCGCCGGCGTGGAACACCGTCGCCGCGCCCGGGATCGACGGCCTGGTCGCTGCGTTGGACGCGCTGCCCGCCGACACCTCGGCCGGCGCCGCCCCGAACGCGCTGCCGGGCTTCGTGCCGCCGGCCGGCTGGGCTTTCGTCGACGCCGCCCGGCCGGCCCGCCGCCCCCGCCTCGGGATCGGTGCGGGCGACCCGCGTGTGGTCTCCTTCGACGCCGACTTCTCCACCGACCCGGTCAGTTCAGACGTCCTCCTGCTCGCTCTCGTGCACCGCCGCGGCGAGCCGGTCACCCTGCCCGCCGGCACCGTCCGCGCCGGCGTTCTCGGCTCTGGCCAGGCTGCCGCCCGCAGCGTCCGGGTGCGCGCCTGACCTTCCCGACCGGCCCGCACCGGACCGGAGTCCCTTGTGGTTGTCCCGATGCTGCTCGGCCCGCCGGGGAGGTCGACGGACCTGTCGGCCAACGGGGCTGCGGGCGAAGGGGTTGCGGATCCTGACCATCGGTCGTGCGCGTGCGAGCGTCACGTTGTCAACCGTGATCCCGACCGGCACCTTGGCTTCCTCGTCGTTCACGCCGAATCGACTCCTGCGCGAGGCCGATCGTCCACGAGCGCGTACGCCGTTGCTCCATCGCGCGCGGCGGTGTCGTCGGCAACAGGTGCCGGCACGCTGACCCCCCGACTGGAAGCCCGTCGCCGGCAGCCTCGCGTCGGTCATCGCCGCCGAGACCCGTGTCCCCGAGACCCGAGACCCGAGACCCGAGACCCGAGCCCGAGACCCGAGCCCGAACGGCCCTGTCCCGGCGGGCGTGGAAGTAGACGCCCCATTGGGGCGGCCGGGATGGTCGAGGACGTGTCGCTTCGCTCACGCCGAGCACCGTCACAGCCCCCCCTGGGCCTCGATTCACCGATCGGGCTTCTGTGACGGGCTGTTGGTGTTGAGGGCGGCGATTGCGGCTTGGGGGATGGGTGGGTGGCTGACCTCGCTCAGGGTGTCCCACTTCGGGTTTCGGGTCGCGCCGTTGACGGCTGGTGGTCACGTCGTGGCTGGTGTCGGTGGCCCGCAGCCGTGGCTGAACGGCTGGGTCCACACGCTTTCCCAGGGCCGGGCGGCGCCAGGTGCAGGGTGACCCGCCGTGCCGAGGACGCGACGCGGGCCGGGATGGTGACCAGCTTCCTGCGGATGGTAGCGGCGCGGCTTGCCGTGCCCGGCACGCGGCTTGCTGACGGTCTTGAGTGCGTCGGCTTCACCACCACCGACCCCACAACCCAAGAGAGCACCATGCCCGCGCTTCCCGCCGTTGCCCGACAGGGTCACGCAGCGTTACGCCACCTCTTCCTGGGGCCCTGACCTGGAGTGACCCCAGCCGCGCAGCCCGATTGACTGCCCTGCGGCCCCAGAGTCCATGCGACGTTCGCGTTGTGGTCGCCACTGACGTCGCCGCCGTATGAGGCCAGACAGGGCGTGCCGCCGAGGCCTGTCCGCGCGAGACGCTTGGCCGTCTGCACTGCCTGTCGCGCTCCCCGATCCTTGGACAGTGGATAGCGAGCACCATCAACTGCCCCTGGCCGGCTACCTGCGACGTGGCCGTAGGTTCAAAGGAGCGGTGGCCGGGTTGGCCGCATCGGTGGCGATCCCGATGCTCACCCGAACTCCGAGCAGGTGCCATGCCCGCCCACCACCTGGACCCCGGAGAACTGCACCGCAGTGCCATGCGGACCTGCCGAGCAACCCCGAACCCTGTTCAGCCCCAACGCATCACGGCCCGAGCCCCACCGGAGGCTTCCAGCTGCCTGAGGAAAGGCGAGGCTATTTCGCTCTTCTGACACACCTGTGGGTGCTCGGGCCGGGTTGATGAGGCGCACGCCGTTCTCTGAGTAGGTTTCTGAGCTGTCGAAGGCACAGGAACTGTGGTCAGGAGAACGGCGTGCGTGATGTCAGCCTATGGCGCGAGATGTTGGGCGTCGAGAAGGCCGTGATCGAGCGGATCGAGTTCGACGAGGACGAGGAGCTGCTGGTCGCCCGGGTGCGGCCCACGAAGCGCGAACGCGGCCGGTGCGGGGTGTGCCGGCGACCCAGCCCGGGCTACGACGGGGGTGCCGGGCGGCGGCGGTGGCGGGCGCTGGATCTGGGCACGGTGCGTGCGGTGCTCGAGGCGGATGCGCCGCGGGTGCTCTGCCGTGAGCACGGTGTGGTGGTCGCGTCGGTGCCGTGGGCCCGCCATGACGCCGGCCACACCTACGCCTTCGATGAGACCGTGGCGTGGTTGGCCACGCAGTCATCGAAGTCCACGGTGACGACGCTGATGCGGGTCGCGTGGCGCACCGTGGGCTCGATCATCGCCCGGGTCTGGGCTGACGTCGACGCCCGCCATGACCGGCTGGCCGGGCTGACGCGGATCGGGATCGACGAGATCAGCTACAAGCGCGGGTTCAAGTTCTTGATGGTCGTGGTCGACCACGACCGGCGTGCCCTGGTGTGGGCTGCGCCGGGACGGACCAGCGCCACCGTGGCGGAGTTCTTCGACCTGCTCGGAGAGGAGCGGTGCGCCCAGATCACCCATGTTTCCGCTGATGGGGCCGACTTCATCGACACCATCGTGGCGCAGCGGTGCCCGGGCGCGGTGCGGGTAGCTGACCCCTTTCATATCGTGCGTTGGGCCACCGACGCCTTGGACGAGGTCCGGCGCGCGGCGTGGAACGACGCCCGAACCCAGGCCCGCACCGAGCCCAAACGCCCGCGTGGGCGGCCCCGAGCCGACGCGCCACCACGACCGGGAAGCGAGCGAGCCAAGGCGCTCAAGGGGGCTAGGTACGCGTTGTGGAAGAACCCCGAGAACCTCACCGACAACCAGCAAGTCAAGCTCGCCTGGATCGCCACCACCGACCCCATGCTGCACCGGGCCTACCTGCTCAAAGAAGGCCTTCGGGTGGTGTTCACGTTGCCCTACGACGCCGCCGCCGAAGCACTCGACCGGTGGATCAGCTGGGCCCGCCGCTGCCGCATCCCGGCGTTCGTGAGACTGCAAAAGAGCATCGTCAAACACCGAGCCCGGATCCTCGCCGCGATCGAGCACAACCTGTCCAACGCGTGTGCTTCATACTGCACCTTCTGTCGAGGATGTGATGCCACGAGCGTTGCTGTCGGGTCGTTGGCCGCTTGATCGTGCGGGGTTGATTGTTGCGGTTGGGTCTGACAGCCGCCGTTGGCGGCGCAGGGCCGCGTCCCGGCGCGGGTTTGCGGGTGGGCGGTGTTGGCCGGGGTGGTAGAGGTATTCGCGGCGACCGTCGACTCGGCGGCCGGTGATCAGTCCGAGTCGTTGCCACTTCTTGACGGTGGCCGGTGTGGCGCCGAGGTCGTGGGCGGTCTGGGCCAGGGTGAGCATCCCGGAGGTTTGCAGCCGGTCGCGCAGGCTGGGGATGTTGCGGGCGCGGCACAGGGAGCGAAGCGATGCGACGTTGTACGGCTTGCCCCATCCGGTGAGGATGTTCTGTTCGTGCAGGACGGTGACGGCTTCGTCGAAGGTGTGGTCGGTCATCAGCTCGTCGATCAGCGTGAGGGTCGCGGCGGGGGTGGTGTGCAGTTCGGCAGCGGTCAGGGGACGGGGGACGGTAAGGGTGTGCTGCTGTCCGCCGGGCAGTCGGACGTGGGCGGTGATGTGCTCGCGGGTGCGGATCAGGGTGACGTCGGTGACCAGAAGCCGGATGAGGCGTTTTCGTTCGCGCATCGGGGTGGCCGGGTCGTGCCAGAGGGCGGGCAGGTCGTCGGTCAGGGCCCGGATGCGTTGCTGTTGCTGGTCATCCAGGGTGGTGGTGTCGTGTTGGCTGGCTCGCTGGTAGTCGTCTTGGGCGTCGGCCAGTTCCCGCAGCTTGTGGTTCCAGTCGGCTTCGAGGGTGTCGGCGACGAGCCGGTTGCTGGGGTCGACGGACAGGTAGCGTCGCCGTGCCGCGTCGGCGGCGTGGTGGGCTCGTTGCACGCTGGTGGCGCGGATCCGGTCGGCTTCGGCGGCGCGGGCGGTCAGTTCGGTGCTGACGGCCAGCGCGGTTTGTACCGCCAGCGGGGTCAGTGACTGTAGGACGAGGTCGGCGACGGCGGTGTCGATGCCGGAGCCGGCGGTGGATTGGCAGGGCGGGGTGCCGGTGGCGATCCCTTCGCGTTGGCAGGTGTAGTCCGGGACCAGTGTGCCGTCGGCGCGGCGGTGGTAGCCCACGCTCATCCGGCGGCCGCATTTGCCGCAGATGACCAGGCCCTGCAGCAGGGCGGGGCCTTCGCGTGCGGGTCCGGTCTTGCGGTCCTGGCCGCGGGAGGCGGCGTTCGCGCTCAGGGTGGTCTGGTTGGTCTCGAACTGTTCCCAGCTGAGGTAGCCGGGGTGGGCGCCGGGGATCAGGGTGGTCCATTCCTGGCGGGGTTTGACGATGGTGCGGTGGTTGCCGGCGGCGTCGGTGACCTGTCGGCGCCGGCCGTAGAAGTAGGCGCCGGCGTAGCGGGGGTTGTGCAGCACGAACAGCACGTGGTCGTGGCGCAGCGGTGCCCAGTACAGCTCACCGGCGTGCGGTCCGCTCAGGTGCCGGGCGGGGAAGAGCAGGGCTTGGGCGGCGAACGCTTTGACCGTTGCTGAGGCCGAGCCGGTGGCGGCGAAGGTGTTGAACAGGTGGGTGATCGCGGCGCGGACACCGCTGTCGGGATCGAGGACGACGTTGCCGACCGCGTCGTAGACCAGCCCGGTCGGTAGCCGCACGGCCAGTTCCCCGCGGGCGGCTTTGGCCAGCAGCCCGCCTTGCAGCCGGGCCCGGATGAAGTGCAGCTCGGCCTCGCTCATGGTGCCCTTGAGGCCGAGCAGCAGCCGGTCGTTGATGGTGGCAGGGTCATAGAGCCCGTCCTCGTCGCAGATCAGCGTGTTGTTGAACGCGCACAGCCGTAGCAGCGCATGCCAGTCGGCGTTGTTCCGGGCCAGGCGTGAGCATTCCAGGCCGAGCACGATCCCGGCCCGGCCCAGGGACACCTCGGCGACCAGCCGTTGGAACCCTTCTCGGTCGGCGGCCCAGGCGCCGGACCGACCTTGGTCGATGTCGATCACGATGACCTTGTCGGCGGGCCAGCCGAGCGCGACGGCCCGTCCCCGCAGGTCGTACTGGCGGCGGGCGGACTCGGTGTTGTTGGCGACCTGATACAACGTCGACTGACGCACGTACAGGTAGGCGTCGCGGCGCAGGTGATCGGCGGTGACCTTGCCCGGGTTCGAGTTCTCGTTCAACGGCTTTCCCATCTTCGAAGGCGGGGGTGTGCGGGTCCGGGGTCCGTGGGGGCGGGGGGGCGTTCAGGCATGTGCCAGCGCCATTTGGGCCAGGACGGCCACGAGTTGGCCGGTGTGGGGCAGGGACGACAGCGCAACGGACGCGGGCGTGCTCGGGGTGGATGTCGTGGTGGACACGGACAGGGTGGTAGGGGCGGGGGGATCGGGCGCTGAGGTCCCTGCAGCCGGTGCCGGCGCCAGGGCGGTCCACGCGCCGATCCAGGCCACCATCCCCTTGCCGGCCAGCACCGCGTGGCCCAGCCGCCACCCATCCGGCCCACCGGCCAGGACTCGTTCGCGCAGCTGTTCGTAGCCTTCGGCCAGGCCCGCCGCGTGCGCACCGCTTCCCGCGCCGTCGCGGGGGTTCGGATCAGTGGCTTTTCCGACTCCGGGTGGACTCCCGGCGGGCTAGTGCGCGTTCGACCGAGCGGGGATGCACGCTGATCCCGAACCGGTCGGCCACCTCCTGGGCCAGTTGGCTGCTGCCCCGGATGGGGTCCGCGGCCCGCACTGATTCCAGATGATCCAGGACCTCCTCGCTGAGCTTGTGGGCCCGCCGCGGGCCCGGCTTGGCCGGCACCAGGGCGGGCAGCCCACCGGCGGCCAACGCCGCCGCCGTGGTGTAGTAGGACTGTCGCGAGAACCCGAACGAACGCGCCACGGTGTTCACCGCCGCCCCATCGACCTTGACCCGGCGCACCATCTCGTACTTGACCTGCACCAGATCGGCGGCGTCGAAGAACTCCGTGGAGACGAACGCGGCGTCCTGGACCGCTTCGGGGTGTGGATTCAGCGTCCTGGTCTTGGCCAGCTCCTCGACCTTGCCGTCCCGCCTGCGTTTGACCATTGCGCCTTCCCCACCATAGTGTCCATCGTATTATGCCGTACACGAGGACCGGCCGGCTGTCGACACGCGAACAGCAGTGCTCGCTGGTTGTGTGTACATGGCGGACATAGCGGCAGATCCAACAAGGGATAGCGGTGACGAGTGCAACCAGAGGCGGCATAATTCGGTAGACACTCACGGCGTAATCCGCTTGACGTCTTGCTCGTCGCTCGCCGACCGCTCGGCCCGCAGCCGAGCGACCAAGTCGGCCAGCTCAAGCAGCCCCGCGGTGCAGAACGGCGATCGCCCCGCGGCCACGATCACGAAAGGGTCCTCGGCCACCACATCGGTCCACTCCACCGGCAGCGAGAGCAGAGACCCATCGGGGCCGAACACGTACACCCGGTCCGCGCGCCAGTTCCGGCGCCGCTTGACGAACTCCAGCTCCAGATCGAACAACGGATGGAACGGGTGCGTCACCCGCACCTTGGCAACACCAGCGCGATCATCGGGTTGGTGTGCAGTCCACGGTGAGATCGAACGGGCTCATCGAGTCCACCAACACCAAGATCCGACTGATCACCAGGATCGCGTTCGGATTCAAGTCCCCTCAGGCCCTCATCGCCCTTGCCCTGCTCTCCCTGGGCGGCTACCGACCCGTCCTCCCCGGCCGGAAATGACCCACAGGTGTGTCAGAAGAGCC
>JBBQNZ010000007.1:0-58271 GCA_038330415.1 Actinomycetales bacterium | reverse complement strand
CACCCACGATGGACGAGCGGCTGTTCGAGGCGCTGCGCGAGTGGCGGCTCGAGCAGGCGCGGGCGGCCGACGTGCCGGCCTTCGTCGTCTTCACCGACGCCACCCTCACCGCGATCGCCGAGCGGGTGCCCGCCGACGTCGGCGCACTGGCCCGGATCAACGGTGTGGGCCCGGCGAAGCTCGAGCGCTACGGCACCGACGTCCTCGAGCTGCTCCGAAGTTTTTCTTTGGACGAGTAAGGCTGTGCAGCAACCGATTTCGTGCCAACACGGAGTTTCTCCACAATTCAAGCGAATAATTCCGTTGCCGGGCGCGCGCAGGCTCCCCTAACCTGAACGGACAACACCACGCGTGGCCCGTTCGGGTCCGCGGCAGCAGCGAGTAACAGTGAGGAGGGTTGGCCCCATGGAGACGACGATGAAGCAGGCGATGGCGATGAGCAACGGCAGCAACATCGGCACGCGTCCCTGGCGCGGCGCCAACACCGCTCACGCAGGCACCTTCCGCTCCGTGCAGGGGCGCACTGTGCCCTTCGCCGGTGTCAGCAATGGTCGCGACCTCCTCGTCGCAGATCTGCGCACCACCGGCGTCGACGCTATCGCCCCGCTCACGGGAGTCGTGTATCCACGCCTCGAGGCACCACCTGTCTGACAGCTCGACAGGTCACCTCGAGGCCGCGGATCCCGACACCGGGATCCGCGGCCTTTCTCGTACCCGCCGCCAGACCACCAGACCCGCACACACCAGCCGAGGCACCGAGATGACGACCACCACCCAGCGGTCCCACACCGACCGCCCGCCGAGTACCACGCGCCGCACCCGGCGCACCGAGATGACCGAGCGCCCCACCGGGCGCGCCGAGCAAGGAGGTGACAACCCGATGCAGCTGACCGAGCTCCTCGACCTGCACGAGGCGTCCGTGACGACCGGCGAGGGCATTCCCTGCCGCGAGAACGACGCCGAGCTGTGGTTCGCCGACACCCCCGAGGGTGTCGAGTTCGCCAAGGCCCTCTGCGCCACGTGCCCCGCACGTGTCGCATGCCTCTCGGGTGCCCTCCACCGGCGCGAGCCGTGGGGCGTCTGGGGCGGCGAGCTCTTCGTCCAGGGCGAGATCGTCGCCCGCAAGCGCCCCCGTGGCCGGCCCCGCAAGACCGAGGTCGCCGCGTAGGCACCCCACCGAACACCACCAGACCACGTCACACGGAGAACACCATGTACACGAGACGGATGCACGAGATCCGCCGCACGATGCACCAGCGTCGCGTCCACGACGCGCAGCGCAGGGTGCAGGCTGAGGCGCAGCGCGAGCAGATCCGGGCCAGTGTCCACGCCATCGTGCGATGAGACCCAGGCCTGACCAGCGCACCGCCCCCGACCCCGCGTCGGGGGCGGTGTCGTCCTCCCGGCCCGTTGCGCCGCCCCCGTTGCGCGAGCGCGACGTCTGGCGTGCCGTTGCGGCGAGCCTGCTGGCTACCCTGAGGCCATGGTCACGCTGACGATCGCCCAGGACCCCACGGCCGACCGCGTCCTGTCGCAGGACCCGTTCGCCCTGCTCACCGGGATGCTGCTCGACCAGCAGTTCCCGATGGAGCGGGCCTTCGCCGGGCCGGCCAAGGTGCTCCAACGCTTCGGCACCCTCGACCCGGGCGCCATCGCCACCGCCGACCCGGAGTCGTTCGCCGACCTGTGCGCCACGCCGCCGGCCATCCACCGCTACGGGCGCTCGATGGCCGCGCGCATCCAGGCGCTGGCCGCTGTCGTGCGCGACACCTACGGCGGTGACGCCGCCGCCATCTGGCGCGACGCCGCCACGGGTGCCGAGCTCGTCGCCCGGCTCAAGGCACTGCCCGGTTTCGGCGAGCAGAAGGCCCGCATCTTCACCGCGCTGCTCGGCAAGCAGCTCGGCGTGCGGCCCGAGGGCTGGGCGGACGCCTGTGGCGCCTACGCCGAGGAGGGCTCCTACCGCTCGGTCGCCGACGTCGTCGACGCCGACTCGCTGCAGAAGGTGCGCGACTTCAAGAAGGCCGCCAAGGCCGCAGCGCGCGGCGAGGGCTGAGCGCGATGGGTGTCCCGAGCGCGGATGCCGGCCACGCGGCATCCGCACCACGCCCCGTCTGCGCGACGTGCGGCACGACGCCGGCCGACGACGACGCCGCCGCGCTGGCCCGGATCACCTGGGCGCACGGCACCGAGAACGGCCGCGACGTGTGGACCTGCGCCGCGTGCAGCCGCACCCACCTGCGCAGCATCGAGGGCAAGCTCGACTCCGCCTGGTGGTGAGCCCGCCGGTCAGTGCGGCGGGGGCGGAAGGCGCGACTCGTCGATGCCGGGCAGGTAGGCGCAGACCATCTCGCGCAGAGGCACGGTGCCGCCGATCTGGCTGAGCACCCCGATGCCGCCGAGCCAGACCCGGTGGATGAGCAGGTACTCCGGGGGCAGGTTGAGCTTGAGCCCGATGAGGAACTGCGGCCGCCGGGGATCCTGCAGCGTGGCGGCCGCCCCGCGCAGCCACTCACGGGTGGGGGTGAACTCCTCGTGCAGCAAGGGCTCGACCAACGGGGTCAGGTAGGCGAGCAGCGCCTCGGGGTCGATGTCGACGCCCTTGCGGATGAAGCCCTCCTCGCGCAGCACTGCCTCCAGCGCGACGGCGTCACCCGCGAGTGCCTCGGTGAGCACCCGGCCCAGCGAGCTGGGCAGGCCGTGCGGCAGCCGGTTGACCGCTCCGAAGTCGAGCACCCCGAGCCGGCCGTCCTGGGTGATTCGGAAGTTGCCCGGGTGCGGGTCGGCGTGCAGGAGGTGGGCGCGGTTCGGCCCGCGGAGCAGGAACTCGAAGTAGAGCGTGGCCGCCTCGTCGCGCTCCTCCTGGGTGCCGTCCGCGATGATCCTCGACAAGGGGGTGCCGTCGACCCACTCGGTGACCAGCACGTGGTGGGAGTCGACGAGCACGTCGGGCACGAGCACGTCGTCGTCGTCGCGGAAGGCCGTGGCGAAGTGACGCTGGTGGCGGGCCTCGAGGTGGTAGTCGAGCTCCTCGCTCATCCGGGCCTTGAGCTCGTCCATGATCGGCTTGACGTCGATCCCCGGCATCCACGACCCGGCCACCCGCGCCACGCGCGAGATCTGGTTGAGGTCGGACATCAGGGCCCCGGCCGCCCCGGGGTACTGGATCTTCACCGCGACCTCGCGGCCGTCGCGCCAGACCGCCTTGTGCACCTGCCCGATCGAGGCGGCGGCGGCCGGCACGTCGTCGAACTCGACGAGCTTGGTGCTGGCCCAGCGCGGCCCGAGCTCGCGGGCCAGGATCTCGTGCACCCGGTCGGCGCCCATCGGGGGGCCGGACTCCTGCAGCTTGGTGAGCGTCGCGCGGTAGGGCCCGGCGAGCTCCTCGGGCATCGCGGCCTCCATCACCGACAGGGCCTGGCCGAACTTCATCGCCCCGCCCTTGAGCTGGCCGAGCACCGAGAAGAGCTGCTCGGCCGTGCGCGCCTGCAGCTCGGCGGCGACGGCCTCGGCGGGACGGCCCCCGACCCGCTTCCCGACTCCGAGGGCCGCTCGGCCGGCGTGCCCGAGGGGCAGGCCGACGAGCTTGGCGGTCCGGGCTATCGAGCCTCGGGGGATGTCGGTCACCTCGCCATTGTCACTGACGCGCAGGCGCAGTCGGGCCGCACCTTCCACAGGCGGTGCGTCACGGCCACCTCGTCGAGGCCGATCTCGGTCGAGATGCCGCCCAGCGAGGTGTCGCCGCGCAGCGTCGCGAGCACCGTCACGGTGGTCACCGCCGCGGCCAGCACGGCCGTCTCGACCGGCACCGACCCCACCCCGGTGACCCGGCCGGCCCGCCAGGCCGGACGGGCACAGCGCAGGCAGGCGGTGCGCCCGGGCAGCACGAGCGGCCCCACGACGACGCCGGCGTCACCGAGGACCACGGGCAGGTGGGCGATGCCTCGGGCCTGCCACGGCGCCCCGGCCCACGACGGGCTGCGCCCTTCGGTGACGATGACGACCGCCGACGGCAGGGCGGTCCGGTCGGCCAGGTCCAGCTCGGCCCCGTCGGCCGCGTGCCGGCCGCCGCGCACGCTCACGCCGCAGCGGCGCAGCTGGGCGAGCACCTCGTCGGCCAGCGGCCCCCAGCCGTCGACCACCACGAGACCGTCCACCGCCACCCCCTCCAGGCCCACCGTCCCCGACGCAGCCATCCTGCCGCGCGCCCACCTCCGGCGGTGGCCGTCCACAGGCCCGGGAACGGCGAACGGCCCCGATCCGGTGGGATCGGGGCCGTTCGGCTCGAGACCGGTGCTCAGGCCTTGCCGAGGATGCGGTTGAGGTTGGTGCCACACACCGGGCACACGCCCTTGGCCATCCGGCGCCCGTTCTCGGAGACGACCACCTTTCCCTCGGCCTCCCGCTTCTCCTTGCACTTCACGCAGTAGAACTCGCCCTTGTAGGTCTCGTCAGCCATGAACGTTTCTCCTTGTCGTCGACCTCGGCGGCGCGCCGGGTCGATGCCTGTGGTGCCGCCACTGCGGCGGGGACGCCCACAACCCTAGCCACGGCGCAGCACGATCGCCCGTGTGACGCGCCCGCGTCGACGCCCGCCCAGCGCACCGCGGGCCACACGCGTACCATCCGCCACTCCAGCAGGTCGCAGCCCTACGCTCGTACCGTGAGCAGCGAGGACGTCGAGGTCCGGCGCAGCCGTCGCCGGCGCCGCACGGTGAGTGCCTACCGCGACGGCGCGCGCACCGTCGTGCTCATCCCGGCCTCGTTCAGCGCCGCCGAGGAGGAGCGCTGGGTCGAGCGGATGCTGGCCCGGCTGGGGGCCGGCGAGCGGCGCCGCGCGTCCTCCGACGAGGCCCTGGCGGCTCGCGCCGAGACGCTGTCCCGTCGCTACCTGGGTGGGCACGCCCGGCCGAACAGCGTGCGGTGGGTGTCGACGATGGGCCGGCGCTGGGCGTCGTGCACCCCGGCCGACGGCTCCATCCGGGTCTCCGACCGGCTGCGCGACGTGCCCGACCACGTGCTCGACTACGTGCTGCTCCACGAGCTCGCCCACCTGCTGGTGCCCGGCCACGGCCAGTCCTTCTGGCGCCTGCTCGCGTCCTACCCGCGCCTGGAGCGGGCCCGGGGCTTCCTCGACGGACTCGCCCACGCCGAGGGGCTGCCGCCCGAGGTCGACGGTCACGACGACCCGGTCGACGGCGGCTCAGCCGATCCCGAGGGCCTGCCGGGCGGCTGACACCAGCGGCGTGAGCTCGAGGCGGGTGCCCTCCGGCAGGCCGTCGACCGGCCACCACCGCACGTCGTGCGACTCGGCGCTCACCCGGGCACGGGAACCGTCGGGCGCCACCGCGGCGAAGCGCACGTCGAGGTGCTCGCGGCAGGCGCCGAACGACCCCACGAGCCGGTGCCGGTCGAGCTGCACCGGCCGGGGGAGCGGCTCGAGGGTGTCGATGCCCGACTCCTCGCGGCCCTCACGGCGCGCCGCCGCCCACACCGAGGAGTCCTCGACCTCGAGGTGCCCGCCGAACTGGAACCACTCGTTGGCCTTGCGGTGCAGGGTGAGCAGCACCCGCTCGCCATCGGGGTCGAGGACGACGCAGGATGCCGTGAGGTGCGCCGGGGGACCGGCCTTCGCCACGGCGTCGGGGTGCGCGGCGAGGTGGTCGAGGTAGTCGCGGCGCAGCCGCTCCTGCCCGGCGTCCGGCGCCGCCCACCCCTGCAGCAGCGACACCGCGTCGGCCTGCAGCGTCGCGAAGGCCGCCACCACGGGCGGGTCCGGCACGGGCCGCACCGGGTCGACGGACCCGGGAACGGCATCGCTCACGCGTCGCCCTCGCCGCGCAGCAGGGCGTCGAGCGCGGCATCCATCGCGTCGGTCTCCGGTCGGGCGGTGCGCTCGACGTAGCCCAGTGGGTCGTCGAGGTCGGTGGTGCTCGGTGCGAGGTCGGGATGCCGCCACGCACCGTCGCGGGCGACCGGGCCGCCGGAGTCCTCGAGCGCCGCGAACAGGTTGGCCGCATCGCGCAGCCGCCGCGGGCGCAGCTCGAGGCCCACCAGCGCCCCGAACGCCTTCTCGGCCGGCCCGCCGGTGGCCCGGCGGCGGCGCACGGCCTCACCGAGGGCGTCGGCCTGCGGGAGGTGTGCGCGGGTGGCGCGGTCGGCGACGATGTCGACCCAGCCCTCGACCAGGGCGAGCAGCGTCTCGAGGCGGGCCAGGGCCGCCTGCTGGGCAGGGGAGTGCTGGGGTGCGAACATCCGCCCCTGCAGGGCCTGCTGCACGGCCTCGGGGTCGCTGGGGTCGATCGACCCGACGGCCTCCTCGATCGCCGAGGTGTCGATGCTGATGTCGGCGGCGTAGTCGCGCACGGCAGCCAGCAGGGCGGGGGCGAGCCAGGGCACGGCGCCGAACAGCCGCACCCGGGCCACCTCGCGCACGGCCAGGTAGAGGCGCGCCTGTGGTTCGTCGACCTCGAGCCCGGCGGCGAACTCGCGCACGGCAGCCGGCATCAGCACGACGGTGGGCGCGGCGACCAGCGGCAGCGAGACCTCGCAGCCGGTGAGCACCTCGCGGGCGAGCGTGCCGGTGCCCTGGCCGAGCTGCATCGAGAACATCGAGCCGTGCATCCGGCGCAGCATCGGGCCGGCCTGGTCGAGCATCCCCTCGGGGGGCCCGCCCTCGCCGAGCTCCCCGAGCTGGCCCAGCTGGCCGGTGAGGGCGGTGCCGACGGCGTCGGTGACGCCCGCGGCCACCGGCTCGACGAGGTCGGTCCACACCGGCATCGTCGCCTCGACCCACTCTGCGCTGCTCCAGGCGGCGCCGACGAGGCCGGGGGTGGTGAGGTCGGTGACGGCGTCGAGCCACATGCCGGCCACCTGCACCGCCTCGGCGGCGGCCCGGCCGTCGGCCGCGCTCGCGAGCTCGTCGCCCTCGGCGGCCACGGTCTTGCGGGCGATGTCGGTGGCGAGCACCGCGTTGACGGCGGTGTCGCTCTCCGGCGCGGCCATCATGGCCTGCACCTGGCCCATCACCATCGCGAGCATCTGGGGGTCGACCTTGTCCAGCCCCATGCTCTGCATCATCGAGGCCAGCTCCGGGGGAAGCTCGCCACCGGAGAGGCCGCGCAGCAGCTGCTCGAGCTCCGCGGGCAGCCGCGGGGTGTCGTCGTCGTCGGGATGGGAGTCGCTCACGCCGGTCTCCTCGCGGGGGGTGAGAGGATGTCGTCTCGTACAGCCAACCACGATCCGGCCCGGAAGGTTCCGCCGGACCGTTCCCGAGGAGCCCCATGCCGACCGACCACGACCCGGTCGCGCTCGTCGCCCTGCGCGACCAGCCGCTGTCCGTCGACGAGGTGCTCGACTCCGTTCGCCACCCCACCTGCGGTGGCATCGCGCTGTTCGTCGGCGTGGTGCGCGACCACGACCACGGCGAGGCGGTCACGTTGCTCGACTACGAGGCCCACCCCACGGCCGCCGACACCATGCGCCGCACCTGCGAGCAGGTGCTGGGCCGGTCGCAGGCGGTGCGGGTCGCCGCGGTCCACCGCACCGGCGCCCTGCGCGTCGGCGACCTCGCGGTTGTCGTCGCGGCGGCGGCCCCCCACCGCGGCCAGGCCTTCGACGCCTGCCGCGACCTGATCGACACCCTCAAGGCCGACGCCCCGATCTGGAAGCACCAGAGCCTGGGCGACGGCTCCACCGAGTGGGTGGGGCTCCCGTGAGCCAGCCGACGCACGACGTGCTGCACGGCGCCGGAGACGGCGGCGGTGACGTCGACCAGCGGCGCACCGGACGCGGGAACCCGGGCAACCGCCCCGGGCTGCTGGCGGGGGTGCTCCTCACGGCGACCTTCGTCGCCATCGCGATCGCGGCCGCGCTCACCTTCGTGGGCCTGCCCTACGTCGTCATGTCGCCCGGCCCGGCCACCAACATCCTGGGCAAGGTCGACGGCAAGCCGCTGCTGTCCGTCGAGGGCGCACCCACCTACCCCACCAGCGGCAGCCTCGACTTCACGACGGTCAGCGTCGACGGGGGCCCCGGCGTGCGCGTCACGGTCTACGACCTGGCCCAGGCCTGGCTGAGCGGCTCGCAGGAGATCCTTCCCGAGGAGCAGGTCTTCCCCCCGGAGCAGACCGAGAAGGACGCCCAGCAGGAGGGGGCGGCCGAGATGGCCGGCTCACAGAGCGTCGCCACCGCCACCGCGCTGCGCGCGGTCGGCAAGAAGGTCCCCGAGATGGTGGTCGTCGCCGGGGTGCCCGACGGCAGCCCGAGCGAGGGCGTCTTCCAGCCCGACGACGTGTTCGTCTCCGTCGACGGCGACCCGGCCTCGTCGTCGGATGCCGTGCGCGCCGCCGTGCAGCGCCATCAGCCGGGCGACACCTTCCCCGTGGTGGTGCGCCGCGACGGCAAGGAGCAGACCGTCACCGCGAAGACCACCGAGGCCGACGGCCGCACCGTGATGGGGGTCGGCCTGCGCCTCGACTACGACCTGCCGGTCGACGTCACGCTGCGCACCGGGAGCGTCGGGGGCCCGTCGGCAGGCCTGATGTTCAGCCTGGCCATCTATGACGCCCTGACCCCCGGCGAGCTCACCGGCGGCAAGAAGATCGCCGGCACCGGCACCCTCGACGACGAGGGCACGGTCGGGCCGATCGGCGGCATCCGGCAGAAGCTGATCGGGGCCCGCCGGGCCGGAGCCGACTTCTTCCTCGCCCCCGCCGACAACTGCGCCGACATCGGCACGGCCGTCCCCGATGGCCTGCGAGTGGTCAAGGTCGCGACCTTCGACGAGGGGCGCGCGGCCGTACGCGACATCGGATCGGGCAAGGCGGCATCCCTGCCGACCTGCGGCTGACGCGGGGCGTCGCGCTCGGCTGAGACGGGGCGCCGTGGCGCTCAGTCGTCGGTGAAGGTCGCCCGCAGGGCGTGCACCAGGCCGGGGGCGATGTCCTCGCCCAGGGCGACCCGGTCGTCGCTGTCGTGGTCGCGCTGGCGCAGCAGGCAACGGGCCGCGCCGTCGCGGGTCACCGCCACCAGCAGCCGCACGTCGGCCCGGCCGGGGTGCTCGGCCACCGCACGCAGCGCCTCGTCGTCATCGTCCGGCAGCTCACGCTCGGCCTCCGGGGGCACGACGATCCGCTCGACGGCGAGGGCAGCACCGGCCACCTGCGGTGGCCAGGCGATGCGGCCGAGCAGGTCCTCCAGGCCGGAGGCCTGCGGCAGCTCGTCCTGCTCCACCGCGCTCAGCGCGCCTGCGACGGCGTCGTGGGCGGCCATCCCCTCGGCGAGGTGCGGTTCGTGGGCGAGCAGGTCCTGCGTCGGCACCAGGGCGAACAGGCGCACCGGCTGGTCCCAGCCCGAGCGGGCCACGTGCCGCTCGGTGTCGAGGGCGGCGAGGGTGAGGGGGTCGGTCACGGGCTGGGGGGCGTCGGTCACCGGACCATGGTGCCCGATGGGGACGCGCAGGTGGTCGAGGTACATTGCTCGCCACGGTCGAGACGGGGTATCCCCGACGACGGGATGAGGAGAGTAGTGAGTCGCTCGGAGTGGTTCGACGGGCCTACGGGTCCAGGAGAAGGTCCGGCACGCCCGGAGGGGCCCGACGGGGGGTCCGGAGAGCCGGCTCGCGCCACCCGGCGCCGCCGCCGGGGGCCGCTGGGCACGACCCTGCTCGTCATGCTCGGCGTGGTCGTGGTCGGGGGGATCGCCGCCGACGTGCTCACCGACGTGTGGTGGTACGAGTCGGTCGGCTTCGTCGACGTGTTCTGGAAGGAGCTGCTGACCAAGGTCGGGCTCTTCGTCGTCGCCGGGCTGATCACCGGGGCCGTGGTGGCCTCCAGCCTGGTCATCGCCTACCGAGCCCGGCCGCTCTACATCCCGGTCACCCCGGCCCAGCAGGTGCTCGAGCAGTACCGCCAGGCCATCGAGCCGCTGCGGCGGGTCGCCGTGTGGGCGGTGCCCGTCGTGCTCGGGCTGTTGGCCGGTTCGGGGGCAATGGGAGCCTGGCGCACCTTCCTGCTCTGGGCCAACCGCCAGGCGTTCGGCATCAAGGACCCCCAGTTCGGCCTGGACGTCGGTTTCTTCGTGTTCACCCTGCCGTGGCTGCGCTTCATCGTCAGCTTCCTGACCGTCGTCCTCGTGCTGGCGTTCGTCGCCGCGGCGTTCACCCACTACGTCTACGGCGGCCTCCAGCTGCCCGGCCGCGGCCCCACCACCCGCGCCGCCTACGTGCACCTCGGCATCCTCGGTGCGCTCATCGCCCTCACCCGCGCCGCCTCGTACTGGCTCGACCGCTACTCGCTGTCGACCCAGAAGGGCTCGCTGCTCACCGGCATCACTTACACCGACGACAAGGCCGTGCTGCCCACCAAGGCGATCCTCGCGGTCGCCGCCGTGATGTGCGCCGGCTTCTTCCTCGCCGCTATCTGGAGCCGCAGCTGGCGGCTGCCCATCACCGGGGTGGTGCTGCTCGTGGTCACCGCCGTGGTCGTCGGCGGCATCTACCCGGCGCTGATCCAGTCGCTCAAGGTCACCCCGTCGGCCAAGTCGCTCGAGTCCAAGTACATCGAGCGCAACATCAACGCCACCCGCACGGCCTTCGGGCTGGACCGGGTCAAGCGCATCCAGAACCCCTCCCCGCCAGAGACCGAGAACAAGGCCGTCCTGCGCGCCGCGGCCAACGACATCCCGGGCGTGCGCATCATCGACCCCAACGTCGTCGCGCCCACGTTCCGCCAGCTGCAGGCGCAGCGCGACTACTACGCGTTCCCCGACACCCTCGACGTCGACCGCTACACGATCGACAAGCAGACCCGCGATGCCGTGGTGGCGGTGCGCGAGATCAACCTCGGCGGCCTGCCCGACGGCCAGCGCAACTGGCTCAACGACCACACGGTCTACACCCACGGCTACGGCTTCTACGCGGCCTACGGCAACCAGCGCACCACTGAGGGCGACCCGGTCTTCTTCGAGGGCGGCGGGCTCAGCGCCATCGGGGAGTACGAGCCGCGCGCCTACTTCGCCGAGCTGTCACCCACCTACTCGGTGGTCGGCGCCGAGAAGGATGCCCCCCCGCGGGAGTTCGACTACCCCGCCGGTGGCGAGGGAGACGTGGCCGTGCAGAACACCTACTCCGGCAACGGCGGTGTGCCGATCGGCTCGACCCTGCGTCAGCTGGCCTACGCCGTCAAGTACCGCGAGGCCAACTTCCTGCTCTCGGATGCCGTGAACGGCGCCTCCCGCATCCTCGACCACCGCACCCCCACCGAGCGCGTGGAGCGGGTCGCCCCGTGGCTGCGGCTCGACGGCAACGTCTACCCGGCCGTCGTGGGGGGCCGTGTGCAGTGGATCGTCGACGGGTTCACGACGTCGGCGAACTACCCCAACAGCCGGCTCATCGAGCTGGCCGAGGCGACGTCCGACTCGGTGGCCCAGCGCTCGAACGTCGTCACCGTCGGCGCCGGCCAGGTCAACTACGTGCGCAACGCGGTCAAGGCCACCGTCGACGCCTACACCGGCGAGGTGAAGCTCTACGGGTGGGACACCACCGATCCGATGCTCAAGGCGTGGAGCAACGCGTTCCCCGGGTCGGTGCGGTCCATCTCCGAGATCTCCGGCGACCTGATGGCCCACATCCGCTACCCGCAGGACTACCTGAAGGTGCAGCGCGAGCTGCTCACCGAGTACCACGTCACCAACCCGGGTGACTTCTTCTCCGGCTCCGACAAGTGGCGCGTACCGCGCGACCCGTCGACGAGCACGCAGCAGGACCAGCCGCCGGTCTTCCAGTCGATCGCGATGCCGGGCGAGGACGAGGCGGCCTTCTCGATCACCTCGCCGTTCGTCCCGGCGACCACCAACGGTGAGGGCGGCCGCGAGATCCTGCGTGGCCTGCTGGCCGTCGACGCCGACGCCGGAAACCAGGCCGGGAAGCCCGCGGCCGACTACGGCCTGCTACGGCTGCTCGAGTACGGCTCCGCAACCCCCGCCGGGCCGGGGCAGGTGCTCAACCAGATCAAGAACTCCCCAGAACGGTCGCAGAACGAGGCGGAGCAGCTGTCGCTGGCGCAGTACATCACCCAGAACTCCAGCGGTGGTAAGACGTTGACCTACGGCAACCTGCTGTCCTTCCCGCTCGAGGGCCGGATGTTCTACGTGCAGCCGCTCTACGTGCAGGCGGCCTCCGGGTCGGGCTCCTTCCCGCAGAACAAGGCCGTCGTCACGGTCTACGGCAACACCGTGGCCTGGGGCGACACCCTCGGGCAGGCCGTGAGCGGCTTGTTCGGCGAGGGCGCCGCGGCCGACGACCCGACCGAGCCCAACGGCCCCACCACGCCCGTGGGCACCGCGGCGGCGCAGCTGACCGAGGCGCTCACCGAGATCCAGGCCGCCTACCAGGCCGGTCAGGACGCCCTCAAGGCCGGCAACTTCGCCGCCTACGGCGACGCGCAGAAGCGGCTCGACACCGCCATCAAGCGGGCGCAGGCGCTGGCTCCGCAGCTCGTCGTGGCAGGCGCCACGCCGAGCGCGTCGCCCAGTGGCACGGCCAGCCCGTCGCCCAGCCCCTCGACCACGGCGTCACCGACCGGCTGACCCCGGCCCCACAGGGGTCGGCCGGATCGGTCGATTTGTCCTGCGCCGGGTGGGTCACGTACGCTCGAGCCATACCGAGCACGGGTTCTTCGAAGCCGTGACTCACTCGACGCGGGGTGGAGCAGCTCGGTAGCTCGCCGGGCTCATAACCCGGAGGTCGCAGGTTCAAATCCTGCCCCCGCTACCAAAGAACCACGATGCACACTTTGGCCCCCACACTCTGTGGGGGCCAAAGTCGTTCAACGGTGCAGCTGGCGCCGCTCGGGTGCGGGCAGATCAGTACCGAGTCAGTACGTGACGTGGATGTTGCTGCTGTAGTCGCGCCCGTACCGGCTGGCAAGGCCCGGGTAGTAGAACCTGTAGTCGGCGCCCCGCTTCGGCTGCTGCGTGGAGGTGACGTACCCGCCTGAGTTGGTGCGCAGCGTGGCCACGGTGGTCCAGGTGGCCGAGCCGGTGTAGCGGCGCTGCAGGGAGACCGTCTGGCCGCCCACCGCCTTGTTGCCCAGGGTGAGCAGGCGACCGGTGAACAGGTCCGGCCTGCCGGTGGTGACCCGGCCGGACATCACCGTCGGCGTGGTCAGGGTGACGCCGGCCGCGGACGGCAGCACAGTGGTGGACCCGGCGTACGACATGACCACGACGGTGGGCACGTTCGGGTAGTACCTGTACGCCACCTGGCCTGCGGTGTTGGTCTTGTACGTTCCCACGGTGGTGTACGCGGTCGTGGTCACCGCGCGGCGCTTGATGGCCACCGGTGCGCCGGCGATGACCTTGCCGGTGATCTTGTTGCGGATGGTGACGGTCGCGACGCGTGGCCACGTACCGGTGATTCCGATGATGGCGGTGGTGGCTGCCTTGGTCGTGGTGGGGGCGGCGGGGGCGGTGTACGTACCGAAGTACTGCCAGTGCCACGCCTCAGGGTTCGAGCCGCCCTTGAGCGCCCATGTCGGCTGCTGGAAGCCGTACTTGGGGGCGTTCGCGGTAAACCACACGTATCGGGCGTTGCCGAAGATGCCGACACCGCAGCCGAGGTCGAGGGCGATCGCCCACCCGTGGTTTGAGGTGCCCGGCATTGCCGCGCGAGGGTACCCGTACAGCGCGAGCATGGCCTCCTGCTTGGCGTACGAACGGTAGGCGTCGTTGACGCAGATGTTCGCGCCGTACGTGGTCTTGTAGAGCGCGTTGAGCGCGTTGAACTTCGCCGCCGCGTCGCAGCGCAGGTGGTCAACGGTCTGCCACGGGATCGCGCACAGGGCGGACGCGGGGATGTAACCGTTCTTGTACCCGCCCCACCCGTCGGCGGCTGCGGCGGCGGCAAGGGCAACGGTGGCGGGCTCTGGAGTGGGGGAGATGGCCACGACAGGTGCCGTGGCGGGTGCGGTGACGGGTGAGGCCTGCGCCGCGGTGGCGGACAAGCCCAGCACCAGGGGTATGGCGGTGACCAGGGTCATGGTGCGTGAGAGCGCGGACATGGGGGAGAGGTTCCTTCCGGATGGCGCCTACGGAACGGGACCTGTCGGGTTCGGGCAGCCGGTGCCCTGCCTGTCATGCAGGCTTCACCCCGAGGAGTGGACGCTCCGTGATGCGGGCGTCCCGCCCCCACCAGAGGTCGTGCTGGGCAACCCGGGTGCTGGTGGGGTTCGGCGACGCCCGGGTTCGACCGTGGATGGCCCACGGTTCCTCAAGACCTCGGCCAGCCCCCTGACCTTTCCGAGGGGAGCGTCGCAAGTCGTTCCGCTCTCACCAATACTGTTGTCCACGTGCCACCTCGGCGCAGGCCCTTGACGACTTCACCACCCGGTGGAGGCGCCGGACTCTCAAGGTTCTCTCACCGAACGCCCTGCCCGACCGCCCCTCAGGGAGCGATCGGGGCGAACGGCGCCACCTCGTCGTCGGAGCCGTGCACCAGCACGCTGGAGGACTCGGGGATCTCGCGCCAGGCCCCGGCCAGGTCGCCCAGCGGCTCAGAGACCACGAGCCGTGCGTCGTCCGACAGGTCGTGCAGCACCGGGTTGTCGGGGTACTGCGCACGCAGCGTCGACACGTCGGTGCTCTGGAAGAGCGAGCGCGACATCCCCTCGCTGGAGTAGCGGAACGCCCAGGTGGTGTCGCCGTCAGTGGTGGCCACCGTCATCTGCACCGGGAACGTGATGCCGTGGCTGCGAGCCACCTCCTCCACCAGCCCGACCGCGCGCGCCACGCCGGCGCGCGGGTCGTCGCGCAGCCCGAAGCTCAGCGCGAGGAAGAAGAGCATCTCGGAGTCGGTGGAGCCGGCGATGTCGGCGAACAGCGCCGGGTCGACCTCCATCGCGAGGTCGCGCTTGATCTCGTGGAAGCCGGCGAGGTAGCCGTTGTGCATCCACAGCCAGTTCCCGTGACGGAACGGGTGGCAGTTGGTCTGCTGCACGGCGGAGCCCGTCGACGCGCGGATGTGCGCGAAGACGCGCCCGGCCGAAGCGTGCGCGCACAGCTCGCGCAGGTTGAGGTCGTTCCACGCCGGCTCGGTGCTTCGGAACAGGCCCGGGGTCTCGACCGCGCCGTACCACCCCACGCCGAAGCCGTCACCGTTGGTCGTCGTGGCGCCCATCAGCGAGTGCTTGCTCTGCGCGACCAGGGAGTTCTTCGGCTTGTAGAGCAGGTCCTCGAGCAGCACCGGTGATCCCGAGTACGTCAGCCAGCGGCACATGATGGCCTCCTCTTTCCCGTCGTTGGGCTCCTCCAGCCAACCCCCGGGCCGCCCCGCACGCCTCATCCGCGCCGGGTGACCGGGCCGCCGGCGCGGGAGAGCCGGCGCGCGCCGGGGGTGACTTCCGGCACGTGCCGGGTATGGGGCATACCGTGCAGACTCCCCACGTTGACCCGCTCGTGAGCACTCCCCACAAAGTCGTCGTCATCGGTTCGGGCTTCGGAGGCCTCTTCGGCACCCAGGCGCTTCGGCGCCGCAAGGACGTCGAGGTCACCCTCATCGCCCCCACCGCCCATCACCTGTTCCAGCCCCTGCTCTACCAGGTCGCGACCGGCATCCTGTCAGAGGGTGAGATCGCGCCGAGCACCCGCGAGGTGCTGGCGCGCCAGAAGAACGCCCGGGTCCTGCTCGGCACCGTCACGACGGTCGACCTCGAGGCCCGCACCGTGACCTCGCAGGTGCTGGGGCGCGAGCACGTCACGCCCTACGACAGCCTGCTGGTCGCCGCCGGCGCCGGGCAGTCGTACTTCGGCAACGACCGGTTCGCCCAGCACGCCCCCGGGATGAAGTCGATCGACGACGCGCTCGAGCTGCGCGGGCGCATCTTCGGGGCCTTCGAGCTCGCCGAGCTGGCCGAGACGCCCGCCGAGCGCGAGCGCGCGCTCACCTTCGTGGTCGTCGGTGCCGGGCCCACCGGGGTCGAGATGGCGGGCCAGATCGCCGAGCTGGCCAACCGCACCCTCAAGAACGACTTCCGGCGGATCGATCCCACCCAGGCCCGGATCATCCTCGTCGACGCGGTCGATGCCGTGCTGCCCTCCTTCGGGGAGCGACTGGGTGGCGCCGCGCGTCGTCGGCTCACCGAGATGGGCGTCGACGTGCGCCTGGGCACGATGGTCACCGACGTCGACGCCACCGGCATCACCGTCACCGAGCCCGACGGCGGGTCGACGCGCATCGAGGCCCTCACCAAGGTGTGGGCGGCGGGCGTGCAGGCCAGCCCGCTCGGCCAGCAGATCGCCGAGCAGTCCGGGGCCGCCACCGACCGCGCCGGTCGGGTGCACGTGCTGCCCGACCTCACCGTGCCCGGTCACCCCGAGGTGTTCGTCGTCGGCGACATGATGGCCCTCGACAAGCTCCCGGGGGTCGCGCAGGTCGCCATCCAGGGCGCCCGGTTCGCCGCGAAGCAGATCACCCGCAGCCTCGACGGCCAGGAGCTCGAGCCGCGCTTCGAGTACTTCGACAAGGGCTCGATGGCCACGATCTCGCGGTTCAGCGCGGTGGCGTCGATCGGGCGGCTGCGCTTCTCCGGGTTCGTCGCGTGGGTGCTCTGGCTCGCCATCCACCTCGTCTACATCATCGGCTTCAAGAGCCGCGTGACCACCTTGCTGCACTGGACGGTGAGCTTCCTCGGCCGCGGCCGCTCCGAGCGCGCCTCTACCGAGCAGCAGGTCTTCGGACGCCTGGCGATGGACGCCCGCGCGCACGGCACGCTGCCGGTCATTCCCACCGACCCGGCCGACGCGGAGGTCAGCGGCGTCGCCGAGCTCGAGGAACGTCACCGCGCGAAGGCCTGAGCGGGTGCGGCGTCTGCACGTAGGGTGACCGCCATGCCGCTGGACTACCCGATCCACCGCCGCACGCTCCCCAACGGGATGCGCGTCGTCGTCAGCCCCGACCACACGGTCCCCAACGTCACGGTCAACCTCTGGGTCGGGGTGGGGTCTCGGCACGAGAGCGTGGGCCGCACCGGCTTCGCGCACCTCTTCGAGCACCTGATGTTCCAGGGGTCGCGCAACGTGCGCAGCGGCGAGCACTTCGAGGCGCTGATGGCGCAGGGCGGCCGGCTGAACGCGACGACCTGGTTCGACCGCACCAACTACTTCGAGACGGTGCCGACGGGGGCGGTCGAGCTGGCCCTCTGGCTCGAGGCCGACCGGCACGGCCACCTCCTCGACGCCGTCACCCAGGACAACCTCGACAACCAGCGTGACGTGGTCAAGGAGGAGAAGCGCCAGCGCTACGACAACCAGCCCTACGGCAACGCACTGATCGACGTCTACGCCGCTGTCTTCCCGGAGGGTCACCCCTACCACCACCCCACGATCGGCTCGATGGAGGACCTCGACGCCGCGAGCCTGGATGACGTGCACGCCTTCTTCCGCGCCCACTACGGCCCGGACAACACCGTCATCACGCTGTGTGGCGACCTCACCGCCGAGCAGGGGTTCGAGCTCGTGGAGCGCTACTTCGGCGACCTCGAGCCAAGGGCCGCGCCGCGCCGCCCCGACCACGCACAGCTCGCCCCGCTGGAGCACCAGGTGCGTGTCGACCGGCGCGAGGACGTGCCCAACGACCGCCTCCACGTCGCCTTCCGCCTTCCCGTCGACGAGACCGACGAGTTCCTCGCGGCCGCGGTCGCGCTCGACTGTATCGGCGGCCTGGCGACTTCCCGCCTCGTGCGCCGGCTGGTGCGTCGCGAGCAGACCGCGCTCGGCGCCCACGCCACTGCGTGGGGCTTCGTCGACGGTGCCTCGCTGGGCTTCGTCGTGCTCGACGTCGCACCCGGCACCGACGCCGACATCGTCGAGTCCACCTTCGTCGAGGAGCTCGCCGGCTTCCTCGAGCACGGCCCGACCGGCGTCGAGCTCGAGGCCTCGCTGGCCCAGTCCGAGCGCTCCTGGCTCTCGGCGCTCGCCAGCCAGGAGGAGCGGGCCGACCTGATCAGCCACCACCTGCTGCTCCAGGACGACCCAGGCGTCGTCAACACCCACCTCGACCGCCTGCGCGACGTCACGGCGGAGCAGGTGCTCGACGCCGCACGCCGCTGGCTGCGGCCGCAGAGCCGCGCCACGGTCGCCTACCTGGCCGCCGACCAGGGCTCGGATGCCGTTGCCGCCCGGGCGGAGGACGTCGCGTGAGCGCCCCCCGGCCCGACGTCACGCCGCCGCAGCCGTGGACCTTTCCGGTGCCGGTCGAGCACGTGCTCGGCAACGGGGTTCGGGTGCTGGCGCACGACCTGCCCGGCCAGTACGTGCTGTCCCTGCGCGTCGTCGTGCCCACCGCCCTGTCCGACGAGCCGCCCGGCCAGGAGGGGGTCGGCGCGATGACGGCGCGGCTGCTCGACGAGGGCACCGCCGCCCACGGGTCAGAGGAGTTCGCCGAGCTGATGGAGCGCCATGGCATGGTGCTCGGCGCAGGGGTCTCCGACGGTGGCCTGCTCGTCGACGTCGACGTGCCGCAGCGCCACCTCGCCACGGCGGCAGCGCTGCTCACCGAGGCGCTCGCCGACCCGGTCTTCCCCGATGACGAGGTGCGCCGCATCCTGCGCAACCGGCTCGCCGAGATCGAGCAGGAGCGTGCCTCGTCGGCCCACCGCGCCGCCCGCGAGCTCGCCCGCACGCTGTGGAGCCCGCAGGACCGGGCCAGCCGGCCGTCCGCAGGCACGCCCGAGTCCATCGGGAGCCTCACCCGCGACGACCTCGTCGAGTTCCACGCCACGGCGGTCGGCCCGCAGGGAGCGACCGTGGTGGTGGCGGGCGACCTCACCGACGTCGACCTCGTCGAGGTGCTCGAGTCGACCCTCGGCACCTGGTCGGCCCCCCGCCACCGACCGCAGCCCAGGCCCGTCGCCCCGGTGCCCGCGGCCGACGCCGCCCGAGTCGTCGTCGTCGACCGCCCCGGGTCGGTGCAGACCGAGATCGCGGTGGCCCGGCCCGGCCCCGACCGGTCCACCCCGCTGGGGTGGGCGCCCCACCCGGTGCTGTCCTTCGTGCTCGGCGGGTCCCCGAGCGCCCGGATCGACGCCGTGCTGCGCGAGGAGAAGGGCTATACCTACGGCATCCGCAGCTCGTTCCGGCCGCGGGTCGCGGGCGGTTCTTTCGTGACGTCCGGGTCGGTGCGCTCCGAGGTGACCGGCGAGGCGGTCGAGATCCTGCTGGGCATCCTCGACGGTGCGCGCGAGGGGTTCACCGACGCCGAGGTGCGCTCGGGGGTCGACTACGTGGGCAAGACCGCGCCGGGCCGCTACGCCACGGCGGACACCGTCGCCGACGAGACCGCCGCGCTGGCCCTGGAGGGGCTGCCGCTCGACTTCACGACCCGCAACCTGCGCGCGGTCGCCGCGCTGGGGCGCGACGACCTCGACGCCGCCTATCGCCGCGTGGCGACGGGGGAGTGGACCGTGGTCCTCGTCGGGGATGCCGCCAGTGTGGTCCCGGCTCTCGAGGGCCGGGTTGGTGGGCCGGTGAGCACGGTTGTCCTCTGAGCACGGTGGCTCACGCTCGGTCGTGATGGCCTCGCCCATCGGTCGGCTCGAGCTCGTCGAGACCGGTGGCGCCCTCGTCGCCATCCACTTCGACGCGCCCGCCGACGGTTCGCCGCAGCACGAACGCGGCGGCTCGGCCGTGCTCTCCGTGGCCCACCGGCAGCTCTCGGAGTACTTCGACGGGGAGCGGCGGGCCTTCGACCTGCCACTGCGCCCCGTCGGCACCGAGTTCCAGCGCCGGGTCTGGGACGTGCTCGCCACCGTGCCGTGGGGAACGACGACGACCTACGGCACCATCGCCGCCCGCCTCGGGCTGCCGCCGGGCGCGTCGCGGGCGGTGGGGGCCGCCAACGGCGCCAACCCGCTCCCGGTGGTGCTGCCCTGCCACCGCGTGATCGGCTCGGACGGCACGCTCACCGGTTACGCCGGGGGGCTGGAGCGCAAGGCCCTGTTGCTGCGACTGGAGGGCGTGTCGACCGAGGCCGACCAGGACGCGCTGTTCTAGCCGACCTATTGCGAATCACCCACACCGAGCCGCCCTGAACCGGGTCCTCAGGGTGGGTGATTCGCAATAAGTCGGGTGGTCAAGGAATGCCGATGCGGCTCAGCACCTCATCGTGCAGGATGCCGTTGGTTGCCACCGCGTTGCCACCGAACGGGCCGTCGACGCCCGACAGCGACGTGAACCGGCCGCCGGCCTCGGTGACGATCGGCACCAGCGCGGCCATGTCGTGCAGCCCCAGCTCGGGCTCGGCTGCGATGTCGACGGCCCCCTCGGCGAGCAGCATGTACGACCAGAAGTCACCGTAGGCGCGCTCGCGCCAGCAGGCCCGGGCGAGGTCGAGCACCTGGTCCAGTCGCCCGACCGCTCCCCACGACGTCCAGCTCGAGCAGGAGATCGAGGCGTCCTCGAGCCGCGCGACCTGGGAGGCGTGGATCTGCTTGGCCGAGGTCAGGCTGCGCCCCGCCCAGGCGCCGGAGCCGAGGGCCGCCCACCACCTGCGGCCCAGGGCGGGGGCGGCAACCAGGCCGATGACGGGGACGCCGTCGTCGACGAGCGAGATCAGGGTCGCCCACACCGGCACCCCCCGCACGAAGCTGTGCGTGCCGTCGATCGGGTCGACGACCCACTGGCGCGGGCTGGACCCGGTGTTGGGGAACTCCTCGCCGATGACGGCGTCACGCGGCCGGGTGCGCTTCAGCTGCGCGCGGATCAGCTCCTCGGCGTCGCGGTCGGCGTCGCTGACCAGCGTGAGGTCGGGCTTGGTGTCGACCAGCAGGTCGTCGGCCCGGAAGCGCGCCACGGTGATGCGCTCCACGGCATCCGCGAGCACGTGGGCGAGGCGCAGGTCGTCGTCGTAGCCGGGCACGCGCCCCAACCTAGCGGCCGGCCGCCGAAGAATCTTCGGCCCGGCGACGATCCGGTCGCGCTTCGGTCACAATCCAGTCTCGGGCGCACCTAATGCTTCCGTTGCGGCCAACCATGGTCTTTCATGGAGGACGCACGCCGGAGGGCGATGCACTCCGGGACGCGCCCGATCGGGAGCGGCTCTCTGCACCCGGCCACCCGACCAACGGGTGGTGACACCACTTAACGTAGGAGGACATCCATGCGAGGAACCACTCGCACGGTCGCGATTGCGGCACTGTCGGCAGTTGCGCTGCTCGCCGCAGGTTGCGGCAGCGGCGACAGCGGCGACACCGCGACCTCGGCAGCTGGCGGCAAGACGGGCGGCGAGATCACCGTTCGTGGGTGCAACCCGCAGAACCCGCTCGTCCCGAGCAACACCACCGAGACCTGTGGTGGCAACGTCATCGACGCCGTCTTCGCCAAGCTCGTCCACTACGACGCCGAGACGGCCAAGCCGACCAACGACATCGCCGAGTCGATCGAGACCACCGACAACCAGACCTTCACGGTCAAGCTCAAGCCGTACAAGTTCCAGGACGGCACCGAGGTCACCTCGAAGAGCTTCGTCGACGCGTGGAACTACGCCGCCTACGGCCCGAACGCCCAGAGCAGCGGCTACTTCATGGAGCCCATCGAGGGCTTCGCCGACCTCCAGTGCGCCGGCACCACGAACCCCGACGACCCGTGCGAGGGCTACACCCCGAAGGCCAAGGAGATGTCCGGCCTCAAGGTCGTCGACGACAAGACCTTCACCATCACGACCACCGAGAAGGTCTCGAACCTCCCGGTGCGTCTGGGCTACTCGGCCTTCTCCCCGCTGCCCGAGAAGTTCTTCGCGGACCCCAAGGCCTTCGGCGACGCGCCGATCGGCGCCGGCCCGTACAAGCTCGACTCGTGGACCAAGGAGCAGGCGATCGTCCTGTCGAAGTTCGCCGACTACTCGGGCGACTTCGGCGGCAATGTCGACAAGGTCACCTTCAAGATCTACCAGGACCCCGACGCCGCCTACAACGACGTCATCGCCAACAACCTCGACGTCACCGACGAGATCCCGGCCAGCGCCCTGATCGACGACAAGTACAAGTCCGACCTGCCCGACCGCAACGGGCAGAAGGAGTCTGGTGTCATCCAGACGATCACCGCCGCGCCGTCCAAGGTCGACCCGAACTACGCCGACCCGAAGATCAAGCAGGCCATCTCGATGGCGATCGACCGCGACACCATCATCAAGCAGATCTTCAACGGCACCAAGGTGCCGGCCACGGGCTGGGTCTCCCCGGTCGTCGACGGCTACAAGGCCGACCAGTGTGGCGAGTACTGCAAGTACGACCCGGCCAAGGCCAAGGCCCTCCTCGACTCGGCCGGCGGCTTCAAGGGTGACAAGATCACCCTGTCCTACAACGCCGACGCCGCCCACAAGGAGTGGACCGAGGCCACCTGCAACAGCATCAAGCAGGCCCTGGGTGTCGAGTGCCAGGCCGTCGGGGTCGTCGACTTCGCGACCTTCCGCAGCCAGATCGCGGACCGCAAGATGAAGGGCCTGTTCCGCACCGGCTGGCAGATGGACTACCCCTCGATCGAGAACTTCCTCGCCCCGATCTACAAGACCGGCGCGTCCTCGAACGACGGCGACTACTCCAACCCGCAGTTCGACAAGGACCTCGTCGACGCCGCGGCTGCCACCGACCCGGCGGCTGCCAACGCGAAGTACCAGGAGGCCGAGGCTCTCCTGGCGCAGGACATGGCGTCCATCCCGATGTGGTACGGCAAGGCCACGATGGGCTGGTCCGACAAGGTCACCGGTGTGAAGATCACCGCCTTCGGCACGATCGACATCCCGTCGATCTCCCTGAAGTGAGCTAGCTGAACCGCAGGGTTCACACCACGCGACGTCGGCCTGTCAGCTCCCGCTGGCAGGCCGACGCCCGTGCTCAGGGCAAAACTCCCTCGGATGCCGGGTCCGCAGAGGGTTGGGTGCCCCCGCCCAGTGGGCTAGGTTCATCCCGATACATCACAGACAACGCCGTCTGACCCCATTGACGGCCCGAGTAGCAGGGAGGTGACGTGGGCACCTACATCATCCGACGGCTGTTGCAGATGATCCCGGTGATCCTGGGCGCGACGTTCCTCATCTTCGCCATGGTCTTCGCACTTCCGGGCGACCCACTGGCCGGGAAGTGCGGAGAACGACCGTGCTCGGCGCAGTACGCCGCGGCGTTCCGGGAGAAGTACAACCTCAACGACCCACTGCCGATCCAGTACGGCAAGTACCTCGGCAACCTGGCCCGGGGGGACCTGGGCGAGACCTCCAACGGCATCAAGGTGTCGGAGCAGCTCAAGCTCCGCTACCCGGTCACCGCGAAGCTCGCCATCATGGCGATCCTCTTCGAGTCGATCCTCGGCATCACCGCGGGCGTGCTGACCGGGATCAAGAAGGGCGGCTTCCTCGATAACCTGGTGCTCGTCTCGACCATCGTCGTCATCTCGATCCCCACGTTCGTCATCGGCGGCCTCTCCCAGTACTTCCTGGGCGTCAAGCTGGGCCTGTTCCCGGTCACCGTGACCTCGCTCAACCCCTCGGTCTACGAGCTGGCGCTGCCCGCCATGGTGCTCGGCTCGATCTCGCTGGCCTACGTCACGCGGCTCACCCGCACGAACCTCAGCGAGAACCTGCGGGCCGACTACGTGCGCACCGCGGTGGCCAAGGGCCTGACCCGGCGACGGGCGGTCGGCCTGCACGCGATGCGCAACTCGATGATCCCGGTCGTCACCTTCATCGGCTTCGACTTCGGTGCGCTGCTCGGCGGCGCGATCGTCACCGAGAGCATCTTCAACATCCCCGGCATCGGCAACTACATCTTCCGGTCGATCCGGGCGCGCGACGGCGCCTCCGTCGTCGGGGCGGTGACCGTCCTCGTCATCGTCTACCTGTTCGTCAACCTGCTCGTAGACCTGCTCTACGGCCTGCTCGACCCGAGGATCAGCCATGACTGAAGTCGCTGCCGTTGCCGAAGTAGACCTCGACCCCCTCGACGGGGGCGACGTCAACGAGGAGCGCTCGCTCGCGTCGGACGCCTGGCGGGAGATGCGCCGCAACCCGCTGTTCTGGGTGGCCGCCAGCCTCATCACAATCTTCGTGCTGATGGCCATCTGGCCCAGCCTGTTCACCAGCACCGACCCGACCAACGCGATCCTCGCCAAGTCGCGCGAGCGTCCGAACGCCTCTGCGTGGTTCGGGCGCGACATCCAGGGCTACGACATCTATGCCCGGTGCGTCTACGGTGCGCGCGCCTCGATCCTCGTCGGCGTCCTCTGCACCCTCGGTACCGTCCTCATCGGCGGTGCGATCGGCGTGATGTCCGGCTACCAGGGCGGCTGGCTCGACTCCCTGCTGTCGCGCATCGGCGACGTGTTCTTCGCGATCCCGCTGCTCCTCGGCGCGATCATCTTCCTGGTGTCGCTGCCCGAGCTGTTCAACACCAACTACTTCCTCATCGTCCTGAAGGTCGTGCTGGCCCTGGTCATCCTCGGCTGGCCGAGCCTGGCCCGGCTCATGCGCAGCAGCGTCATCCAGGTCAAGCCCAACGACTACGTCCAGGCCGCGCGGGCGCTGGGCGCCAGCCCCAACCGGATCGTGCGCTCACACGTGCTGCCGAACTCGCTGGCCCCGGTCATCGTCGTCGCGACGATCAACCTCGGCGCCTACATCGCCGCCGAGGCGACCCTGTCCTTCCTGGGCATCGGCCTGCAGCCGCCGGCCATCTCGTGGGGCATCGACATCAGCAGGGCGATCGTCGGCCTGCGCACCACACCGCACATGTTGTTCTTCCCCAGCCTCTTCCTCTCCCTCACGGTGCTGGCGTTCATCATGCTCGGCGACGTGGTGCGTGACGCCCTCGACCCGAAGAACCGCTGACCGACGGAGGAAATGTGACCACCCAGGACACCATCGCCCGGTCGAAGAAGACTGCTGGCGACCAGTACACCTACACGCCCGAGGACGGGCTGCTGCTCGAGGTCGACGACCTGTTCGTCGAGTTCCACACCCGTGACGGTGTGGCCACCGCGATCAACGGCGTCTCGTTCCAGCTGAGCCAGGGCGAATCGCTCGCCATCCTCGGCGAGTCGGGGTCGGGCAAGTCCGTGACGGCCCAGGCCGTCATGGGCATCCTCGACATGCCGCCCGCCGTCATCCCCCAGGGGCACATCCGCTACTGCGGCCAGGACCTGCTCTCGATGCCCGACGAGCAGCGCCGGCTCTCGCGCGGCCCGGAGATCTCGATCATCTTCCAGGACGCCCTGTCCTCGCTGAACCCGGTCTTCCCGGTCGGCTGGCAGATCGCCGAGATGTTCCGCACCCACCGCGGCATGAACAAGTCCGATGCCCTCGAGCAAGCGATCCGGCTGATGGAGCGGGTCTCGATCCCGGCCGCGCGCGATCGCGTGAAGGCCTACCCGCACCAGTTCTCGGGAGGCATGCGCCAGCGGATCATGATCGCGATGGCCATCGCGCTCGACCCCGCCGTGCTCATCGCCGACGAGCCGACCACCGCCCTGGACGTCACGGTGCAGGCGCAGATCATGGCGCTGCTGCAGGAGCTGCAGGAGGAGCGCCAGATGGGACTCATCCTGATCACGCACGACCTGGGCGTCGTCGCCGACGTCGCCGACCGGATCGCCGTGATGTACGCCGGCCGGCTGGTCGAGACCGCAACGGTCCACGATCTGTACGCGTCTCCGGCGCACCCGTACACCCGCGGCCTGCTCGAGTCGATCCCGCGCCTGGACCAGAAGGGCCAGAAGCTGGCCGCGATCGGCGGGCTGCCCCCGAACCTGCTGCGGATCCCACCGGGCTGTCCGTTCAACCCACGCTGCCGGATGGCCCAGGACGTCTGCCGCACGGATCGCCCCGAGCTGCGTGAGGTCGTCCCCGGCCGCTTCTCGGCGTGCCACTTCGCCGAGGAGGTCATCAATGCCTGAGGTCATTCTCAGTGCACAGGAGCTGGTCAAGTACTACCCGATCAAGACGGGCGTGCTGCGCCGCACGGGCGGTCAGGTCAAGGCCGTCGACGGGGTGAGCTTCGACCTGCACAAGGGCGAGACGCTCGGCATCGTGGGCGAGTCGGGTTGTGGCAAGTCCACGCTCGGCCGACTGCTGATGCGCCTGGAGGAGCCCACCGCGGGCAAGGTCATCTTCGAGGGCGCCGACTGGAGCTCGGCGTCGGGGCGCGACATGCGCCGCATGCGCCGCGACATCCAGATCGTCTTCCAGGACCCCTACACCTCGCTCAACCCCCGGATGACGGTCGGCGACATCATCGGCGAGCCGTTCGAGATCCACAAGGACGTCGTGCCCAAGGGCGGGCGTCGCCGGCGGGTCCAGGAGCTGCTCGACCTGGTCGGGCTCAATCCAGAGCACATCAACCGCTACCCGCACCAGTTCTCCGGTGGCCAGCGGCAGCGCATCGGCATCGCCCGCGGCATCGCCCTGAACCCCAAGGTGCTGGTCTGCGACGAGCCGGTGTCCGCGCTCGACGTGTCGGTGCAGGCGCAGGTCGTCAACCTGATGGAGAAGCTGCAGGACGAGCTGGGCCTGGCCTACGTCTTCATTGCGCACGACCTGTCGGTGGTGCGGCACATCTCCGACCGGGTCGGGGTCATGTACCTCGGCCGGATGGCCGAGCTGGGTGAGGAGGACGAGGTCTACACCCGCCCGACGCACCCCTACACCCAGGCGCTGCTGTCCGCCGTACCGGTGCCCGACCCGACGCTGCGCGGCAGGCGTGAGCAGATCGTGCTGGTCGGCGACGTACCCTCACCGGCCAACCCGCCGTCCGGATGCCGCTTCCACACCCGGTGCTGGAAGGCGCAGGAGGTCTGCTCGCAGGAGGAGCCCCAGCTCGAGCTGCGCGCCGACGGCGCCGGCGAGCACCTGTCCGCCTGCCACTTCGCCGAGGCGCGCACCATCGTCGAGACGGTCGACGTGTCGGCCATGGACCCCGACTCCCGGTTCGCTGCCACCGACCTGCGCGACGACGACCTGGCCGCCGACGACCCGGTCGACCTCGAGCAGATGGCCGAGCGGTCCGGCCAGCTCAACGAGAGCGGGTTCGCTCCCCAGGAGGCGACCCGGATGATCGACGAGCAGCCCGGCGACCACCGCAGCTCGAACAACGGCTGACGCGCTCTCTCCAGACCTATTGCGGATAATCCACCCCCAAGCTCGCCCCGCGGGCGCCCTCGGAGGGTGGATTATCCGCAGTCAGTCGTCGGTCGTCGGCGTGCGGGCGCGCAGGAGGCGGCGCAGGGAGTCCAGCCGCGAGGGGCCGGCCGGCCCCGCCGACCCGCTGGCGACCCAGGCGTCGAGCGCGCACTCCTCCTCGTCGTGCGTGCAGCCGCGTGGGCACTGCGCCGTGCCGGGCTCGAGGTCGGGGAAGTGCACGATGATCCGGGCCGGGTCGACGTGGGCCAGCCCGAAGGACCGGATGCCGGGGGTGTCGATGATCCAGCCGTCGTCGTCGGGCAGCGCGAGGGCGACCGCCGACGACGACGTGTGCCGCCCGCGGCCGGTGACGTCATTGACGACGCCGGTGGCCCGCAACGCGAGCGGGACCAGGGCGTTGACCAGCGTGCTCTTGCCGACGCCGGAGTGACCGACGAGCACGCTGACCCGGCCCGACAGGGCCTCACGCAGGGCGTCGAGGCCGTCGGTGCTGCCGTCGTGCCGCGCGGTGACGAGGTGGCGCACCGACAGCGCCGCGTACTGCTCGAGGAAGGGGCCGGGGTCGGTGAGGTCGGCCTTGGTCAGCACCAGAAGGGGCTCCATGCCGGCGTCGTAGGCGGCCACCAGGCAGCGGTCGATGAGCCGGGGCCGCGGCTCGGGGTTGGCCAGGGCCGACACCACCACGAGCTGGTCGGCGTTGGCCACCAGCACCCGCTCGACCGGGTCGGTGTCGTCTGCGGTTCGGCGCAGCACGGTGCCGCGCGGTGCCACCCGCACGATGCGGGCGAGACTGCCGTCGACCCCGGTGGTGTCGCCGACGAGGAAGACATCATCGCCGACGACGATGCCCTTGCGGCCCAGCTCGCGGGCCCGCATGGCGATGACGACGTGGCGGTCGGAGCCGTCGCCGACCAGGGTGGTGTAGCGGCCCCGGTCGACGCCGGTGACCCGACCGGGAACGGCATCCTCGTGGGCTGGCCGGTCCTTGCTGCGTGGGCGAGTTCCCCTGCGGTTGGGGCGGATTCGCACATCGGACTCGTCGTACGTGCCCGACGCCCGCGCCATCAGGCGCCCGCCGTGACCCGGCCGCTGAGCATGTGGGCCCACAGCTGGGTGAACTCCGGCATCGTCTTGGCGACGGTGCCGACGTCCTCGACGACCAGACCCGGCAGCACCAGCCCGAGTACTGCCGCTGCCATGACCATGCGGTGGTCGGCATAGGTGTGGAAGGTGCCCACGTGCAGCGGCCGGGGCGAGATGCGCAGCCCGTCGTCGGTCTCGTCGACCGCGGCACCGAGCCCGGTGAGCTCGGTGCGCAGGGCGGCGAGGCGGTCGGTCTCGTGGCCGCGGATGTGCGCCACCCCGCGGATGACGCTCGGCGAGTCGGCCAGCGTGCACAGGGCGGCGACCACCGGGGTGAGCTCGCTGGAGTCGTGCAGGTCGACGTCGATGCCGGAGATGCCGCCGCCCCCGGCGACGGTGAGCCCGGCCCGGTCGAGCACGACCTCGGCGCCCATCATGTCGAGCACGTCGCGGATGAAGTCGCCACCCTGGGTCGTGTACGGCGGCCACCCCGGCACCTGCACCCGGCCGTTGGTGACGAGGGCGGCGGCGAGGAACTGGGCCGCGTTGGACAGGTCGGGCTCGACCTGAACGTCGAGGGCGTTGACCTCGCTCGGCTCGACCCGCCAGGTGTGCACGTCACCGTCGTCGACCACCACCCCGGCGTCGCGCAGCGTCTCGACGGTCATCTCGATGTGCGGCAGGCTCGGCACGGCCTTGCCCTCGTGGTGCACGGTGACGCCCTCGTCGAAGCGGGCCCCGGACAGCAGCAGCCCGGAGACGAACTGCGATGACGCCGAGGCGTCGAGGGTGACGTCCCCGCCGCGGACCGCGCCCCGGCCGTGGACGGTGAACGGCAGACCGCCGCGGCCGTCGTCGTCGACCGCGACCCCGAGGGAGCGCAGCGCCCCGAGCACCGGTGCCATGGGGCGCAGCCGGGCGTGCGGGTCGCCGTCGAACCGCACGGCGCCGTCGGCCAGCCCGGCCACCGGCGGCACGAAGCGCATGACGTTGCCGGCCAGCCCGCAGTCGACGGTCCCCCCACCGACCAGCGGTGCCGGGGTCACGAGCCAGTCACCGTCGTCGACGTCCTCGATGACGGTGCCCAGGGTGCGCAGGGCGGCAGCCATCAGGAGGGTGTCGCGCGACCGGAGCGGAGCGCGCAGCCTGGAGACGTCGTTCGCCAGGGCGGCGAGCACGAGGTAACGGTTGGTGAGCGACTTGCTGCCCGGCAGGACGACGCGTGCGTCGACCGGCCCGGTGGCGGTGGGAGCCGTCCAGTCAGCCGATGGCATGCTGCGCCTGGACCGCCTTCAGCTTGGCCTCGCGAGCGGCGGAGTGCGCCAGGTGCCTCGCCTCGCGGCGGGTCTGGCGGGCGGTGCGCTGGGCGGTGTCGCCCACCATGTGGGCGCGGTAGGCCAGGCCCGGCCTGCCCTCGGTGTCGACGGCAGCGAGCAGCAGGCCGCCGAGCAGGCCGAGGTTCTTCATGAACTGGACCTTCTGCTGGGCGCGCACCTGCGGGTCCTGCTCCTGCCAGAAGGAGTGGGCCGCGATCGTGGTGGGCACCAGCGTCGCCGCGAGCACCGCGGAGGCGATGCGGGGGAGGCGACCGAGCGCCAGCAGCGACCCGGCCCCCACCATCGCAGCGCCGTTGGCGCGCACCAGCAGCTCGGTGTCGTCGGGCAGGCCGAGCACCGGCGCCATCTTCTCGACGAGCGGCGCAGCGGTCTCGGTCTTGCGACTCGGGTGCTTGAGCTGGTCGAGGCCGCCGACGACGAACATCGCGGCGAGCATGGGGCGGGCGATGCGTCGTACCAAGGTCATGGGGATCCTCCCGGTCAGTACCTGCTGGTCTGATGTGAAGTCCCTACGGTAGTTCCTCGCCGCCCGGGTCAGTAGCCTGACGACCATGTGTGGTCGGTATGCCGCGACGGCGAACCCGGACGAGCTGGTGCTCGAGTTCGAGGTCGACGACGACCGCACCGGCGAGCCGGGTCGCAGCGTGCTGGTCAACCCGCAGGACCCGCCGGCCGGGCGGCCCGACCACAACATGGCCCCGACCAAGCGCGCTCCGGTCGTCCTCGCGCCGGCGCCGCGCGAGGACCGCGAGGCGGCACCACGGCGGCAGCTGCGGCTGCTCACCTGGGGCCTGGTGCCGAGCTGGTCCAAGGACCCCGGCAGTGCGGCCCGGATGATCAACGCCCGGGTCGAGTCGGTCGCCGACAAGCCCGCCTTCGCCCGGGCCCTGGCCTCCCGACGGTGCCTGGTGCCGGCCCGCGGGTGGTACGAGTGGCAGGCCTCGCCGACCGCCCGTGACGCCAAGGGCAAGCCGCGCAAGCAGCCGTTCTTCACCTCCCGCACCGACGGCACGAGCGTGGCGATGGCCGGGCTGTACGAGTTCTGGCGCGACCCCTCGGTCACCGACCCCGACGACCTCCTCGCCTGGCTGACCACCTTCACGGTGGTCACCGGGCCGGCCGAGCCGGGCCTGGACCGCATCCACAACCGCCAACCGCTGGTGCTCGAGCCCGAGGAGTGGGCCACCTGGCTCGACCCGGCCACCGGTGCGGCCGACGTGCTCGGCCTGCTCGAGCCGCGCCCTCCCGGTCGCTTCACGGCCTACCCCGTCTCGCGGGCGGTGAGCAGCAACCGGTCCAACGGGCCGCAGCTGCTCGACCCGGTGCCCACCGACGAGCTCGTCGGGGTCATCGACCCGGTGACCGGTGAGGTCCTCGGCGGCGACGGGTGAGCGACACCGGCATCCCCGCCGCCGGGGCGGTCGGCGACGCAGAGGTGCGTCTCGTCGACACCCCGCTGGGGCCGGCCCGGACCACCACGACTCGACCCGACGGCATCCTCGCCGGAACCCTCGTGCTCGGTCACGGGGCCGGCGGCCAGCGCTGGACCCTCGACGTGCTGGCCACCCGCGACGCCGCTGTGGGCGCCGGGTGGAACGTCGTACTCGTCGACCAGCCCTGGCGGGTGGCGGGCAAGAAGCTCGGGCCGGCCCCGGCATCCCTCGACCGGGCCTGGCTGCCGGTGCTCGAGTCGCTCGCACCGGGTCCCGGCACGGACCCGCTCGTGGTCGGTGGGCGCAGCGCCGGCGCCCGCGTGGCCTGCCGCACCGCCGCGGCCGTCGGAGCCCACGCCGTGCTCGCCCTGTCGTTCCCGCTGCACCCGCCCGGCAAGCCTGAGAGCTCGCGCGCACACGAGCTCGCGTTGCCGTCCGCGCACGGCATCCCCGTGCACGTCGTGCAGGGTCGCACCGACCCGTTCGGTACCCCCGCCGAGGTACGGGCGGTCCTCCCGGCCGGGGCCACCCTCGACGTCGTCACCGGGGCCCACTCGATCGGCGGCTCGGCGGCGGCGGTGGCCGCGCTGGTGGTGCAGCGGCTCCGCGCCGGATGAGCATCGGCGCCCACCGACGGGGAATGCTGTCGAAGGAGGGGGCGTTGACCGACCTGTCCGCGCCGCGCCAGGAAAGGTCACGCACTCGTGTTCGTGCTCGACACCACAGCCCCCAGCCGGGCCCGGCTAGGCTGGGAGACGATGACCACTCCAACGACTCCCGTCGACAGCTCCCCGGATGGCGAGGTCGACCTCGCCACCGAGACCACCGAGCAGCGGCAGGCCCGGTTCGAGCGCGAGGCGCTCCCGCTGCTCGACCAGCTCTACGCCGCCGCGATGCGCACCACCCGCAACCCGGCCGACGCCGAGGACCTGCTGCAGGAGACCTACGCCAAGGCGTATGCCGCGTTCCACCAGTACCGGCCCGGCACCAACCTCAAGGCGTGGATGTACCGCATCCTCACCAACACCTACATCAACACCTATCGCAAGAAGCAGCGCCAGCCGCTGCAGTCCGATGCCGCAGAGGTCGAGGACTACCAGCTCGCCCGGGCCGAGTCGCACACCTCGGTGGGGCTGAAGTCGGCCGAGGTGCAGGCGCTCGAGCACCTGCCCGACTCTGAGGTCAAGCGGGCCCTGCAGGAGCTGCCCGAGGACTTCCGGATGGCCGTCTACCTCGCCGACGTCGAGGGGTTCGCCTACAAGGAGATCGCCGAGATCATGGGCACCCCGATCGGCACCGTGATGTCGCGACTGCACCGCGGGCGGCGCCAGCTGCGCGGTCTGCTCACCGATTACGCCAAGGACCGCGGCTTCGGTAGCGGCACCCAGGAGGGGTCATGACCCAGGACGCCCATGCCGGACACGGTGACTGCTCGGAGGTCCTGCACCGCATCTACGAGTATCTCGACGGCGAGATGAGTGCCGACGACGTGCGGCGGGTCGCCGCCCACCTCGGCGAGTGCCAGCCCTGCCTCGCCGAGCACGACCTCGACGTCGCGCTGAAGCAGGTCGTGCGCCGTTCGTGCTCGGGCGAGACCGCCCCTGTGGCGGTGCGGATGCAGATCATGCAGCGGATCACCATGGTGCGACTGGAGTCCGAGGGCTGACCGGCTGCCGCACCAGGCACCCCCCAACGAGAACACCCGGTATGCCGCGAGGCCTACCGGGTGTTTCCTTGTGCCACGCTCAGGCGTTGGGCTTGCGGCCGTGGTTGGCCTTGTTGCCCTTGCGCGAGCGGCGCTTGCGGGCGCGCTTGCTCATGGGGTGCCTTTCGTCAGGGGGAGCCGGAATGTGCAAAGAGACGCACTTGCCTTTGGAACATTGTCGCACACCACCATGGATGAGAGACTTGAGCCGTCCGGCTTCCAGCCGTCCTCGGACCGGGCGCCCGCCTCTGAAAGGATCCTCCCTATGCGCAAGTTCCGCGCTGCTCTCGCCGTCGCCGCCCTGGCCGCCGTCGCGCTACTCATTCCCTCCAACGCCCAGGCGGCCCCTGCGCACAAGGGCGCAGACACCCGGGCCGTGCAGCTCGCCTTCGGCTGGGAGAATTAACCCCTTGACCGATGACCGCTGAGGCTCCTCCCGCGGAGAGGGGGGCCCTACGACGCGTCGCGCAGGCGACGAACATCTACGTCGGTATCGTCGCCGCGGCTGGGGTCATCCTCACCGCGGCGGCGATCCGTCTCGAGGGTTTTGTGCTCGATTCCACCTTCGGGCTGGTGCTGCTGCTGATGGTCTTGGCCTGGTGGTTGGGCTCCGTGGTCCTGGTTGGCAGCGGGATCAACCTGTCGTTCACCGGCATCGTCATCCTCGCGGCCATGGCGCTCGTCGGGCCGGCCGGTGCCGGCATCGTCGGCGTGGTCATGGGTGCCTTCCAGTCCGTGGGGGTGCGGCTGCGCACCCGGGTGTTCAACTCCGGGATGTTCGCCATCATGGGGGTGGCGGGCGGTTACGCCTACCTTGCTGCCGGGGGAGAACCGGGCGAGACGATGCTGGTGGGTTCGTGGGACATTCTCCGCCTCATTGGCTTCCCACTCCTCGTGGCGGACCTCGTGCAGTTCGCGGTGAACCTGGTGCTCATCGCGGTCGTGGTCCGCCTCGCCTCGGGAACACCGATGCGCCAGCAGGTGTGGCGGATCCTCACCTCCGCCGGTCCGGCGCACCTCGGCTACGGGGTCATCGCCTTCATCATTGTCGTGCTGTGGGGGTCGGCGGGGTTGCGCTGGGCCAGCGTCCTGCTCATTCTTCCCCCGCTCCTGGTGGCGCAGTGGGCCTACCGGCAGTACTCCGAAGAGCTCAAAGGGCACGAGCGGGCGCTCGACGTGCTGGTCGCGGCCGTAGAGGCCAAGGCTCCGCACCTCGTCGGGCACAGCGGACGGGTGGCCGAGCTGAGCGCGTCGATGGCGCAGCACCTCGGCCTGCGCGCCCAGGTGGTCGCGGACGTGCGGGTCGCCGGCATGCTCCACGACCTGGGCCTGACCACGCTGCCGACCGGACTGGTCCGCAACACCGGGGTGGCCGGTGGGGCCGGCCTGCGCGGCTACCCGCAGCGGGGTGCCCGCCTGCTGAGTGGCCTCAGCTTCCTCTCCGGGGCCCTTGACGCCATCACCCACCATCGCGATGCGGTCGTGGCCACGACGCCGGCGCGCAAGGAGCTCAGCGTGCCGGCACTCATCGTCGGCCTTGCCGACGAGTACGACCTCCTCACCGAGGTCGGCACGCCGGACGGGGCCCTGGTCGCCAGCGACGCAGCCATCACCGTGCTGCGCGGAACGCCGGCGGGCCGCGAGGAACTGCTGCGTGCCCTGGAGCAGGCGCTCTCGCGTCGCAGCGGGATGGTGGCGTCGTGACGACGTTCTTCCCACAGGCCCACCTCTCGCGCGCGTGGACCGTCCTCGCCGTCGGGATCGCCATGCTCCTCGCTGCTGGCTATGCCGGGGGTGCATCCCTGATCACCGAGCTCGGTCAGCACTGGCCCACCGTCCTGGTGTTCGTGGTCGCCATCGCCGTCGGAGAGCTCTTCCGACTGCGGATGCCGAGCGGGCGTGAGGCCGCTCCGCTGGCCTCCGCCTCCGCGCTCGGCATCGCCTTCCTGTGCCGGATCAGCGGCCAGGACCCGTTCCACGTCCCGGCCAGCTTCGTCGTGCTGGTCGTCGGGGCGGGCCTGCTCGGCGCCACCCTCGTGGGCGGTGCGCGTGGCCACACGGTGGGGCTTGACCAGGTGGCCTCCCGGCTCATCGGCGTGGGCGTGGCCGCAGCGCTGACCCGCGGCTTCGCGCCGGGCGGGCAGTCACTGTGGCAGCTCGCCTACGACCCCACGGTCTCTCGGCCGCTGGTGGCGCTGGGCATGGTGGTAGTGGCCGCCATCGGTGTCGGCGTCGAGATCGTGCTCACCTCGGCGGTGCGCTCGGAACGCCAGCGCACCCCCTGGCTGGCCTCGCTCCGCGACGAGGTGGGCGAGGTGGCACCGCTCACCTTCGCCGTCGTGGCCTCGGGCCCGATGGTCGCGCTGATGGCACCGTCCCTGGGCCTCTTCTCGCTCCCGGTGGCCCTGTTCCCCCTCGCGATGACCTACCTCGCCGTCGGCCGTTACGCGCGCAACCGGATGACCTACCGGCAGACCATCGCCACCCTCTCGCACCTGACCGAGCACGGTGGGTACACCCCGACCGGCCACGCGGAGCGGGTGGCCGACCTCAGCGTGCGGATCGGCCGGGTGCTCGGCATCGCCGACCGCGACCTTCGTGACCTGGAGTACGCCGCGTTGCTGCACGACCTCGGCCAGATCTCGCTCATCGAGCCCCTCCCCGGCGGGGCGACCGTCCTCGCGGCGCCGAGCGACCAGCGCGACATCGCCGACGAGGGCGCGCGGATCATCCGGCACGCCGAGGGGCTGGAGGTCGTGGCCGACTACGTCGAGGCGCAGACCATCCCCTACCGCCAGGTGCGCGAGCTCGGCGAGGAGGTGCCGGTCGCGAGCCGCATCATCAAGGTGGCCAACGCCTTCGACGACCTCACCGGCGGCAGCGGCGACCCCCACGACATCCGCTCGGCCAACGAGCGCATCCTCCTCGGCCTGGGCTACCAGTACGACCCCGAGGTGGTGCAGGCCCTGGCCGTGGCGACCACGGACACCCCGGCGGGGAGGGTCGGGGAGCGCGAACCGGCCTCGCGTTAGCATCGGGTACCCCAGTAGCAACCCCGGAGAGGGACCCGTGGATCGCCTGACGCCCGTCATCTTCACCGACGCGTGGGGATCTTACGTTGCCATCGCCAGCCTGCAGGGCCGGGACATCCCGAGCCCCGAGCGCGAGTCCGAGCTGTGGATGGGCGCTCACGAGGAGGGCCCGGCCCGCACCGACCGGGCCGGTGGGCCCGACCTCGCCGCGGTCGTGGCGGCCGACCCGGTCGGCGAGCTGGGCGAGGACTGCGTGCAGCGCTACGGCCCGCGGCTGCCGTTCCTGCTCAAGGTGCTCGCCCCCGGCCGCGCCATCTCGATCCAGGCCCACCCGAGCGCCGAGCAGGCCACCGAGGTGCGGGCCACCACCGGCGACTCGGTCTACGTCGACGACTGGGCCAAGCCCGAGCTGCTGCTGGCCATCGCGCCGTTCGAGGTGTTCGTCGGGATGCGCGCGCCCGACGAGGTGGCCGACCTCGTCGGGCGGCTCGGTGTGCCCTTGCTCGTCGAGATGGTCGAGAAGGCAGCGGTCACCAACGACCCCGCCCACGCGATGCTCGGCGCGGTGCTCGCCACCCCGGCTGACGAAGTCGACGCCCTGGCCCGCGAGGTCGTGGCAGCGTGCGTGCGGCTCGAGGCGTCCGGCGACGAGTTCGGGCGGGCTGCGGCCGCGGTGGTGCAGGTGGCCGAGGAGCACCCCGACGACATCGGCCTGGTCGTGCTGCTCCTCATGCACCACTGGGTGCTGCAGCCGGGGGAGTACATCGACGTCGCTGCGGGGGTGCTGCACTCCTACGTGCGCGGGCTGGGCATCGAGGTGCTCGCCAACTCCGACAACGTGGTGCGGGCCGGCCTCACGAGCAAGGCCGTCAACGTGCCAGAGCTGCTGCGCATCGTCGACCCGCTCGCCGACGGCGTGGCCGGCCGCGGCCGCGTCGTCGAGCCCGGGCTCGAGGCCTTCGACAGCGCCTCCGACCGATTCCTGCTCTACCGCGTCACCCCGGGTCGCCGTCTGCCCGGCGAGCACCGCCCGCGCATCGTGTTCTGCCTGCGCGGACGGGTCACGCTGGCGTCGGCCACCCGCAGCCTCGCCCTCGGCGACGTCGAGTCGGCCTTCCTCCCGGCGGGCGAGGGCGCCGTCGCCCTCGAGGGCGACGGCGAGGTCTACGTGGTCACGGTGCCGGAGGCCTGACGGCTCAACAGACGACGAAGGCCGCCCCCTGGCGGGTGCCGGGGGGCGGCCATCGTGGTGCGGTGCGGGACTCAGGCCTTCTTGGTCTCCGCGAAGATGCGCGCGATCTCGTCGATCCTGGCGAGCAGCTCGTCGGCCTTGGCGGCGTCGAGCTCACCCTTGGTGCCGGACGCGCCGGCCAGCTTGGTGGCCTCGTTGACCAGGGTGTGCAGCTCGGGGTACTTCTCGAAGTGCGGGGGCTTGAAGTAGTCGGTCCACAGCACCCAGAGGTGGTGCTTGACGAGCTCGGAGCGCTGCTCCTTGATGAGGATGGCGCGGGTGCGGAAGTCTGGGTCGGGGTTGTCTGCGACCTTGGCGATGATCGCCTTGATCGACTCCGCCTCGATGCGGGCCTGCGCGGGGTCGTACACACCGCACGGCAGGTCGCAGTGCGCCGAGACGTCGGTGATGCGGAACAGGGACAGCATGGGTCTCTCTCCTCGGGGTCGGGACGTGCAGTCCCACCAAACCTACCTCAGCCGCGGCCAGGCCAACCCGACGACCACCGCCAGGATGTCGTCGTCGGTCAGTGACCCGACGTCGAACGACGTGACCCCCTCGGCCGCGTTGTCGGAGTCGATCCACCAGCGCTGCGGCGCACCCGGATCGGGCCCGTTCACCCGCTTCACCGACAGCGGCCGGGGGCGGCCGGCGGCATCCGGGGGGAGGCGGACCACGGCGGGCCGCCCGGGTCGTGCCCGGATGCCGCGCAGCACCAGCAGCACGTCACCGTCACGGTAGGTGGGCAGCATCGAGCGACCACGCACCCGCACCAGGGCGGGCCACGGCACCCGGGGCCGCCGGCTCACCGCTGCTGGCTGGCGTCCCGCGCGTTCTCGATCGCCGCCCGGGCCGCCTCGTCGTGCTCGGCGTCGGCTGCGGCGATCGCGGCGAGCGCCTCGGCGTTCCCGCTGACGGTGGCCCCGACGGCCTCCGCGTGGGCGGCCTCCTCCTGGCGCATCCGCGACAGGAACGCCTTGGTGCGCTTGTGCTGGGGGTTGGCGATCACCTGGGAGGGCGGGCCCTCCTCGACGACGACGCCGGCATCCATGAACACCACGCGGTCGGCGACCTCGCGCGCGAAGCCCATCTCGTGGGTCACGACGATCATCGTCATGCCGCCGTCGGCGAGGTCGCGCATCACCTTGAGCACCTCGCCGACCAGCTCGGGGTCGAGCGCACTGGTCGGCTCGTCGAAGAGCATCAGCTTGGGGTCCATCGCGAGCGCCCGGGCGATCGCGACACGCTGCTGCTGGCCACCGGAGAGCTGCGACGGGTAGGCCGACGGCTTGTCGCCGAGGCCGACCTGCTCGAGCAGCTCGATCGCCTTGGCGGTGGCCTCCTTCTTCTTGACCCCCTTGACCTGCGTGGGTGCCTCGATGACGTTCTCCAGCACGGTCTTGTGCGGGAAGAGGTTGAACCGCTGGAAGCACATGCCGATGTCACGGCGCTGCGCGGCGATCCGCTTCTCGGTGAGCCGGTGCAGCGTGCCGCCGCGGTCGTCGTAGCCCATCAGGTCGCCGTCGACCCAGATGCGCCCGCCGTCGATGGTCTCGAGCTGGTTGATGCAGCGCAGGAAGGTGGTCTTGCCCGAGCCCGAGGGGCCGAGCAGCACCACGACCTCGCCACGGCGCACGTCCATGTCGATGCCCTTGAGCACCTCGGTGCCGTGGAAGGCTTTGGTGACGTTGACCGCGTGGACGAGGGGGTAGCTCTCGCTCGCTGTTGCCGTGTCCTGGGTCATCAGTGGTCAGCCCCGATCTCGGTGATCTTCTGCTTCGCCTTCTTGGGCATCGCCCCGAAGCCGCGGCCGTAGTAGCGCTCCAGGCGCGACTGCCCGACCATCAGGATCGAGCAGACGATGAGGTACCAGAGCGTGGCCGCGACGATGCCGGGCATGATCTGGAAGCTGCGCGAGCCGAACTGGTAGCTCTGGTAGAACAGCTCGACGATGAGTGGCACCGCCGCGAGCAGCGAGGTGTCCTTGACCATGGCGATCGTCTCGTTGCCGGTGGGGGGCACGATGACGCGCATGGCCTGGGGGAGCACGACCCGCCGCATCGTCTTGCCCGGCGGCATGCCGAGCGCCTGGGCCGCCTCGGCCTGGCCCTTGTCGACCGACAGGATGCCGGCCCGGGCAATCTCGGCCATGTAGGCCGCCTCGGAGAGCCCCAGGCCCAAGATGCCGACCCAGATGGTGCTCGAGATGCTGTTGTAGTCGAGCGAGAAGAAGGTCATGTTCGTGTCGAGGCCGAGCAGGTTCGAGATCTGCTGCCCGAACGGCACCCCGATGTCGAAGGCCGGGTAGAGGAAGCCGACGCCGGTGCCGAGCAGCACGAGCAGCACGTAGCGCGGGATGGCCCGGAAGAACCAGATGTAGACGAACGCGACCCCGCGCAGCACGGGGTTGGTCGACAGCCGCATCACCGCGAGGATGACGCCCAGGCCGATGCCCAGGATCATCGCGCCGATGGTGCCGAAAATGGTGCCCTTCCACAGGCCCTCGATGACCGGGCTCTGCTGCATGATCTCGAACGCGAACGGGAAGTTCCACTTCTCGTTGGTCACGAACGAGCTGATGATCATCGCGACGACGATCGCGATGATGACCAAGGCCACCCACCGTCCGGGGTGCCGGACCGGCCGGGCGTCGATGGCGCCCGGCCGGTCCTGCGTCGACGCGGTCATGGCGTCAGCTGACCGTCGGGTTCACGGCGAAGTCGCTGATCGCGCCGCCCTCGGTCTTCCACTTGGTGAGGATCTGGTCGTAGGTGCCGTCGGCCTTGAGCTGCTTGAGCGCCTCGACGATGGCCTCACCGAAGGCGGTGCCGGCGGCGTCCTTCGGCAGGACATAGCCGTAAGGGGCCGAGTCGTACTGCTCGCCGAGCAGCTCGAGGGTGCCGCCGGTGGAGTCGACGGCAGCGATGGCCGGCGGGAGGTCGACCAGCATGGCGTCGGCCTTGCCGGACTGCACGGCTGCGGTGACCTTGGCCTGGTCGGCGTCGACGAGCACGTTGATGTCGGGCTTGCCGGCGGCCTTGCAGGCTGCCTGGCGCTTGGGGATGTCGACGTCGGCCTGCACGGTGCCCTTCTGCACGGACACGTTCTTCCCGCAGGCGTCGTCGGGGTTGATGCCCTTGGGGTTGCCCTTCTGGGTGACCCACTGGGTGCCGGCCTTGAAGTAGCTGACCATCGTGGCCTGCTTCATGCGCTCGTTGTTGACGGTGAAGCTCGAGACGCCGATGTCGTACTTGCCGCTCTGGGTGCCGAGAATGATCGCGTCGAAGGCCGAGGGCACCCAGTTGGTCTTGATGCCGAACTTCGCCATCACCGCGTCGAACAAGTCGACATCCATGCCGATGACGGTCTTGCCGTCGGAGTCGAGGTACTCGTTGGGCTGGTAGGTGGCGTCGGTGCCGATGTTGATCGTGCCGGCATCCTTGATCTTCGCCGGCAGCTTGGCGACCAGGGCCGGGTCGACGGTGGGGGCGCTGGCAGACGCCGTGGCCGACGTGGAGCTCGAGCTGCTCGGGGAGAGCGAGTCGGAGCCGCAGGCGGTCAGGGCGAGTGCGGTCGTGGCGAGAGCGGCCACCGCGAGGGCGCGGTTGCGGAACATGAGGGTCCTTTCACGGGGGTGCACCGGGGCGGGAGCAGCCTCGGTGCGGAGTACGGGGCCGATCCTGCCACCGGCACGCGTCGTGCGCGTCACACCCCGGTAACTATCTCGCTGTGCGATGATGCTCACCCGCGGCCACCCCCGCGCGCAGCGAACGGCGGAGAAGCACCCCCCTCGGCCCCGCGCACTGCCCGGCCCTTCCTAGCGCCGGAGGGCCTCACCACGGATTTCCGCCCAGGAGCTGCCCCATGGCCGCGTCGCCCCACGTGCCCTTCGTCGACCCGAGCAGCCCGGTCTTCCGCGCTCACGAGGGCGGGAAGCTGGGGGTACACGCGACCAAGCCGTTGCGTGGGCTCGAGGACCTGGCCCTGCTGTACACCCCCGGCGTGGCCGAGGTGTCGCTCGCGATCGCCGCCGACCCGAGCCTGTCGACCCGCTACACCGCACGCGGCAACACGGTAGCCGTCATCAGCGACGGCACCGCGGTGCTGGGCCTGGGCGACATCGGCCCACTCGGGGCGATGCCGGTTATGGAGGGCAAGGCGGTGCTGTTCAAGCACTTCGCCGGCATCGATGCGGTGCCGGTGGTCATGGAGACCGGCACGGTCGAGGAGCTGGTCGAGGCGATCGCACGGATCGCGCCGTCGTACGGCGGCATCAACCTCGAGGACATCTCGGCGCCGCGCTGCTTCGACATCGAGGAGCAGCTCAAGGAGCGGCTCGACATCCCGGTGTTCCACGACGACCAGCACGGCACCGCCATCGTGGTGCTGGCCGGCCTGCTCAACGGCGCTCGCGTCCTCGGTCGCCGGGTGCCCGACCTGCGCGTGGTCGTCTCCGGCGCCGGAGCGGCCGGGGTGGCCGTGACCCGGCTGCTGCAGCGGGCCGGGGTGCGCGACCTCGTGGTGTGCGACTCGCGCGGCATCATCTCGACCGACCGCCAGGACCTCACCGGGCACAAGAGCCGGCTGGCCGCCACGACCAACCCGCGTGCGGTGCAGGGTCGCCTGGGGGCGGCGCTGCAGGGCGCGGACGTGTTCGTGGGAGTCTCGGGTGGGCAGGTGCCCGAGGAGGAGGTCGCCTCGATGGCACCGGGCAGCATGGTCTTCGCCCTGGCCAACCCCACGCCCGAGGTGCACCCCGACGTGGCCCGCCGGCACGCGGCCATCGTGGCCACGGGGCGCTCGGACTTCCCGAACCAGATCAACAACGTGCTCGCGTTCCCCGGCATCTTCCGGGGCGCCCTCGACGCCGGGGCGACCCAGATCACCGAGGCGATGAAGCTGGCGGCGGCCCACGCCATCGCCGACCTGGTGCCCGAGCCCACCGCCGACTGCATCGTGCCGTCGGTGTTCCAGGAGGGCGTGGCGGACGCGGTGGCCGCCGCGGTGCGCGCGCTCGCGCCCGGCTCCGGCTCCCGCAACCGCTCGGCTCCCGTGCGACCTGAGGAGGACGACCGGTACGGCAGACTCGGGTCATGACCACTTTGTCGCGCTACTCCTCATACACGGGGCTGCGGCCCGAGATCTTCAAGCGCATCGGCACAGACCGGCGCAACGTCCTCGACGTCGGCTGCTCGAACGGCGTGCTCGGCGCTGCCGTCAAGGGCCGCCAGGGCGCCCAGGTCACCGGGGTGGAGTACGACGAGGCGCTGGCGAGCGAGGCCAGGGAGCGGCTCGACCGGGTCATCACCGGTGACCTCAACGACGTGGCCAGCATCCTCGGCCAGCTCGAAGGTCCTTATGACTGCATGGTGTTCGCCGATGTCCTGGAGCACCTTCAGGACCCGTGGGGCTGCCTGACCGCGTTCGTCGCGCACCTGGCGCCGGACGGCGAGGTGATCATCAGCCTGCCCAACGTCGGGCACCTGTCGACCTTCACCTCCGTGTTCCTGCGCCGGACGTGGCCGCGTCGTGACCGTGGGCTGCACGACTCGACGCACGTGCGCTGGTTCGCCCGCCACGACATCTCCCAGCTGCTGGCGGACGCGTCCTTGCAGCCCGTGTCCTGGAAGCGGTCACCGCGCTTCGTGGATGCCCCGGTCGCGGTGAACAAGCTTGCGCTGCTGGTCGGCTGGATCCCCGGGCTGCGGGACCTGCTCACGTACCAGTTCGTGGTCGTTGCGCGTCCGGCTGCGTCGAGCCGCACGACGTCGTTGCCGGCGGCCTGACCGGGCCTTCGACCGGTGGGTCGGCGAGCTCGACCCTGCCCTGCGCTCGATCGTGCTCTGGGAGCGTCAGCTCCCGCGCTGAGCGAGCTCTTCGGCCCGGGCCCGGCACCCGGCATCCGTGGGCAGGCGCCCGGACGCCACGGCGACCGCCAACGAGGGCGCGGCGTCATCCTTGGGGGACAGCAATGGGTCGACGCCCGCGGGCAGCGCCAGCCCGACCTCGGGGTCGAGGGGTTGGATGCCGTGCTCGGCGGTCGGGTTGTACGTCGCGGTGCACAGGTACATGGCGGTCGTGCCGTCCTCGAGCGCGCAGAAGGCGTGGCCCAGGCCCTCGGCGAGGTAGACCGCGCGGCGGTCGACGGCATCGAGGGTGACGGCTTCCCACCGGCCGAAGGTCGGTGACCCGACCCTGATGTCGACGACGTAGTCGACGAGCGACCCGGCCAGCACCGTGACGTACTTGCCCTGGCCGGGCGGGACGTCGGCGAAGTGGATGCCGCGCACCGTGCCGCGCGAGGACACCGACACGTTGGTCTGCACGATGTCCGGGCGGTGGCCCAGGTGCTGGGCGAGGTGGTCGCCGCGGAAGGACTCCAGGAAGACGCCCCGCTCGTCGGGGAACTGGCGCGGCGTGACGAGGTAGGCGCCCGCGATGGCCAGCGGCTCGATGTCCATCAGCGGCCCGCCCTCCCGCGTGCCAGGCAGTCGTGGATGTAGCCCCCGTAGCCGGACTTCACGAGCTCGTCGCCGAGCCGGCGGAAGGTGTCGTCGTCGACCCAGCCGGCCCGCCAGGCGGTCTCCTCGACGCAGCCGATCTTGTAGCCCTGCCGGGCCTCGACCACGTGCACGAACTGGCTCGCGTCCATCAGGCCCTCGAACGTGCCGGTGTCGAACCAGGCCGTGCCGCGCGGCAGCACGGTCACCGTGAGGTCGCCGCGCTGCAGGTAGGCCTCGTTGACGGCGGTGATCTCGAGCTCGCCACGGGCGCTGGGCGTGAGGTTGCCGGCGATCTCGACGACGTCGTTGTCGTAGAAGTAGAGGCCGGGCACGGCGTAGTTCGAGCGCGGGTGCTCGGGCTTCTCCTCGATGGACAGCACGGTGCCGTCGGGGTCGAACTCGACGACGCCGTAGGCCGTGGGCTCGCTGACGTGATGGGCGAAGATGTGCCCGCCGCGCACGTCGGTGAGCTGGCGCAGAGCGGTGCCCAGGCCGGTGCCGTAGAAGATGTTGTCGCCGAGCACCAGGGCGACGCTGTCGTCACCGATGAAGTCGGCGCCGATGACGAACGCCTGGGCCAGGCCGTCGGGGCTGGGCTGCACGGCATACGAGATCTCGATGCCCCACTGGCGGCCGTCGCGCAGGAGGCGCTCGAACTGGTCGGCGTCCTGGGGCGTGGTGATGACCAGCACCTCGCGGATGCCGGCCATCATGAGCGTCGAGAGCGGGTAGTAGACCATCGGCTTGTCGTAGATCGGCATGAGCTGCTTGGAGATCCCCCGCGTGATGGGGTGCAGTCGCGTGCCCGAGCCGCCGGCGAGGATGATGCCCTTCATGGTGGGTGAGCCTAACGGCGCCGACGTCGGGGAGGAGCCACGGCCCCTGGCGGTCGTCGCCGCGCGGCTGGAGGCCGAGCGGGCCGCGGCCCGGGCCCGGCTGGCCCGCACCGACGAGGACCTGGCGGCCCTGTTCGCCGCGTCGCGGGACTCCAACGCCGACGACGAGCACGACCCCGAGGGCCAGACGATCGCCTACGAGCGGGCCCAGCTCGCGGCGTCGGCGGACTCGGCCCGCGACCACCTCTGCGAGGTCGATGCCGCCGCGGCCCGGCTGGCCGCCGGCACCTACGGCGTGTGCGAGGTGTGTTCCCGGCCGATCGGCGTCGCACGGCTGGAGGCACGGCCCACGGCCCGCACCTGCGTCGAGCACGCACCGCGTGCCGGGGGCGCGCGGTGATCCCCACGCCCGGACCGGCGGCCGAGCCTTCGCCGATACCCTTGCGCGCATGAAGGTCCTCGTCACCGGCGGTGCCGGTTTCATCGGCAGCAACTTCGTGCACCTCACCCTCGCGACCCGTCCGGACGCCGAGGTGACGGTGCTCGACGCGCTCACCTACGCGGGCTCGACGGCCTCGCTCGACGGTGCGATGCACCGGATCCGCTTCGTCGAGGGCGACGTGGCGGATGCCGGCCTCGTCGACCCGCTGGTGGCCGAGGCCGACGTCGTGGTGCACTTCGCCGCGGAGTCGCACAACGACAACTCGCTCGAGGACCCGAGCCCCTTCGTGCACACCAACCTGGTCGGCACCTTCACCCTGCTCGAGGCCGCGCGCCGCCACGACGTGCGCTACCACCACATCTCCACCGACGAGGTCTACGGCGACCTCGAGCTCGACGACCCGAAGAAGTTCACCGAGGACACCCCCTACAACCCCAGCTCTCCCTACTCGTCGACCAAGGCGGGCTCCGACCTGCTGGTGCGAGCCTGGGTGCGCTCGTTCGGCCTGCGGGCGACCATCTCGAACTGCTCGAACAACTACGGCCCGCGCCAGCACGTCGAGAAGTTCATCCCGCGCCAGGTCACCAACGTCATCGACGGCATCCGGCCCAAGCTCTACGGGGCCGGGCTCAACGTGCGCGACTGGATCCACGTCGACGACCACAACTCGGCCGTGTGGACCATCATTGACAAGGGCGTGCTCGGCGAGACCTACCTGATCGGGGCCGAGGGCGAGGTCAACAACCTCGACGTCGTGCGCCTCATCCTCGAGCTGATGGGGCAGGACCCCGACACCTTCGACCACGTCACCGACCGGGCCGGCCACGACATGCGCTACGCCATCGAGGCGGGTCGGCTGCGCACCGAGCTGGGCTGGGCGCCGCGCTACGTCAGCTTCCGCGACGGGCTGGCCGCGACGATCGACTGGTACCGCGACAACGAGGTCTGGTGGCGCCCGATGAAGGACGCCACCGAGGCGAAGTACGCGCGCACCCAGCAAGTCGTGGCCCGCTGATGGCGCGCTGGTTCGTCGCCGGTGCCGCCGGGATGCTCGGGCAGGACCTCTGCGGGGTGCTCGAGCGCGCCGGCCACACGGTGACCCGTGCCGACCTGCCGGGGCTCGACATCCTCGACCCGGCGCAGTGCGCCGACCAGGTGGCCGGTCACGACGTCGTGGTCAACAGCGCCGCCTACACGGCCGTCGACGCGGCCGAGACCGACGAGCCCCGGGCCTTCGCGGTCAACGCGGTCGGCGCGGCCAACCTGGCCCGGGCGGCGCACGCCGCGGGGGCGACGATGGTGCAACTGTCCACCGACTACGTGGTCGCCGGCGACGGGCACGAGCCGTACCCCGCCGACGCACCGGTCGCGCCGGCCACTGCATACGGCCGCACCAAGGCTGCGGGGGAGTGGGCGGTGCGCGCGGAGTGTCCCCGCAGCTGGGTCGTGCGCACGGCCTGGCTCTACGGCGCGCACGGGAAGAACTTCCCGGCCACCATGCGGCGCCTCGCGGGGGAACGCGAACGGTTGACGGTGGTCGCCGACCAGGTCGGCCAGCCCACCTGGACCGTCGACCTCGCCGAGGGCCTGCTGCGCATCGTCGACGGCGGCGCGCCGTTCGGCATCTGGCACGCGACCGGTGCGGGGCAGTGCTCGTGGTTCGAGCTGGCCCGGGCGGTGTTCGAGGAGCTCGGGCTCGACCCCCAGCGCGTCACACCGATCTCGAGCGACGAGTTCCCGGTGCCGGCTCCGCGGCCGGCGTACAGCGTGCTCTCGCACGACAGGTGGGCGGCTGCGGGTATCGAGCCGCTGCCGCACTGGCGCGACGCCCTGCGACGTGCGGCCCCCACCGTGCTCGGCCGCTGAAGGCGGTACGCGAACGCTCGAAACCACCCGACCACTGCGGGTGCGATCGCCGTCGCTGCCACCTAGAGTCGCGACAGTGTTCACGTCAATCGTCGGTCGCGCCCAGGCAGTGGTGCTGCCCCGAACCCACCACGGGACGTCGCCGGCGGGGGTGAAGCTCCCCCCGACGGTCTACCGCATGGGCGGGGCGCACTTCCGCCAGGACGACGCCTTCGTCGCCTCGGCGGTCGCCGAGGTCGGGCGGCTCGAGGACGAGATCGGTCTGTCGAGCGAGTCCCGGCTGCTCGACTGGGGCTGCGGAGCCGGCCGCCTCGCGGTCGGCATCGTCGAGAAGCTGGGTCGAATCGACCTGTACCACGGAGTCGACGTCCAACAGCACCTCATCGACTGGGCGCAGCGCCACCTCGGCGACCGGCCCGGCTTCACGTTCACCCATGTCGACCTCGCCAACCCGCGGTACAACCCCGGCGGTTCCGACGCCCGCACCATCCCCGGCGCGACCTCCGACCACGACGGCTTCTACGCCTTCAGCGTCTTCAGCCACCTGATGGACGAGGACACCGCTGCCTACCTGGGTGAGGTCGCCCGCCTGCTCAAGCCCGGCGGTCGCGCGTTCGTCACCGCCTTCGTCGAGGACGGGGTCCCCGACGTCGAGGAGAACCCCAGGGGTTACGGCCCGCTCGAGTGGTCCGGGCCACTGCACTGCGTCCGCTTCGAGCGGCAGTTCTTCGAGGCCATGGTGCGCGACGCGGGTCTCGAGATCGACCGCCTCGACCATGGCCAGGAGAAGGACGGACAGTCCCTGTACATCCTGCGGAAGCCGTAGGTCGCACCCTCGGTAGGGTCGGGGGATGCTCGCCGTCACCTGCGTCAGCCAGTCCGCCTCCGACCCGCTCTCCGGCCTGGAGGTGGGTGAGCGCCCAGAACCGCAGGCGCCCGACGGGTGGACGACCGTGCGGCTGCGCACCGCAGCCCTGAACCACCACGACATCTTCTCGCTGCGTGGCATCGGGCTGCCCGCCGACCGGCTGCCGATGGTGCTGGGCTGCGACGGGGCCGGGGTCGACGCCGACGGCAACGACGTGATCGTGCACGCCGTGGTCGCCTCCCCGGGGTGGACCGGCGACGAGACGCTCGACCCGCGCCGCAGCCTGCTCAGCGAGGTGCACGACGGCACCCTGGCCGAGGTCGTCGCCGTGCCCCGCCACAACCTGGTGCCCAAGCCCGAGAGCCTGTCCTGGGAGCACGCGGCCTGCCTGCCGACCGCCTGGCTCACGGCCTACCGGATGCTGTTCACCAACTCGGGCGTGCAGCCCGGCGGAACCGTGCTCGTGCAGGGTGCGGCCGGCGGGGTCGCGACCGCGCTGGTGCAGCTCGGCACGGCGGCCGGCATCCGGATGTGGGTGACCAGCCGGGACGCCGCCAAGGGCGAGCAGGCGGTGACCCTGGGCGCCGACCGCGCCTTCGAGAGCGGGGCGCGGCTGCCGGAGCGGGTCGACGCGGTCATGGAGACGGTGGGCGCGGCCACCTGGTCGCACTCGGTCAACAGCCTGCGCCCCGGGGGGACGATCGTGATCTCGGGGGCGACGTCGGGGGATGCCCCGGCCAAGGCCGAGCTGACCAAGATCTTCTTCAAGCAGCTGCGAGTGGTCGGGTCGACGATGGGCTCGCGTGACGAGCTCGAGCGGCTCGCCCGCTTCGTGGTCGACGCCGGCATCGAGCCCCAGGTCGACTCGGTGCGTCCGCTCGCCCGGGCCCGGGAGGGGTTCGAGCGGATGGTGCGGGGCACGGTCTCGGGCAAGGTCGTCTTCACGCTCTGAGCGGGTGTCCACCGGGTGGATCCGGTCGCCACCTGGCGTTCGTACGGGCTACCGAGCGGTAACATGACGTGGTCCCACCCGCCCACCCGAGGAGCTCGCCGTGAGCGCGACCCCCGCCGAGCACACCGTCACCCTGCACGGCCATGAGTTCTCCTACAGCGACAGCGGTTCGGGGCCGGCGCTGCTGTTCATCCACGGCATCCTGGGCTCGCAGAAGCAGTGGGCTCACCTCGTCGACCGCCTCGACGACAACCACCGGCTGGTCGTGCCCGACCTGTTCGGCCACGGTGAGTCCGCGAAGCCCGTCGGCGACTACTCGCTCGGCGCGCACGCGGCCACCCTGCGCGACCTCCTCGACAAGCTCGGCATCGCCCAGGTGACCCTGGTCGGGCACTCGCTGGGCGGCGGCATCGCGATGGTCTTCTCCTACCTCTTCCCGGAGCGGGTCGAGCGGCTCGTGCTCGTCGCGAGCGGCGGCCTCGGGCGTGAGGTCAGCCCGCTGCTGCGCTCGGCCACCCTGCCCGGCGCGGAGTACGTGCTGCCGGTCATCGCGTCGGGGTGGATGCGCGACCGGATCGCCTCTGCTGGAAGGCTGCTCGCCGCCGTGGGTGTGCGCCCCGGTCGTGACCTGAACGAGGTCTGGGACGGCTTCACCTCACTCGGCGACGCCGACACCCGCCGCGCGTTCCTCGCCACGACCCGGGCCGTGATCGACCCGGGCGGCCAGAGCGTCAGCGCGCACGACTACCTACCCGACTCCACGCCCATCCCGACGCTGGTCGTGTGGGGCACCAAGGACCGGATGATCCCGGCGTGGCACGCGGCATCCGCGACGGCGTCGATCCCCAGCTGCCGGGTCGAGCTGTTCCAGGGTGCAGGTCACTTCCCGCACCTCGACGATCCCGACCGGTTCGCGGCGCTGGTGCGCGAGTTCGTCCGCGAATCGGCTTGACCCCCGCGGCACCGGGTGCCCGCGGCGTCAGGAGATCTGGAGCCAGTCGTCCCAGCCGTTGTGCAGCACCAGCCAGGCGATCAGCCCGTAGCCGGCCTGCCCGGGGTGGTGCTGCACCCGGCTCGCGGCGAGGTCGCTGCTCCACTGGTCGTGGCCCATCAGCGGGGCGAAGCAGTCGACGAAGGGGATGGCACGGCGGGCGCACACGTCGGCCTGGGCGTCGACGAGCACCTCGAGCCGCTCGTTGAGCTCGGCGTCGTCGGTGGGCGGCGGGCTCACGACGAACGCGCCGACCCCCGAGGCGGTGGCGTCGTCGAGCAGGTTGGCGAGGTTGAGCCGGTGGCGGGCCAGGGTGATGCCGCTGACGACGTCATTGGTGCCCACCGAGACGACGACCCGGCGCTCGGTGCGCCCGGCCCACCGCAGCGGCACCTCGGTGCCCCAGCGCTGCAGCACGTGGGCGGAGGTGTCGCCGCGCACGCCGAGGTTGTAGGCGGTCAGCTCGAGGTCGGGGTTCTGGGTGCGCCCCACGACCCGGGTCACCCAGCCCTGGCCCTTGGGGTCGCCGACCCCGGCGACGAGGGAGGCACCCAGGAAGACCAGCGCGAGGTCGCGGGCGCCCTCGGGCACCACCTGCGCCTCGACGCTCGGTCGGAACTCGATCGGCGTCGACGCGTCGTCGGGCTGTTCGTCAGGCATCTGCTCGTTCACTCGTCCTCGTCGTCCAGGCGGGCCAACCAGGTCGCCAGCCGTTCCACGGGGACCTCGAAGTCGGGGTTGAGGTCGACGAAGGAGCGCAGCTGCTCGGCCAACCAGTCGAAGGTGACCTCCTCGTCACCGCGACGGGCCTGCAGCTCCTCGATGCCGCGGTCGGTGAAGTACACGCTGCGAGGTTACCCGTCGCGCGACGGCCCGCTCCGCAGACCCGCGGTCAGCGGTCGAACGACTGCGCCACCAGCTCGGCCTGCTCGGCCTGGTGCTTCTTGGTGGAGCCGGTCGCCGGCGAGGCCGATGCGGCGCGCGAGATGACGCGCAGCAGCCGGTGCTCGCCGTGTTCGGCGAGCGCCTCGGGCAGGTTGAGCGCCAGGAACGGCCAGGCGCCCTGGTTCTTCGGCTCGTCCTGCACGATGACCACCTCGGCGCCGGGGTATCGGGCCAGCTCACGCGCCAGGTCGGCCGCGGGGATCGGGTAGTACTGCTCGAGCCGCAGCACCGCCGTCGTCGTGTCACCGCGCTTCTCGCGCTCGGCGAGCAGGTCGTAGACCACCTTGCCGGCCGCGATGAGCACGCGGGAGACCTCGTTGGTGGTGCCGGAGTCGGGCATCACCGGCAGGAAGCGGCCGGAGGTGAAGTCCTGCGGGCCGCTGCTGGCGGCCTTCAGGCGCAACATCGACTTCGGGGTGAAGACGATGAGCGGGCGGCGCGGCCGGGCGTAGGCCTGGCGGCGCAGCAGGTGGAAGTACGACGCCGGGGTCGACGGGTAGGCCACGGTCATGTTGTTCTCGGCGCACATCGTGAGGAACCGCTCGATGCGGGCGGAGGAGTGGTCGGGGCCCTGCCCCTCGTAGCCGTGCGGCAGCAGGAGCACCACGGAGGAGCGCTGCCCCCACTTCTGCTCCGAGCTCGAGATGAACTCGTCGATGATGGTCTGGGCGCCGTTGGAGAAGTCGCCGAACTGCGCCTCCCAGAGCACCAGGGCGTCGGGCCGCTCGACCGAGTAGCCGTACTCGAAGCCCATCGCCGCGAACTCCGACAGCAGGCTGTCGTAGACCCAGAACTTGCCCTGGCCCTCACCGAGGTACAGCAGCGGGGTCCACTCGGCGGCGTTCTGCTTGTCGATGAGCACCGCGTGGCGCTGCACGAAGGTGCCGCGCCGGCTGTCCTGGCCGGCGAGGCGCACCGGGGTGCCCTCGATGAGCATCGAGCCGAAGGCGATGAGCTCGCCGGTGCCCCAGTCGATACCGCCCTCGCGCACGCTGGTTGCCCGCTTCTCGAGCATCTGGTGCAGCTTGGGGTGCACCGTGAAGCCGTCGGGGACGTCGACGAACGCGTCGCCGATCCGCTGCAGCACCTTGGGGCTGATGGCGGTCTCGGTGGAGGAGTGCTTGGTCGCATCGGCGTTGCGGGCCTGCGCCGCCGGCGGCTCGAGCCCGGTGTGGCCCTCCGCGTCGGTGCCCGTGTAGCTCTCGTCGGCGGCCTCGCGCTCGGCCTCCTTCAGCGCGGCCTTGGTCTCGACGAAGACGCGCTCGAGCTGCTGCTGGTAGTCGCGCAGCGCGGCCTCGGCATCCTCGACGGTGATGTCGCCGCGGCCGATGAGCGACTCGGTGTAGAGCTTGCGCACGCTGCGCTTGGCCTCGATGAGGTTGTACATCAGCGGCTGGGTCATCGAGGGGTCGTCGCCCTCGTTGTGCCCGCGGCGGCGGTAGCAGACCATGTCGACGACGACGTCCTTGTGGAACTCCTTGCGGAACTCGTAGGCGAGCTCGGCCACCCGCACGCACGCCTCGGGGTCGTCGCCGTTGACGTGGAAGATCGGCGCCTGGATCATCCGGGCGACGTCGGTGGAGTAGGTGGAGGAGCGCGAGCTGCTCGGCGAGGTCGTGAAGCCGACCTGGTTGTTGATGACGACGTGCACGGTGCCACCGGTGCGGTAGCCACGCAGCTGGCTGAGGTTGAGCGTCTCGGCCACGACACCCTGGCCCGCGAACGCGGCGTCGCCGTGCATCAGCACGGGCAGCACGGTGAAGTCCTCGCCGGCGAGGTTGAGGCGGTCCTGCTTGGCGCGCACGATGCCCTCGAGCACCGGGTTGACCGCCTCGAGGTGCGAGGGGTTGGCGGCGAGGTAGACCTTGGTGGTCTTGCCTCCCTCGGCGGTGAAGGTGCCCTCGGTGCCGAGGTGGTACTTCACGTCGCCCGAGCCCTGCACCGATCGGGGGTCCTGCTTGCCCTCGAACTCGCGGAAGATCTGGCCGTAGGACTTGCCCGCGATGTTGGCGAGCACGTTGAGGCGCCCGCGGTGCGGCATCCCCATGCAGACCTCGTCGAGGTCGTCGTCGGCGGCCAGCGACAGCACCCGGTCGAGCAGCGCGATGACCGACTCGCCGCCCTCGAGCGAGAAGCGCTTCTGCCCGACGAACTTGGTCTGCAGGAAGGTCTCGAACGCCTCGGCCGCGTTGAGCCGGCGCACGATGCGCAGCTGCTCCTCGCGGGTGGTCTTGGCGTAGCCGACCTCGATCTTGGACTGGATCCACTCGCGCTGCTCGGGGTCCTGGATGTGCATGTACTCGACGCCGATGGTGCGGCAGTAGGAGTCGCGCAGGATGCCGAGGATCTTGCGCAGCTTGAGGAACGGCAGCCCGCCGAACCCGCCGGTGGCGAAGGTGCGGTCGAGGTCCCACAGGGTCAGGCCGTGGGTGGTGACGTCGAGGTCCTGGTGGCGGCGCTGCTTGTACTCCAGCGGGTCGGTGTCGGCCATCAGGTGGCCGCGCACGCGGTAGGCGTGGATGAGCTCCTGCACCCGGGCGACCTTGTTGATGTCGTCGTCGTGCGAGGTGTCGACGTCGCGCACCCAGCGGATCGGCTCGTAGGGGATGCGCAGGCTCTCGAAGATCTCGTCGTAGAAGCCGTGCTCGCCGAGCAGCAGCGAGTGGACCACGCGCAGGAAGTCGCCGGACTGGGCGCCCTGGATGATGCGGTGGTCGTAGGTGCTGGTGAGCGTGAGGATCTTGCTGACGGCGTTGCGGTTGAGGGTCTCGAGGCTGGCGCCGAGCCACTCGGCGGGGTACTCCAGCGCGCCGACGCCGATGATGGTGCCCTGGCCCTGCATCAGGCGCGGCACCGAGTGCACCGTGCCGATGGTGCCGGGGTTGGTGAGCGAGATCGAGGTGCCCTGGAAGTCAACGACGGTCAGCTTGCCGCCGCGGGCCTTCTTGACCATCTCCTCATAGGCGGTCCAGAAGTGCGCGAAGTCCATCGTCTCGGCGGCCTTGATCGAGGGCACGAGCAGCTGGCGGGTGCCGTCGGGCTTGGCGAGGTCGATGGCCAGGCCGAGGTTGACGTGGGCCGGGGTGACGAGCACCGGCTTGCCGTTGGCGTCGTGGCCGAAGCCGTTGTTCATCTCGGGCAGCACGCCCAGCGCCTTGACCAGGGCGAAGCCGATGATGTGCGTGAAGCTGACCTTGCCGCCGCGGCTACGGGCCAGGTGGTTGTTGATGACGATGCGGTTGTCGATGAGCAGCTTCGCGGGCACCGCGCGCACCGAGGTGGCGGTGGGCACCTCGAGCGAGGACTCCATGTTGGTGACGACCCGGGCGCTCGCACCGCGGATGGGGGTGGAGCTGGCGTCGTTGAGCGGGCCGGCCGCCTTGGGGGCGGCGGCCTCGCGCGGCTTCGGGGTCGTGGATGCCGGGGGCTCGGGTCGGGTGGGCGCGGCCTCCTTGGCTGCCGGGGCGGGCGCGGACGCCTTCGCCGCAGGCGCGGGCGCCTTCGCCGCAGGCGCGGGGGTGGCTGCCGGGGCGGGCGCGGAGACCGCGGATGCCGGTGGCGGGACGGCCGGCCGGGCGGCCGGTGCTGGGGCGGGGGCCTTCGCCGGCGCCTTGGCGGGGGCCGGTGCTGCGGCGGCCGCTGGGGCGCGGCTGCCGGAGCCGTTGCTCGCGGAGCCGCTCGGGGCGTCGGCCGTGCGGCGGGCCGCCGAGGCCGCGTCACGCCCGAGGGCGCCCTCACCCGGCGTGTAGTCCTTGAAGAAGTCCCACCACGCCCGGTCGACGCTGTTGCGGTCCTTCGTGTACTGCTCGTACAGCTCGTCGACCAGCCACTCGTTGGGTCCGAAGGAGGTCAGGGGGTCGCTGGACGCGGACTGCTCGGCCACGGAGGATGCGCCTCTTTCTCGGCTCGTCGATAGTCGTCACGGATGTCGCCCAAGCCTATCCCCGCTGCTCGCACCCCACGCCGTGGGACGGGCGAGTGGTGGGCGCGCTGCGACGGCCGGTCCGCCGCGGTGCTGGCGAACCGGCCGTCGTCACCGACGTCCGCCGGGCGGCCCCGTCACGGAGCTTCCGGACCGAAGGGTCAGCTGATGTCGGCCCGGGTCGTGCGCCAGATGCCGAACCCGGCGAGCAGCGTGGCATAGGCCGCGAGCACGAGAGCGCCGCCCCACCACTCGAGGCGGACGGCATCCGGGTTCTGCGAGATGCCGTTCACGACCGCGTTGGTGGCCTGCGACGGCATGAACTCGACGATGTGCTCGCGCCCGAACTCCCAGGCGCCCAACGCCAGCCCGAGGAGCGGCTCGACGATCCAGGCCACGCCGATGCCGATGAGCAGGGCCGCCACCTGGTTGGGGATGAGGATGCCGATGCCGAGGCCGATGAGCGCCCAGAGCCCGAGCACCAGCAGGCTGAGCGCGAGCGAGCGGACGACCGCCGAGGAGGGGAAGAGCGGGCGGTCGATCAGGGTGAGGCCCACCGCGCCGACCGCGACCGACCCGATCAGGCTGACCAGGCCGTAGACGGCCCCGATGCCGATGAGCGAGACGACCTTGGCCAGCATGGCGCGGGTGCGCTTCGGGGTGGCCAGGAAGGTGGCGCTGATCGTCTTGTGGCGGTACTCCGAGCCGATCGACATCACGCCGATGGTCAGCAGCAGCAGGTAGCCGACGCTGATGCCGGAGGTGTAGACGGTGTTGGCGATCTGGGTGTCGTCGCCGATGATCGCCTGGCTGCCGGGCCCGCCGGTCGTGCCCTGGTTCACGACGAAGGTGAAGAGCGCGGCGAAGGCCCCACCGGCCACGAAGATGGCGATGGCGATGCCCCACCACATCCGGGTGGTGAAGAACTTGCGCAGCTCGCTGCGGACCGCGGGGATCACAGGTTCGCTCCTTCCTGGCCGGTCACGGCATCCCCCTCGGGAGGCGCGCCCCCGGGCGACTCGTTGCGGTTGGTGCCCTCGGTGAGCTCGAAGAACAGGGCCTCGAGGTCGGCCCGCTTGGGCTCCAGGCCGTAGATCGGCAGGCCGGCGCGCAGCGCGACGTCGCCGACCAGGCGCAGGTCGGTGGTGTCGGCGACCAGGGTGTCGTCGTCACCGGGCGAGCTCGTCACGTCGGCGACGCGGAGCGCGCCGGCGAGGCGCTCGCGGTCGGACGTGCGCACGATCGACCCCGGCGTGCCGTGCAGGTCGGCCATCGCGCCGGCGCGCACGAGCCGGCCATTGGCGATGATGACGACCTCGTCGACGGTCTGCTCCACCTCCTGCAGCAGGTGGCTGGAGATCAGGATCGTCTTGCCCTCGTGGCTGAGGTGGCGCAGGAAACCGCGCAGCCAGCGGATGCCCTCGGGGTCCAGGCCGTTCGAGGGCTCGTCGAGCACGAGCACCTGCGGGTCACCGAGGAGGGCTGCGGCCAGGCCGAGCCGTTGCCGCATGCCCATGCTGTACTCGCCGGCGCGCTTGCGGGCCGCGGCCGGGATGCCGGTGAGCTCGAGCAGCTCGTCGACCCGCGTGTGCGGGATGGAGCCGGCGTCGGCGAGCACCCGCAGGTGGTCGCGCCCGCTGCGGCCGGGGTGGAAGTTGGTGGCCTCCAGCGCGGCGCCCACGGTCGACTGCGGAGCCTGGAGGTCGACGTAGCGACGTCCGTTGATCGTCGCGGTGCCGCTCGTGGAATGGACCAGCCCGAGCAGCATGCGCAACGTGGTGGTCTTGCCGGCGCCGTTGGGCCCGAGGAAGCCGGTGATCCGTCCGGGCTCGACGTCGAAGCTCAGGTCGTCGACCGCGACGAAGGAACCGAAGCGCTTGGTGAGCCCCCGGATCTCGATCCTGGCCCCGACCGCAGGTGTGGTGGTCATGGGGTGCCTTCTGGTGTCATGCCCCGATCCTCGCAGCCTCCCGTGGCGTCAGGGTCAACCCCCCGGTGGATGCGGCTCCCTCCCGAGACGGACGCACGCAGGTCGGGGAACGCCGCAGCGCCCCCATACGATGGTCCGATCATGACCCCATGGCTGCTGCTGCTCCTCGGCGTCGTCCTCACCGTGGGGACGGCCCTGTTCGTCGCGGCCGAGTTCTCGCTCGTCGCGCTCGACCGGCCCACGGTGCAGAAGGCCGTCGACGCGGGTGAGCCCGGCGCGCGCTCGGTGCTCACCTCGCACCGCCGGCTCTCGACCCAGCTGTCGGCGTGCCAGCTCGGCATCACCCTGACCACCCTGGTGCTCGGCTTCATCGCGAGCCCGTCGATCGGCGCGCTGCTCCTGGGCCCGCTGCAGTCACTGGGGCTGTCGGAGTCGGCGTCGTCGTCGGTGGCGTCGGTGCTCGCCATGCTCATCGCCACCGTGTTCTCGATGATCGTCGGCGAGATGGTGCCCAAGACCCTCGCCGTGTCGCTGCCCCTGGCCACGGCGAAGGTCGCGGCCGCCCCGGTGCGCTGGTTCGGCACCGCGATGAAGCCGATGATCCTGCTGCTCAACGGGGTGGCCAACCGCACCCTGCTGGCGCTGGGCATCGAGCCGCAGGAGGAGCTCTCCGCGGCCCGCAGCCCGGCCGAGCTGGCGTCGCTCGTGCGCACCTCGGCCGAGGCGGGCACCCTCGACCGCAGCACCGCCCGGCTGGTCACGGCATCCCTGGGGTTCGCCGACCAGACCGCCGCCGACGTGATGACGCCGCGCTCGCGGGCCACCTCGATCGAGCGCACGGCGACCGCCGCCGACGTCGTCTCCCTGGCGCGGCGCACCGGCCACTCCCGCTTCCCCGTCGTGGGCGCCGACTGGGACGACATCGACGGCATCGTGCACGTCAAGAAGGCGATCGCCGTGCCGTTCCACCGCCGCTCGGACGTGCCGGTGTCGGCGCTGATGGGCCCCGCGGTGCTCGTTCCCGAGACGCTGCGCCTCGACCCGCTGCTGCTCCAGCTGCGGCAGGGCGGCCTGCAGCTCGCCGTCGTGGTCGACGAGTACGGCGGCACCTCGGGCGTCGTCACCCTCGAGGACCTCGTCGAGGAGATCGTCGGTGAGGTCAGCGACGAGCACGACCGCTCGCAGACCACCGGGCGCCAGCTGCGCGACGGGTCCTGGACGGTGCCGGGGCTGTGGCGGCCCGACGAGGTGCGCGCCCGGGTGGGGGCGGTCATCCCCGACGGGCCGGACTACGAGACGATCGGCGGCTGGGTCATGTCGACCCTGGGGCGGGTGCCGGCCGTGGGCGACACCCTGCCGGTCGACGGCTGGACCGCCCGGGTCGTCGACATGGACGGACACCGGGTCGACCGGGTGCGCCTCGAGCGCTCCGAGCCCGCGCCCACTGCGGATGACGACGAGCCGGAGGAGCAGTCGTGAGCGGCTGGTTCGTCGTGCTCGTCACGCTCGTGCTGCTCGGCGCCAACGCCTTCTTCGTCGGTGCCGAGTTCGCCGCCATGTCGGCCCGGCGCAGCCAGCTCGAGCCGCTCGCCGACGCGGGCAGCAAGCGCGCGAAGGTGGCGCTCGACGCGATGCACCGCACCGGGTTGCTGCTGGCCACCGCCCAGCTCGGCATCACCGTCTGCTCGGTGCTGCTCGGTGCGGTGTCGGAGGCGGCGCTGCACCACGCGCTGGTGCCGGTCGCCGAGCGGCTCGGGGTCTCCGAGGGCGTCGCGGATGCCGTGGCGCTGGTGCTTGCGCTCGCCATCGTGGTGTTCCTGCACGTGGTCTACGGCGAGATGATCCCCAAGAACATCTCCATCGCCCGGCCCGAGCGCTCTGCGGTGGCCCTGGTGCCGGCGCTGGTGATGGTGTCGCGGGTGCTGGCGCCGGTCATCTCGTCGATGGACTGGCTGGCCAAGGCCGGCATCCGGCTGTTCGGGGTCGAGCCCAAGGACGAGGTGTCGTCGGCGTTCACCGC
>JBBQNZ010000006.1:0-58629 GCA_038330415.1 Actinomycetales bacterium | reverse complement strand
AGCGTGTGGTCGCTGAACATGTCGAAGACGCAGCGGAACCAGATCATGATCGCGGCGATCCAGATGAAGATCCAGAAGCTCCAGAGCAGGACCTCGCCGAAGCTGTTGATGTTGTTGGTACCCATCTTTGTGAGTCACCTTTCAGGTGGTGGTGTTGATGGAGAGGGTAGTGCTGGTGGTACCGGTGGCGCCGGAGCCACACTGCAGCGGTGCTGACGGTTAGCCCGAGGCCAGGTTGTCGATGCAGACGGTGATGGCCAGGATCAAAGCGTCGTTCTGCCCGGGCGCCACGTCGACGCCGTAGGTCTCGCGGACCCGGAACCACTTCTTGGAGACCTCGGCGACCTTGGTGCCGTCGGCCTCGATCTCGAACTCGTGGTCGACGATGTTGCCGTGCGCCGACAGCTCGCCGCCGCCGGCCAGCTTGATCGAGAACCGGTCGCGCAGCGGCGTGATCATCGCCTTCTTCACCGTGGCGAGCGAGGAGCCGTCGGGGCCCTCGATCTCCATGACGTCGCGGACGCGGACCGGGCGGTCCTGGATCTTCGCCAGCTCACGGCCCTGTGGGTCCTCGATGACGAGGGTCTGCCGCACCCGAAGCGCCTTGCCGTTGACCTTGAAGGCGCGACGGCCGTCCTCGTCCTCGATCCAGCTGTCGTCGCCGATCGAGAGGAGCTTCTCGCGCATCTGGTAGCGCGTCGCGTCTCCTCGCCGTCCGAACGTCTGGCGCTCATCGCGACGCGCCTCTCGCCTGTCGTGGCCGAGCATGCTTCCTGCCTTCTTCTCGGTCAGGGCACTGTCGACCAGGCCCCTGCGCCGCAATCGTGGCCGCTGGCCCACGCCGCCGCATCACCTTCGATGGGTGAGGGCGCGGCTCACCTCGGCGCGGGCTGGCGCACCGCCGGGACCACGGCGAGGGCGAGGATGGCGAGCGCCCCCACCACGGTGAGCGAGTGCAGCACCCCCACCCGGTCGCCGAGCAGGCCCAACACGGGCGGGCCGGCCAGGAAGGCGGCGTAGCCGATGGTCGCGACGACTGACATCCGGGCGGCGGCGCGCTCCGGCTCGTCGGCCGAGGCACTCATCCCGACCGGGAAGCCGAGCGCGGCGCCGACCCCCCAGACCGCGGTGCCGACGAAGGCGACCCACGCGCTGCCCAGGATGACGAGGGCGGCGCCGAGCGCCGCCAGGGCGAAGCTGACCCGCAGCACCGGGACGCGACCGAAGCGGTCGAGCAGGCCGGTGCCGGCGATCCGGCCGAGGGTCATGAAGGTGAGGAAGGTGGCGAAGGCCAGCACGCCCATCCACTGCTGGAGGTCGTGGCCCTCGACGAACGCCACGGCGAGCCAGTCGTTGGCGGTGCCCTCGGTGAAGGCCGCCGCGAAGACGACCACGCCGATGAGCAGGGTGCGTGGCTCCAGCCACGCCGAGCGGTGCCGCTTGCGCGCCGCTCGGGCGGCGGCCGGCTGCTCGGTGGTGCGCGGGAGGAAGTGCGGCAGGGCCCACCAGGCGAGGGCGACGGTCACGACCGCAGCGCCGACGAAGTGCACGGTGAGCGGCACACCGGCGCGCGACATGGCGGCCCCGACCAGGGCGGAGACCACGGTGCCGCCGCTGAACGCCGCGTGGAAGTGCGGCATCACCGAGGTGCCGAGGTGGCGCTCGACGTCGGCACCCTCGAGGTTCATCGACACGTCCCAGACACCGACACCGAGGCCGATGAAGAACAGCCCGGCGGCCACTGAGGCGCGCGGGCCGTGGTTGTCGACGACCAGCCCCACGGCGAGGAGCCCGGAGAGCGACAGGCCCATCCCCAGCGCCACGGCACGGGAGGCCCCGATCCGGTCGGAGATGAGTCCGGCCAGCGGCAGGCCGACGACCGACCCGACGCTCGCGGCGAACAGGGTCAGGCCCAGCTGGCCGGCGGTGAGGCCGAGCGACTCCTTGGTGTCGGCGATCCGCGCGGCCCACGAGGCGAAGACCAGCCCGGCGAGGGTGAAGGTCATGAAGACCGCCAGGCGGGCGCTGGTGACGCGCTCGCGCGGGATGCCCGGCGACGTGCGGGTCAGGTCGGGGGTGGCGGACAACGCGGGTTCCTGGCGGGTGTCGGGGCGGGCGGTGGAGTGTCGAATCGATTCGATCGAATCGATTCGATATTGTGTCCCCCATGACCCCCAGCCGTCAAACTCGCCCCGGGCGCCGACCCACGCTGCGCGACGTCGCGCGCCGGGCGGGCGTCTCGACGTCGACGGCATCCCTGGTGTTCAGCGGCAAGGGCCCGGTGGCGACGGCCACCGCCGAGCGGGTGCGCACCGCGGCGAGCGACCTGGCCTACGCCGGGCCCGACCCGTTGGCCACGTCGCTTCGCCGGGGCCGGGTCGGCACGGTCGCGGTCGTGGTCGAGGGGCCGCTGCGCTACGCCTTCCACGACCCCTTCGCCCTGGCCGTGCTCGACGGCCTCGCGGAGGAGCTCGACGCGGCCGGCCGCTCGATGCTGCTCGTCGCCCAACCGGTCGAGGACCCCGAGCGGGCGCTCGCCCAGCTCTCGACCCAGGCCGTCGACGCCGTGGTGTTCCCGCTGTGCGGCGACCGCGACAACCCCGTGCTCGAGCACCTGCTCGCGCGCGGCATCCCGCTGGTCGGCAGCGGCGCACCGGTGCATCCGCGGGTCGCCCACGTGCTCACCGACGAGGCCGCGGCGATGCGGCTCACCACCCGCCACGTGCTCGGGCTCGGCCACACCCGGGTCGCCCACCTGTGCATGCCGCTCCGTCCCGGCTCCCCCACCGGATGGGTCACCGACCGTGAGGTGGCGAGTGCGACCTACCCGGATGCCGCGGGCCGGCTCGCCGGGTTTCGTTCCCTCACGGACGAACACGCCCCGGTCGTGCAGGCCACGGACCTCAGCGTCGAGGCCGGTGCCGCTGCCGCCCGGCTGCTCCTCGACGTGCCGGCGCAGCAGCGGCCCACGGCCGTCGTCGCGCAGGCCGACCTCCTCGCGGCGGGGGTGGTACGCACCGCGGAGGCCTTGGGGCTGCGCGTGCCGCAGGACCTCAGCGTCACCGGCTTCGACGGCGTCGAGCTCCCGTGGCTCGATCACGTGCTCACCACGGTCGAGCAGCCCGGCGCCGACAAGGGGCGCGCGATGGGCCGGCTCGTGCGGCGGGCCCTCGAGGGCGCCCCGATCGGCGACGAGCCCTTCCCGGTGCGGCTGAGGGTGGGGACGACCACGTCGTCCCCAGCCCCGGCCACGTCCTGAGCGACGTGCGCCCGGGTCAGCCGCGGCGGGCCGTCGGGGGTGCGTGGCCGCTGGGGATGCTGCGCCCACCCGGGATTGTGCGCCCACCCAGGGTGGCAGTGGGCGAGCCCTGGTCCGACGAGGACAGGGCCGGCGCGGCCTGCGTGGTGGCCTCGCTCGGGTAGAGGTCGAGGGTGCCGGCCGCGTCGAAGAGCACGTGCATCGACCCGGACCTGTTGAAGATGCTGAAGGTGAGCCGCCCGGTCACGTCGTTGAAGGCCAGCGGTGCGTAGGTCGACACCGCGCGGACGAGGTTGGGGCTGACGTTGAGGTTGCTCACGGTGGGCAGCGGGTTCTCACCACCCCACACGGTGAGGTACGTCGACACCGTCGGGATGACGCCGGTGGTGTTGCCGACGAGGTAGGCCGAGTCCGACGACGTCACACTGGTGGCGTCGACGGTGCGCTTCTGGCTCGCCCCGAAGGCACCGGAGAGCCCGACGGCCTTGCGGGTGTCGAGGATCCGCACCGGGGCGTTGGCGCTGGTCAGCGGCTTGAAGCGCATGCCGGCGGAGTCGTCGGCCACGTAGTAGCCCACGAGGTCGACGAGCATGTGCACCGTGCCACTGCCCACGTTCGCGACGCGGAAGCCGGTCTGGTCCGGCTGCCAGAACTGCGGTTTCGCCGGGTCGAAGTGGCCCGCGGGCACGACGACCATGTTCGGGGCGGTGAAGCCCTTGCTGTAGTTGACCGCCGAGGCGAGCGGCTTGGGGACGGCGCCTCCGGCCCACGCCGTGAACACGCCGGAGCTGGTGGCCGCAGTGGCCGTGATGTTCACCGCGTACGCCTTGATGCTGGAGGCCTCCGCCGGGCTCAACCAGGTGTCGGTGAGATCGAGGACCTCGCCGCCGGCGAACGGAAGGTTGCCGTTGTCGGGATCCTTGCGGCTGTCGTAGAGCCGCACCCCGTCGCCGTCGGTGGTGGTGCGGAACTGCGAGCCCATGCCCTTCGACGCGCGTACCGTGTCGTCCTTCGCGTACCAGCCCAGGACGTCGACCAGCGCATGCGCCGCCCCGCCGTAGTTGAACAGCTTGATCTTGCCGTCGGCCCCGACCGGCAGGGTCACCATGTTGGCGCCCGTCCAGCCACTCGGGAAGTTGATCGAGGAGGTCGTCGGACGTGGCTTGCCGCTCGGGTAGGTGGTGAAGTAGCCGTTCGACGTGGTGGAGACCGCGGTGAGGTTGAACACGACCGCGGACACCCCGGCGGTGGGGATGCCGCTGCGGTTCGTGATCTGCACGGAGGTCGTCGACCCGGCGGCGAGCGGGGCGCCCGTCTTGTTGGCTCCACGGGTGTCGAGGAACCGGGTCGGTGTGGCGAGCCCGTAGTAGGTGCCGGTGGCGTCGGGAACGGCGGTGCCGCTCAGCGCGACCTGCAGGGTGGCGCCCGGCGACGTCGTCTCGATGTTGAGGGTGGCCTGGCGCAGCCCGGCGGCGAACGGGTTGAAGTTCATCGTCACCCTGCACGTCTGCTCGGCGGCGATCGTGTCGGTACAGGTGCGGGACACGAACGAGTAGTCGTCGGCCTGGTCCAAGGCACCGTTGACGGGCGTCAGGAACGGCAGGGCAGCGCTGAAGGTGACCGGCCCGCCGGTGGCGGTGACCACCAGGTCCTGCTCCACGGTGCCGTAGACGGGCAGGTTGCCGAAGTTCAGGGCCGGCGCGGTGGCATCCGAGGCCAGTGCCGACGCAGAGGACGCCCCGACCACCGAGGCGGCGAGGAGCACGGCGGCCCCCAGCACGGACGTGATGACTCGACGACTCATGGGGGGCCTCCTGGGCCAGCAGCGCCGTCCCTCGGCGTGGGCTCACGATAGGTCAGCGAACGCTCAACTGACTAGGAAATCGTGGTATGTCCACCGTGCTGCACCCAGACATTCCTCAGGTACGTCAGGCCTGGGCGGCGGGAACCTCGTCGGCAGGCGCCTCGTCGGCCGACGCGGCGGCGTCGTCACCGGCCTCGTCGGACCCATGGTCGTGGTCGTGGTCGTGGTCGTGGTCGTGGTCGTGGTCGTGCGCGTGGTCGTGGGTCTGGTCCTCCGCCACGAGCGCGTCGAGGTCGACCGCGACACCGGCGGTGTCGGTGACCGTCGCCTTGTCGAGCACGGCGGCGAGCGCCTTGCGCCGCGCGACCTCCTGCACGATCGAGGGGATCTGCCCCTGCTGGTCGATGGTCTGGGCGAACTCGTTGGGGTCCATGCCGTACTGCTGCGCGCTCATGACGAGGTACTCGATGAGCTCGGGCTGCTCGACGCGGACCTCGAGCTTCTCGGCGATCGCGTCGAGCAGGAACTGGGCCTTGAGCGCCTTGCGGGTGCTCTCGTCGACCTCGGCCCGGTGCTCGTCGTCCTCGAGGCGGTTCTCGCCCTCGAGGTGCTGGTGCACCTCGGCCTCGACGATGCCGTCGGGCACGGGCACGTCGACGGTCTCGAGAAGGTGCTCGAGCACCTTGTCGCGCGCCTGGATGCCCTGCTCGTACTTCTTGGCCTGCTCGGCCTGCGTGGTGACGTCGGCGCGCAGCTCTTCGAGGGTGTCGAACTCGGAGGCGAGCTGGGCGAAGTCGTCGTCCAGGGCCGGCAGCTCGCGGATCTTGACCGACTGCACGGTGACGGTGCACTCGGCGTCGTCGCCCTCGTGGTCGCCGCCGGCCAGCGGGGCGGTGAAGGTCTTGGTGTCGCCCGCGCTCATGCCGAGCAGCGCCTCATCCATGCCCTCGAGCATGTTCCCGCTGCCGACCTCGTACGAGACGCCGGTGACCGAGTCGATCTCGTCGTCGCCGATGGCGGCCGACAGGTCGATGGAGACGAAGTCGCCGTCCTCGACGCCGCGCTCGATGCCGACGAGGGAGCCGAAGCGCTCACGCAGCGCGGTGAGGCGCTCGTCGACGTCGTCGTCGGATGCCTTGACCTCGTCGACCTCGACGGCGATGCCCTCGAGGTCGGGCAGCTCGATCGTCGGGCGCACGTCGGTCTCGACGGTGAACTCGAGGTCCTGGCCGTCCTCGAGCGGCACGGCGGTGACGTCGACCTCGGGCTGCCCGATGGCGCGGATGTCCTCGGCCTCGGCAGCCTGGGCGAAGAAGACGGGGAGTGCCTCGTTGACGGCCTCCTGCACGACGGCCCCGCGGCCGACGCGCTGGTCGATGATCCGGCTCGGGACCTTGCCCTTGCGGAAGCCCGGGATCTGCACCTGGGCGCCGATCGTCTTGTACGCCTGGTCGAGCATCGGCTTCAGCTCCGCGAACGGGACCTCCACGACGAGCTTGACCCGGGTCGGGCTGATGGTCTCGACGGCACTCTTCACTTCGGGCACTCCACAACCATGGGGGGAATCGGGGGCAACTTCACGTCGTATGCCGTGCGGGCCGGCCACGGCGGGCCGGCGCCTTCCGGTCGCACGCGCGCACGCGGCATCCCGGATCGGCACCAAGGGCCCATGTTAGCGGCCGGGCACGGGGCGACCCAATCGCCCTCGACCCCCGCCCGCGCCGCGACCGCCCCACGGCCACCGCGCGGCGGGTAACGTCCGCGAGGCGCCCCCGACCGGGGCGCCCGACGCAGGAGGAATCCCATGAACCCCATCTCGTCCCGCATCCGCCGACTGGTCGGCGTCAGCGCCCTGGTCGCCGGTGCGCTCGCCACGGCGGCCGTCGGCACCGGCGCCGCAGTGGCCAGCGCCGGCTCCCCCACCGCTGGCACGGCGTCGGCGACCGCGGCGCCGGACTGCCCGGCCCCGGGGTCGAGCGCGGCCCGCGTCGCCAAGGGCGCGACCGTGGCGGAGCCGAAGCTCTACCCCGACAACCAGGCGAACGCCTACGGCGTGATCAAGGACGCCCCCCGGATGTTGAACGGCTCGGTGCACATCCCGACCGTCTTCCACGTCGTCTCCGACCACGCGCTCAGCCCTACCGAGCAGAACCGCATGCGGACGATGATCGCCGCGCAGGTCAAGGTCCTCAACGACTCCTACTCGGGCAAGACCTCCACGACCGCGGCGGACAGCCCGTTCCGGTTCGACCTCACCAAGACCACCTACACCGTGAACCCCGCCTGGTACACGGTCGTGCCCGGCAAGAACGAGCGCGACATGAAGAAGGCGCTCTACGAAGGCGACTCGACCACGCTCAATGTCTACGTCGCGAACATCGGCGGTGGCCTGCTCGGGTGGGCCTACTTCCCCAAGGGCTACAACAACGGCCGCGACTACATCGACGGCGTGGTCATGCTCGACGAGTCGATGCCCGGTGGCACCGCCGGCAAGTACTCCGAGGGCGACACCCTCACCCACGAGGTCGGCCACTGGCTGATGCTCGAGCACACCTTCGCCCACGGCTGCAGCGCCTCCGGTGACTATGTCACCGACACCCCCAAGGAGGCCGCCCCGCAGTTCGACTGCCCGGTCGGCGCCGACACCTGCCCGGCACCAGGTCTGGACCCGATCCACAACTTCATGGACTACACGCAGGACTCGTGCATGAACGAGTTCACGCCCGGCCAGGTCGAGCGGATGAACGACGCGTGGGTCGACTTCCGGGCAGGCGCCAAGGCCTGACCCTCCCCAGCCACCACCAACGCCGGATGCCGGTCGCGCACGTCGCGACCGGCATCCTGCCTTGGTGCGCACGCTGGTGCTGGGGTTCGCGACCGGCATCCTCGCGACGGGCAACATCGCCCTGGGTGCGGCGTTCGGCGCATGGTGGAGGTGTGGGGCAGCGGGCTGCAGCTGACCCTGAACCTCGTCGCGATGGCGGTGGCTGGGTGGGCCACGCTGGCCCTGCAGCAACGGGTCTGGTCGGGTGCCGGCGCGGCGGCGGACCCGGGGCGGGCGCACTGTGCTGGGGCGACCACCGGACTGAGTCGGCGGCGTCGGCCGGGGGCTGTCGCACCGGTTCGCCGGGGTTCGACGGATGTGCAGTGGAGCGGGCGACGAGAATCGAACTCGCGTAGCCAGTTTGGAAGACTGGGGCTCTACCATTGAGCTACGCCCGCGCACCTCGTAAGCTCGCACCCCGAGGGCAGCGCTAGCCTAGGGCCGCGCTCGCGGGATCCGAAATCCTTTCGTCGTCGACCTGGTCGACGTGGGATGCAGGCCGCGCGGGCGGCGGGGTATGGCGCAGCTTGGTAGCGCGTCCGCTTTGGGAGCGGAAGGCCGCCGGTTCGAATCCGGCTACCCCGACGAACGAAACCGGATGCGCGGAGCGCATCCGGTTTCGTCGTCGCGGTGGGCGGATGCTGGGAGCGGGCTCGAGGCGGCGACGAAGGAGGCGGCTCGACCCGCGGCTCCGGCTACCCCGACGCAAGGCCTGTGCGATGCAGGGAGCGCGCTCCACCGCGCCTCCTGCATCGCACAGGTGGTTGTCCACAGGGCATGAGCGAGCCTCGGGCCATCAGCGTCAGAGTTGCCGGATGAGCCAGGGCCCCCGGCGCCGCGTGTCGCGCGAGCAACGAGCCGTCGTTGCGCGGCGCGTGGCCGCTGACCATGGCGGGGTCGCGCACCGCCGGGACCTGCGTTCGGGCGGGGTGAGCCGTGCCGACGTGCGCACCGAGGTCACGGCCGGGCGATGGACCGCCGACGGTACCCACACGGTCGTCATCGGCACCGGCCCGCTCTCAGCGGACGGCGCCCGATGGCGAGCGGTGTGGGAGTCCGGCGCCGGGGCGGTCCTGGACGGGATCAGTGCCCTGCACGCGGCAGGCCTGACCGGGTTCACCAGCCCCACGATCACGGTGAGCGTGCCGATGGCTTCGCGACGGAGGCCGTGCGCCGGGGTCCGCGCCACTCGGCGGCGAACGATCGGGCCGCAGGCCGGTGCCGGTGTACCCAGGGTGAAGCCCGAGTTCGCGGCGGTGCGAGCAGCCGATGACGCGACCTTCGACCGCGCCGCCGTCCTCATCCTGTGCCTGGTGCTCCAGCAGCGACTGACGCGCCCGGATCGGCTCGACGCTGCCTGGCAGCTCGTGAAGCGCAGCCGTCGGCGGGTCCTGCTGGACATGGTCATCCCCGACATCTGCGACGGAGCCCACTCGCTCGGCGAGCTCGACTTCGCCCGGATGTGTCGACGGGCCGGGCTACCGCCACCGAGCCGGCAGGTGGTGCGCACCGGGCCCAGAGGCCGGGTCTACCTCGATGTGGCGTGGGAGGACATCGGGCTCGTCGTCGAGATCGACGGCGGGCACCATGCGCTGGCGCTGAACCCGGTGGATGACGCCCTGCGCCAGAACGAGGTCACCCTGAGCGCCGACATGGTGCTGCGCATCCCCGTCCTGGGCCTGCGGCTCACTCCGGAACTGTTCATCGCCCAGGTCGTGCGCGCCCACCAGCTCCTCGAGTGCCAGTAGCTCCTCACGTACCAGTAGTGCAGTGCGATGCACAGGGCGCAGCCCAGCGCGCTCCCTGCATCGCAGTCGCTGGCGTCAAACGGGGCGCAGGGTGCAGGTGAGCTCGGTGACCGTGCGGCCGGCACGCACGCCCTTGGCCTCGAAGCCGTCGTCCGGGCGCCACGTGGGGCGCTCCCCCTCGACGACGTCCCACCGGCCGTGGTGCGCGAGCTGCGCACGGGCGTGCGCGGCATACGCGGCGATGTCGGTGGCGATGCGCAGCACCCCGCCAGGCACCAGTCGCGCGGCGAGCAGGTCGAGGGTGTGCTGCTGCACGAACCGCCGCTTCGCGTGCTTGTTCTTCGGCCACGGGTCGGGGAAGAACAGGTGCACCGCCGCCAGGGATGACGCCGGCACCCGGTCGGTGAGGAACGGCAGCGCATCACCGGGGTGCACCCACAGGTTCGACACCCCGGCCGCGTCGGCGGCGGCGAGCATCCGGGCCACGCCCGGCACGTGCACCTCGACCGCCACCAGGTCGGCCTCCGGGTGGGCGGCGCAGTAGGCGATGGCCGCGGCCCCGTGGCCCGAGCCGATCTCGACCACGACCGGCCCGACCCGCCCGAAGGCCGCGGCAAAGTCCAGCGGCCCGTCCGGTAGCGAGCGCGCGGGCAACAGGGTCGCCATCCGCTCGTCGGTCAGCGGGCTGTTGCGCCAGCGCGGAGTGAAGGTGCGCACGCCCTCACGGGGAGCGTGGTCGAGCACCGGGTCGGATGCCACGGTCGGGCCCTCTCGGCAGGAGTCGGAGTCAGCAGGGGTCACAGTCGGCAGGAGTCGGAGTCGGCAGGGGTCACAGTCGGCGGACGGCGAGCGCCGCGCGGTCGTCATCCTCCCCCGACCGGGCCGACTCGCACACATCGCGCGCCACGTCGCCCTCGCCGAGCACCGACATCGCGGCAACACCGAGCATCCGATCGATGCCGTCGACGAGGTCGCGCCCCCGCGACTCGATGACACCGTCGGAGTAGAACAGCAACGCGTCACCCCGGTCGAGGCGCCCGCTCTGCCGTGGGAAGAACGCGCCGGGCACGACCCCCAGCAGCGGTCCGCGGGCCCCGTCGAGCACGGTCCACCGGGCCCGGCCGAAGGTGTAGCGAGCCGGAGAGGGGTGGCCGGCGTTCGCGAGGGAGAAGTCGCCGGTGCGCAGGTCGAGGTCGAGGTGCACCGCGGTGGCGAACCCCTCCTCCCAGCCCTGCCGCACGAGGTACTCGTTGGCGGCCCGCAGGAAGTCGCCCGGCGGGATCGACCCGAGCAGCCCGCCCAGCGCCCCGGACAACAGCAGCGACCGGGTGCCGGCCCGGGTGCCCTTGCCGCTGACGTCGACCAGCACGATCTCGAGCCGATGCCCGGACGGGCTCAGGTGGGCCACGACGAAGTCGCCGGAGAAGCGCTCGCCGTGCGCGGACCGGATGCACGACCAGGCGCGCCAGCCGTCGGGCAGCACCGGCACCCGGCCGACCAAGGCGATCCGGTCGCGCAGCTCGGCGAACATCCGGTCGGCGCCGAGGCCGCGCGTGCCCACGACCGCGCGGGACTGCGCGGCGACGTACATCATCGCCATGACGGCGACGAACGAGACCACGACGAGGGCCGCGCGCGGCGGCCAGAGCCCCGAACCCGGCATCCAGAGGAAGAGGAAGCCCAAGGTGAGCGCATAGACCATGAGCAGGCCGCGACCGGAGAGCACCACCCCGGCGGCGACGACCACCGGGAAGAGCAGCGCGCTCGGCACCTGCAGGGGCCACACGTTGGTCGCGGTGCCCAGGACGACCACCAGCACGATGAACAGCACGGTGTAGTGGCGGTCGGCGTTGCGGGACCGGCCCGCCCCGAGCAGGCGGACGAGCACGCGCGGGAGCCCGACGCCGCTGTGGGTGCCAGGGCGCTGCAGCACCTCGTTGGGCATGCTCACCCCTTCCGGGTCGGTCCGCTGCCGCGCGCACACCCTAGTGGTCGCGGGGCACCCCTGCCAGACGGCCGCAGACCGGGCGTCAGGGCGGGTGCAACCGGGTCAGGCCGGGAGCGGCGGAAGGGTGCCGTCGGCCTCGTACGCCGACACCATCTCGAGGCGGCGCACGTGGCGGGGGTCGTGGCTGAAGGGGGTGTCGACGAAGACCTCGACCATCGAGCGGGCCTGCTCGACGGTGGTCATCCGGGCCCCGATCGAGATCACCTGGGCGTCGTTGTGCTCGCGGGCGAGACGGGCCAGCTCGTCGTCGTAGCAGAGGGCGGCGCGGATGCCGGACACCTTGTTGGCCGCCAGCTGCTCACCGTTGCCCGACCCACCGAGCACGACACCGAGCGACCCCGGGTCGGCGGCCACCGCCTCGGCGGCGCGCAGCACGTAGACGGGGTAGTCGTCGACGGCGTCAAAGGCGTGCGGGCCGTGGTTGGTCACCTCGTGCCCCTTGCCCTCGAGGAAAGCGACCAGGTCGACCAGCAGCTCGAATGCCGCGTGGTCGCCGCCGACGTGCACGCGCACGTCAGTCGTCCGTGTCGAAGATCGGGCCGACGGTGCGCGAGCGCTTGAGCTCGAAGAAGCCCTCGGTGCCGGCGACGAGGACGCAGCCGTCCCAGAGCCGGCCGGCGGCCTCGCCCTTGGGCGCCGGGCTCACGACCGGGCCGAAGAACGCGATGCCGTTGACGGCCACGACGGGCGTGCCCACGTCGTCGCCGACCAGGTCGATGGCGCGCTGGTGGCTGGCTCGCAGCTCGGCGTCGCGCTCGTCGCTGGTGGCCGCGTCGGCGAGCTCGGACGGCAGCCCGAGCTCCTCGAGCGCTCCGGTGATGGCGTCGGGGTAGTGGAGCTGCTGGTGGTGGATGCGCTCGCCGAGCGCGTCGTAGAGCGGCTTGACGATCTCGTCGCCGAACTTCTCCCGCGCGGCGATGACGACGCGCACCGGCCCCCACCCGCGGTCGAGCATGGCCCGGTAGTCCTCGGGCAGGTCACTGCCCTCGTTGAGGACGGACAGGCTCATGACCGACCAGGTGACGTCGACGGGGCGGACCTGCTGCACCTCCATCATCCAGCGGGAGGTCATCCAGGCCCAAGGGCACAGCGGGTCGAACCAGAACTCTGCAGCGTTGCGCTCGGACATGGGCGACATCCTGCCATCCGGTCGGCTCCCGTCGAGGTGACGGGACCGCGTGACAGGATGGCCCGACGCCCGCAGCGGCGCCCGACCGGCGTCCACACCGCACCGCCCCGCAAGGAGAACCCGTGCCCGGCACGAACCTCACCCGCGAGGAGGCCGCCACCCGCGCGGCCCTCGTCACCGTCCACCGCCACGACGTCGACCTCGACGTCGCGAGCGGCCCGGAGACGTTCTCGACCCGAAGCACGATCCACTTCGGCTGCACGCAGCCGGGCAGCGAGACGTTCCTCGACTTCGTCGGCGGCACGGTGCAGGGGGTCAGCCTCAACGGCACCGACCTCGACCCGGAGGAGCTCTTCGCCGACAGCCGCGTGCGCCTGCCCGGGCTCGCCGCCGACAACGTCGTGGTCGTTGCCGCCACCGGTTGCTACACCAACACCGGCGAGGGACTGCACCGCTTCGTCGACCCGGTCGACGACGAGGTCTACCTCTACAGCCAGTTCGAGGTGCCCGACAGCCGGCGGATGTACCCCGTCTTCGAGCAGCCCGACCTCAAGGCCCGCTTCACGTTCACCGTGACCGCACCGGCGCACTGGCAGGTCGTCTCCAACTCCCCCACACCCCAACCGGAACCGGCTCGTGAGGGCACGGCCACGTGGCGCTTCGCAACCACCTCGCCGATCTCGAGCTACATCACCGCGCTCGTCGCCGGGCCCTATGACGTGGTGCGCGACACCGTCACCACCCGGGCCGGCGAGGTGCCGCTCGGCATCTTCTGCCGCAGGTCGCTCACGCCCTACCTCGACGCCGACAACCTCTTCGACCTCACCAAGCGCGGCTTCGCTTTCTTCGAGGAGGAGTTCGACTGCGCCTACCCCTTCGAGAAGTACGACCAGCTGTTCGCGCCGGAGTACAACATGGGCGCGATGGAGAACGCCGGGTGCGTGACCATCAACGAGATGTACGTCTTCCGGTCCCGCGTCCCCGACGCCCTGGTCGAGCGGCGGGCGCTCACCGTGCTGCACGAGCTCGCCCACATGTGGTTCGGCAACCTCGTGACGATGCGCTGGTGGAACGACCTGTGGCTCAACGAGTCCTTCGCCGAGTGGGCCTCCACCACCTGCCAGTCCGAGGCCACCGAGTGGGTCGACGCCTGGACGACCTTCGGCACCCACGAGAAGGACTGGGCCTACCGCCAGGACCAGCTCAGCTCGACGCACCCGATCGTCGCCGAGATCCGCGACCTGCAGGACGTCGAGGTCAACTTCGACGGCATCACCTACGCCAAGGGCGCCTCGGTGCTCAAGCAGCTCGTCGCCTACGTCGGCCGCGAGCCGTTCCGCGACGGCCTGCGCGCCTACTTCGCCGCCCACGCCTGGGGCAACACCACCCTCGACGACCTGCTCTCCGAGCTCGAGGCCACCTCGGGGCGCGACCTGCGCACCTGGTCCACGCTGTGGCTCGAGACCGCCGGGGTCAGCACCCTGCGGCCGGTGCTCGAGGTCGACGACCGGGGCCGCATCGCCGTGGCGGCGATCGAGCAGACCTTCGCGCCTGGGTTCGAGACGCTGCGGCCGCACACGCTGGCCATCGGGCTGTACGCCGTGCGCGACGGCATCCTCGAGCGCACCGACCGCCTCGAGCTCGACGTCGACGGTGCGCGCACCGAGGTGCCCGAGCTCGTCGGGCGCGAGCAGCCCGACCTGCTGCTCGTCAACGACGAAGACCTCGCCTACGCGAAGATCCGGCTCGACGAGCGCTCGCTGGCCACGGCGCTCAGTCACCCGCGGGGCTTCACCTCGTCGCTGCCGCGTTCGCTCGTGCTCGCCTCGTTGTGGGACATGACCCGCGACGCCGAGATGGGTGCCCGGCACTTCGTCGACGTCGTGCTCGAGACGCTGCCCGGTGAGTCCGACTCCACCCTGCTGCGCACCCTGGTCGCCCAGCTGCAAACGGCGGTGCACTCCTACAGCGCGCCCGAGCACCGCGACGCCCTGCGTGCCTCGACCCGCGACCGGCTGTGGGAGGTCGCGCGCTCGGCCGAGCCCGGCAGCGACGCGCAGCTGCAGCTGGTCAGCGCCGCCGCCGCCCTGACCGCCGCCGGTGACGACACCACACTGCTACGAGCCCTGTTGGAGGGCACCGAGGTGCTCGACGGACTCACCGTCGACTTCGAGATGCGCTGGACGCTGCTGACCGCCCTCGTCGCGGCCGGCGCGGCCGACCAGGCGGAGATCGACGCCGAGCTCGCCCGCGAGGACACCGCCACCGCTCGCGAGCGGGCCGCCAAGGCGCGCGCCGCGCGGCCGACCCCGGAGGCCAAGGAGCAGGCCTGGGCGGAGGCCGTCGACGGCGGCGGCCTGCCCACCGCCATCGTCGAGGCCACCGCGCTGGGCTTCACCCGCCCCGGCACCTCGCCCGACCTGCTGTGCCCGTTCGTCGAGCGCTACCACACCCTGCTCGACACGGTGCATGAGCGGGGCTCGCACGCGCTGGTGGAGTCGATCGTCTACGGCTTCTACCCGCGGCTCGCCGATGCCGCCCTGCGCGACCGCACCCAGGCCTGGCTCGACGCCAACCCGCACGCCCCCGCCGCGCTGCGCCGCCTCGTCGTCGAGAACCGCGACCCGGTGGTGCGGGCCCTGGCGGCCCAGGAGCGTGACGCGCGTGACTGATGCCGTCACCGCCGCACTGACGGTGCCCGGGCTCGGGCTGGCCGACACCATCGGCCTCACCTGGGAGAAGACGCAGGTCTGGCTGAGCACGATCGGGCTGCGCATCCTCATCACGATCGTCCTCGGGGTGGTCACCCTGTGGCTGCTGCGCCGGTTGATCAACCGCGTCGTGCGCACCATGACCTCGAAGTCGGCCCAGAAGCTCGCCGAGTCCGGTCGCGCCGGGAAAGCGTTCGCCACGGCCACCGGGCTCGCGGGTGAGCGCCAGCGCCAGCGGGTCGAGACGATGGGGTCGCTGCTGCGCAGCATCAGCACCGCCGTCATCGTCACGCTGGTGGTGCTCACGGTCATGCAGCTGGTCGGCATCCCCATCGCGCCGCTGCTGGCGTCGGCCGGCGTGGCCGGTGTTGCGCTCGGCTTCGGCGCGCAGAGCCTGGTCAAGGACTTCCTGTCCGGCGTCTTCATGATCTTCGAGGACCAGTACGGCGTCGGCGACGTGATCGACACCGGCGAGGCCGTCGGCACGGTCGAGGAGGTCACCCTGCGCATCACCCGGCTGCGCGACGCCAACGGCGTCACCTGGTACGTGCGCAACGGCGAGATCATTCGCATCGGCAACCGCTCGCAGGGCTTCGCCACGGCCATCGTCGACATGCCGGTCTCCTACGCCGAGAACGTCGAGCGCGTGGTCGGCGTCATCCGCGAGGCCGCCGAGGAGATGGGCGCGGACCCCGCCTGGGCCGACAAGTTCGTCGAGGTGCCCAAGGTGCTCGGGGTCGAGTCGATCGTCGGCATGACGATGACGATCCGCACCATCGCCCAGTGCGTCCCCGGTGAGAACTTCCCGGTGCAACGCGAGATGCGCGAGCGCCTCAAGTCCGCGCTGGATGCCGCCGAGGTGCAGGCGCCGCCGCTCGGCCCGTTCGGCGGACCGGTGGCACCGATGGGAGGTCCCGCGTGAGCCTGTACGACGAGGTCGGGGGCGCCCCGACGTTCGAGGCCCTGGTGCACGCCTTCTACGAGGGGGTCGCCGCCGACCCGCCGCTGCGTGCGCTCTACCCCGACGCCGACCTGGCCCCGGCGGAGCGACGACTGCGGATGTTCCTCACCCAGTACTTCGGCGGCCCGACCACCTACAGCGAGGAGCGCGGCCACCCCCGCCTGCGGATGCGGCACGCGCCCTACCCGGTGAGCCTGGACATGCGCGACCGGTGGATGCGGCACATGCTCGCCGCGATGGACACCCTCGACCTTCCCGAGGCGCAGGCTGAGCAGATGCGCGACTACTTCCTGCGGGCTGCCCACATGCTCGTCAACACCGACGAACCCCCTCCCGCGCCGAGCTCACCGCTGCGCCCGCTGCCGACGCCCTGAGCCGGCCCGGGGGGCGCGCGCACGCATTTCGCGACGCGGCACGGCATACGGAAACATGGTGTCGGTGCCCCAGCCACTCACCGACACCCTGACCCAGACCGACACCGTTGGACCCCTCGAGACCCCCACCCTGACCTCGCCCGGCGAGATAGTGCACGAGGCCGACTCCCCCGATGCAGCCTGGTGGCGCGACGCCGTGATCTACCAGGTCTACCCGCGCTCCTGGGCCGACGCCGACGGCGACGGCATGGGCGACCTGCCCGGCATCACCGCCCGGCTACCCTACCTGCGCGACCTCGGCGTGGATGCCGTGTGGTTGAGCCCGTTCTACGTCTCGCCGATGAACGACGCCGGCTACGACGTGGCCGACTACCGCGACATCGACCCGCGCTTCGGCTCGCTCACCGACGCCGACACGATGATCGAGACCGCCCACGACCTGGGCCTGAAGGTGCTCGTCGACCTCGTGCCCAACCACACCAGCAGCGAGCACGCGTGGTTCCGGGCCGCGGTGGACGCCGGCCCGGGCAGCCCGGAGCGCGAGCGCTACATCTTCCGCGAGGGTCGCGGCCCGGACGGCGAGGAGCCCCCGAACAACTGGCCCTCGGTGTTCGGCGGCCGCGGCTGGACCCGGGTCACCGAGCCCGACGGCACGCCCGGCCAGTGGTACCTGCACATCTTCGACGTGACCCAGCCCGACCTGAACTGGAAGCACCCGGACGTGGTCGCGGAGTTCCACGACATCCTGCAGTTCTGGTGCGAGCGCGGCGTCGACGGCTTCCGGGTCGACGTGGCGCACGGCCTGGTCAAGCGCGAGGGGCTGCCCGACTGGCACGGCAAGGTCGGCCTCTACGACGAGGTCGACGCCGATACCGGCCCGACCGGCGCGGGCCGCGACGCGCAGGAGTACCACTCCACCGAGGGCGAGGTGCTTGACCACACGGCCACCGGGGCCTCGCCGATGTGGGACCAGGACGGCGTGCACGAGATCTACCGCGGCTGGCGCCAGGTGCTCGAGTCCTACGGCCTGCCCGACCGCATCCTGTGCGCGGAGGCCTGGGTGACCCCGGCCCACCGGCTCGCGCGCTACGTGCGCCCCGACGAGATGCACCAGGCCTTCAACTTCGACTTCCTCGACGCCCACTGGGACGCCACCGCCCTGCGCACCGTCATCGAGGCCTCGCTCCGCTCCAACGACGGCGTCGGCGCCCCGACCACCTGGGTGCTCTCGAACCACGACGTCGTCCGGCACGCGTCGCGGCTCGGGCTGGACCAGTCGCTGCCACGCCCCAACGGCATCAGGGCCGACGACCCCCAGCCGGATGCCGTGCTCGGCCTGCGCCGCGCCCGTGCCGCCACGGCGCTCATGCTCGCGCTGCCCGGAGGCGCCTACGTCTACCAGGGCGAGGAGCTGGGGCTCCCCGAGCACACGACGATGCCCGACTCGTTCCGCCAGGACCCGACCTTCCACCGCACGCACGGCACGGTCACCGGCCGCGACGGCTGCCGGGTGCCGATGCCGTGGGTCAAGGGGGCGCCGGGCAACGGCTTCGGCCCCGGTGGCACATCGTGGCTGCCGCAGCCCGACACCTACGCCGACCTTGCCGTCGACCAGCAGGACGGCGTGGCCGGCTCGACTCTCGAGCTGTACCGCACGCTGCTCGACTACCGCCGCGCGCACCGGTTCGGTCACGGCAGCCTCACCTGGGACCCCCTGTCGTCCGACAGCGTCGTCGCGTTGCGCAACACCGCCGGTGACGGCGAGCGCACCCTGCTCGTGGTGGCGAACCTCGGTGCCGACCCGGTGGCCCTGCCGCCCGGTGAGGTGCTGGTCGCCTCGGGACCGCTCACCGACGACGGTGCCGTGCCCACCGACACGACGGTGTGGCTGCGGCTGCCGGTGGCCTGACGTGCGCGCCGGCGACTTCGCCTACCTCGACGTGCCGACCCCGGTCGGCCTGGCCCACCGGGGCGGCGCGGCGTTCGGCCCCAACGTGGGGCTGGAAAACACCCTGGCGGCCTTCAGCCGGGCCGTCGCGATGGGCTACCGCTACCTCGAGACCGACGTGCACGCGACCCGCGACGGCCAGGTCGTGGCCTTCCACGACACGGTGCTCGACCGGGTGTCCGATCGGAGCGGCGCCATCTCGACGCTCCCCTACGACGCCGTGCGCGAGGCGAGGATCGGCGGCACCGAGCCGATCCCGCTGCTGTCCGACCTGTTCGAGCAGTTCCCGGACACCCGGATCAACATCGACATCAAGGCCGACGACGCGTTGACACCCACGGTGCGGGAAGTGTTGCGGCACAATGCAACCGATCGCGTGTGCATCGGGTCGTTCAGCGAGCGGCGGCTCCGGGCGGCGCGTGCGGCGCTCGGCCCGGGCGTGGCCACCGCGGCGGGCCAGGTGGGCACGGCGCTGCTCCGGTTCACCCCGGCATCCCTGAGCCGGATGCTGCACACCCCGGCACCGGTGCTGCAGCTGCCGGCGCTGCACCGCCTGCGCGGCCGCACCGTCACCCTGGTGACGCCCGGCCTGGTGCGCCGCGCGCACGCCCTCGGCAAGCACGTGCACGTCTGGTTCCACGCGTGGTCGCGCGAGGACGCCGACGAGATGCACCGGCTGCTCGACCTCGGCGCCGACGGCATCGTCACCGACCACATCGACGTGCTGCGCGACGTGCTCGCCGAACGTGGTCGTCCTCTCCTGCCGCCCGGCTGAGGGGTCGGCGCGGGTACCGTGACACGTGATGGCTGAAGCGACGGCAACCCGGGTCGAGGGGCCGCTCGGCAGGACCTACCTCGAGGTGACACTGGCCGTCCTGGCCTTGGTCACCATCGTCGCGTTCGAGTCGATGGCGGTCTCCACCGCGATGCCCGCGGTGGCCCGTGACCTCGACGCCGTGCGGTCCTACGGCTTCGCGTTCTCGGTGATGCTCACCGCGCAGCTGCTCGGCATCGTGCTGGCGGGCGTGTGGTCCGACCGGTCGGGGCCGATGGTGGGCGCCGTCACGGGGCAGGCGCTGCTCGCGGGCGGTTCCGCCATGTGCGGCACGGCCACCAACCTGCCCGTCTTCCTCGCCGGGCGGGCGCTCACCGGCCTCGGCGGCGGGCTGCTCGTCGTGATGCTCTACGTCATCGCCGGGCGCGTCTACCCCGAGGCCATCCGGCCGCGGCTGTTCACCTACGTCTCGGCGGCCTGGGTGCTGCCGTCGCTGCTCGGCGCCCCGATCTCGGCCTGGCTCACGACCAACCTGTCCTGGAGGTGGGTGTTCTGGGGCGTGGTGCCGCCGGTGCTCATCACCATGGCGGTGCTCGCCCACGCCCGGCGCCGCATCGACGACTCCGCCCTGAACGCCGCCGCCAGCTCGCGCGACCACTCCGCCCACGTGCGGGCCGCGTGGTGCGGGCTGGGGATCGCCCTGTCGGCCGGCGCCATCCAGCTCGGCACGCACGAGCTCGTGCTCCAGCTGTCGCCCAAGACCGGCATCGTCGTGGTCGGGGTGGTCGGAGTGGTCGTCTTCGCGCCCAAGCTGGTGCCGGCCGGCACCTGGACGATGGGGCGGGGGCTGCCCAGCGTGATGCTCGCCCGGGCCTTGTACATCGGCGCGTTCTACGCCGGCGTCACCTATGTGCCGCTCTTCCTCGTCGGCCAGCGGGGCCTGAGCCTGCAGACGGCCGGGCTGGCCCTCGCGGTCGGGGCGATCGGGTGGGCCGGGGGCGCCTGGTACCAGGGCCACGGCACGCTCCACCTCCCCCGCTACCGGCTGGTCGAGCTCGGCGGCATGCTGCTCGCCATCGGCCTGGCGGTGCTCGCGGCGGTGGCCTTCCTCGACCTCCCGTGGTGGATCGTGCCGCTGGCCCTGATCTGCACCGGGGTCGCGATGGGGCTGGGGGTGACGACGACGACGGTGCTCGCGCTCGAGCTGAGCCCGGTCGAGGAGCACGGCGAGGCGTCGTCCTCGCTCCAGCTCGCCGACGTGCTCGGCAGCGTCATCGGCATCGCCGCGGCCACGGCCGCCTTCGCCGCCCGGCACGTGCCCGGGCAGGACGACGCCCTCTTCGGGGCGATCTTCCTCGGGCTCGCACTGGTGGCGACGGTGGCCATCCCGGCGGGTCAGCGGATCCGCAGCTGACCTCGCGCAGCGCCCGGTCACCCCGCGTCGGGCTCCTCGTCCGTCCTCACGAGGCCGAGGCGCCCGACGACGTCGAGTAGCTGCCCAGGGCGTCGGCCAGGATGCCCTCGCGCGCCAGTGCCGCCGTCAGGGCGGCGGGGTCGGCCGCCCTGACGGTGAAGCGGAGGTCGTGCACCAGCACCGGGGGCGACCGTGTAGTCCTGCACACCCGGTAACGCGGCACCGGGTCGACCGGTGGGATCGATCAGGTGCTCGGCGTCGGCAGCGGTGGCTCCGGGCGGCAGGACGACCGTCAGGTCCGGCGCCAGGATCTCCTGGTCAGCGGCATCGAGCACCGACTAGTCCATCGTCGTGCCAGACCGCGCACCCGAACCGGGTGCGCCAGCGGCCTGCCGCGCGAGAATCGGAGATGGCCCCGTCCCCACGCTAGGAGCAGGGCCTTCGGAAATCCTTTGGGTTCGCGACGACGGCGGTGGAACCGGAGGACGGCCGAGCAGCCGGCACAGGCACGCCGACGAAAGGGTCAGCGGATGAGGACGTGACCACCGGGCGCGGTGAGCCGGGTCCACCGGTTCGATCGCAGCACCTGCACCGGCTGGCCCGGTGCCAGGAAGCCCAGTGCGTAGGCCGCGAACGCACCACCGGATCGCACGCTCGCCCCACCCTCGAACCCGCCGCCGCCGGGGTCGAGCAGGTCGGGGTGCGGCCCGGCTGCCTCGAGCACGTCACGCGCCCAGACCCGGTCGCGCACCAGGCCGGCGGCAGCGCCGCGCTCGCGCACGGCATCCGACACCTCGGTCAGGCCCGACCGGGCCACGGCCGCGAGGAGGTCACCGGGCAGGGTGCCGGCGGGCTCCCACGGGCCGCGCGGCGGGGTGACAGCCGACCAGGCCGCGACGGCACGGGTCGGCGGCACGGGCAGGTCGGCGCCGCTGCCTCGCGCGGTGCGGTCGGTGACGGCCCCGAGCGGCACGGTGACGTCGACCTCGGCCGGCTCGGCCAGCGCGAACGTGCGCAGGCCGAGCACGGTGCCCTCGGCCAGGATGCCGGTGCCGGACAGCACCCCGACCCAGGCGGCGAGCACGGTGCCCGACGCCTGCAGCCGGATCGCCCCGTCGGCGTCGACAGCACGCGCCCGAGTCGCGAACCGGCCGAGGTCGGCCAGGGACTCGGGGTCGCGAAGCCGCAGGACCCCGCTCACCGCCCGCCCCAGCGGAAGTGCACCGGGTCGCCGGTGTGCACCGCGAGCTGGGCTCGGGCCTCGGGAGCGAGCCGGCGCGGGCGGGCGGTCGCGAAGTCGTAGAGCGCCAGGCCCGTCTCGGCGATGGCATACACGGCCTCGCCGACCGTCTCGGGGTCGCGCACGGTGTAGCCGAGGTCGAAGCCGGCGCCGTGCACCCAGGTCACCCACATGTCGACCTCGACCGGGGCGGCGCGGTAGGTGAGCGGCGCGCGGTACTCGATGGCGTGCCGGGTCACGACGATGCCCTCGTCGAGCATCGTGGGCCGGTCGGGGAACCACTCCCGGAAGCCGATCACGCGCGCGTCCTCGAGCAGCCGGAGGTACTGCACATTGTTGACGTGGCCGTAGGCGTCCATGTCGGACCACCGCAGCGGCACCTCGACACGGTAGGTCTGGGGGTCATCGGCACCGGGCATGCGCCCATCCTCCCAGCCCTGCGGTCCTGGCACGGCCACCACTGCACGCGGCGTCCTAGGGTGGGCGGATGCCGCTGCAGCCCACCACCACCGCCGCGCTCGACCACGTCCTCGCCACCGCCCAGCGCCACGGGCGGCTGCCATCGGTCGCGGCCGGCCTGGTACGTGGCGGCGAGCTGGTGTGGAGCGGCGCCGCGGGCACCGTCGACGGGCGCGCGGACGGTCGCCCCGCCGACGACGACACGCAGTACCGGATGGGGTCGATCACCAAGACCTTCGTGGCGGTGTGCGTGCTGCGGCTGCGCGACGCGGGGCGGCTCGAGCTGACCGACCGGTTCGGCGCGCACGTGCCCGGATCGGCGCTCGACGACCTCAGCATCGAGCAGCTGCTCACCCACGCCGCCGGCACCCAGGCCGAGACCCCCGGGCCCTGGTGGGAGCGCACGCCCGGTGGCGACTGGGAGGCACTCGTCGCCGCACCGGTCGGGCAGCGGTTCCGCGCCGGGCGCCGGTTCCACTACTCCAACGTCGGGTATGCCGCGCTGGGTCACCTCCTCGAGGTGGCCCACGACCGGGGCTGGTTCGACGTCGTGCGCGACGAGCTGCTCGAGCCGCTCGGCATGACCCGAACGACGACGCGACCCTCCGGGTCGGCGGCGCTCGGGCTGGCCGTGCACCCGTTCGCCGACCTGTTGCTGCCCGAGCCGGAGCACGACGCCGGCGCGATGGGCCCGGCCGGCCAGCTGTGGACCACGGTGAACGACCTGGCCCGGTGGGCGAGCTTCCTCGGCGGCGCGACCGGCGGAGCTCTGTCGGCCGACACCCTCCGCGAGATGGTCGAGCCGCACCACGTCGTCGACGACCCCGGTCAGCCCTGGGTCGCGGCGCACGGTCTGGGCTTCCAGGTGTGGAACGTCGGCGGAGCCCGGTTCGCCGGGCACGGCGGCTCGATGCCCGGTTTCCTCGCCGGGCTGCGGGTGCGGCTGGATGCCGGCGCGCCGGGGGAGGGCTTCGGGTCAGGGGCCGCTGGGAGCAGGCACCCGGCATCCGGCCCCGCTGGGGGTGCGGCCGGTGACGGCGTGGTGCTCTTCACCAACACCACGGCATCCGCGGCGACCCGGTCGACCGTCGACGACCTGCTCGACACGCTGGCCCGGTGCGAGCCGCCGCCGGTCGAGCCGTGGTCGGCGAGCGGGGACCCCACGCTGCTCGAGCTGGTCGGCACGTGGCACTGGGGCCCCTCGATAGTCACGGCCACCCTGGTCGGCGAGCACCTGGTGCTGGGCGAGCCGGGCAGCGGACGCGGCGCGCGGTTCCGGCCGGTCGGCACCGACGAGTGGGTGGGTCTGGACTCCTACTACGCGGGCGAGCCGTTGCGCGCGGTGCGCCGGGGTGACGGGTCGGTGTCGCACCTGGACCTGGCGTCGTTCCGGTTCACCCGCACCCCCTACGACCCTGCAGCGGACGTGCCGGGCGGGGTCGACGAGCGCGGCTGGCACTGACCGTCTGGGACACGATCGACCAATAGGTCAATGTTGTCCCGGGACAACATTGACCTATTGGTCGAAGTTGTCCCGACCCCTTGCTGGGCGTCAGACCCCGCCGGCGTCGAGCACCTCGTGCAGGCGGGCGGCGAATGCCTCCGGCTCGCCGCCGTAGCCGGAGTCAGCGGCCAGGAAGCCCGCATGGTGGCTGGGGAACTCGGTGGCGGGCAGGCCGAGGCCCCGTGCCAGGGCCCGCGTGGTGCGGCCCGTGAGCGTGTCGCCGGACTCCGCCGCGACGGCGACCACCACACGCGTGGAGGACGCCAGCAGGGCCGACGGGTCGGGCCTGAAGCCGGTGATGGCGTTCGCGGTCCCGGACAGCAGCGGGTCGTCGCGGCGACCGTCGTCGTCGGTCGGCATGCCGAACTGCGCCGGGTCGGGTGCCGGCTGGGCGAGGTAGGCGTCGGTGAACTCGCCCTGCCACGACGTCAGGGCGATGAAGGCCGCCATGCCCGCGCCGTACCCCCGCTCGTGGTAGGCCGCCTGCACGGCTCCCTCGGCGGCGAGGGCCAGGTCGGCGTCGGGCAGGAGCAGGAGCAGCGGCGGCTCGTGGGCCACGAGCGTGGCGACGTCGCCGGGGTGGGCCTCGACGAGGGCCAGCGCGTTGACGGCGCCCCCACTGCTGGCGAACAGGTCGACGGGCCCGGTTCCCAGCTCGGCGATGAGGGCGTGCAGGTCGGCGGCGTGCAGCTGCGGCGTGCGCTGGTCACTGCCGTCCTTGCGCACGCTGCGGCCGGTACCCCGCGGGTCATAGGTGACGACGAGGCGATCGGGAAAGTGCTGCGCGAGCGCCTCGAAGCCGCCGGCCTGCATGGGGTGGCCCGCCATCAGCAACGTGCCGTGCCCGGCATCCGTCGTGCTCGGCGGGCGCACCTCATAGACGAGGTCGACGTCCGGCGTCTCGAGCGTTCGAACCTCGGCTGGCATCTCGAACCCCTCCGTCACGGTGCTGCTGGCTGCTCGATGTAGTACTCGGTGAACTCACGGCAGCGCCCGTCGGCGCCGAAGCGGATGACGAAGCAGTTGTGGAAGACCTCGGTCACGGGACCATCAGGCGTCTCGCGGTAGGTCGACCGGCCGGTGGCCACCACCGTGTCGCCGTCGACCGCGACGGGCACGTAGTGCGCGTCGTAGGTGTCGGGCACGTCGCGGGACGACGCGGCATCCGTGACCTCACCCTCCCCCAGCCAGGCGGCGACGACGGCGTCACGGCCCGTGACGGGTTCGTCGTAGGGGTGGTAGCGGTAGGCGACGTCGGCGGCGAACAGGCCGGCGACCTCGTGGCGGTCGTACGACCGCCACGCCGCGACGTAGCGGTCGAGCCAGTCCTGGGCACCCTCCCGGTCCATCGGCCCACGGTAGCCCGGTCAGCGGCGCCAGGTGTAGGGCGTGGTCGTGGAGACCTTGACGAAGCCGGACCGCTCGAGGATCGGGCGCGAGAACTCCGTGGAGTCACTGTGGATGATCGTCTTCCCGAGCCGCAGGGCCGAGCGGGCGCGGGCCGCGGTGAGCGCCCGGTAGATGCCGCGCCCCCGCCACGGCTCGAGGGTCGAGCCACCCCAGATGCCGGCGACCTCGGTGTGCGGCACGGGTTCCAGCCGCCCGGCGCTGACCATCCGCCCGTCGGCCTCGGCGACCCACAGCTCCATGCCGTCGTGCAGCCTGAGCCGGTGCAGCAGGCTGTCGGCCCGCTCGTCCGAGACCGGGTCGCCGAACGCCTCGTCGGCCAGCGCGCTCATCGCGCGCACGTCGGCCTCGTCGGTGACGGTGCGCAGGGTGACCCCGACCGGAAGGGGGACGTCTACGGCGAGCAGGCGCGCCTCACCCAGCATGATCGACTCCGGCTCCTCCGGCTCGAAGCCCGCGTCGACGAGGGCGTCGTGCAGCCCGGGCGCGTGGTCGTGGCCCCGCGTCTTCCACTCCACCCTGGTCACCTCCGTGGCCGTGGTGAAGTGGTCCAGCGCGGCGCCGACCAGCTCACGGATGCCGGCCGCGTCGGCCCCGCCGAGGTCGCGGTAGGTGACGAAGCCGCGGCTTTGGGGGAAGGTCACCAGCCGCAGCGGGCCGTGCACGGTGACGGAGAGCGCGCTGGGCGTCTCGGCATCCGTGCGCAGCTGCTCGTCGTAGGCGGCCAGGAGGGTTGCGGCGTCAGTCACCCGGTCACCGTGTCCTGTCCGGGGCCCGGGGGCAACCCGATTCACGGGGGTGGGGCAGTAGGACGGATGTCCTGCCGGAGTCGGTACCTCCTCCACTTCGGGCGGCACCGGCACCGCCCGTAGCGTCGAGGGACCGGATCGACACCACCAGGAGGAGCCCGATGACCACCACCGACCTGCTCGACCAGACCCCCCGAACCCGCCGCGTGCCGTGGCGGGTCGACCTCGCGACGGCGGGGGCCGCCGCCGTGTGCGCCACCATCGCCTGGCTCTTCGTCGCCGTGCTGCCCGGGCTGGCCCTGGTCGTGCGCACCGGCGCCGGCACCCAGACCGTCGGCGGGGTCGCGGTGGCCGTCTCGGCCGCCGCGGCAGCGTTGATCGGCATGGTGGCGCTGCGGGTGCTCGAACGGTGGGCCCGTCGGCCGCTGCGGGTCTGGACCGTTCTGGTCCTGATCGTCGCGCTGATCTCGCTGCTCGGCCCGCTCGGGGCCGTGACGACCACAGCTACCTGGGTGCTCGTCTCGCTGCACGCCGTCGTCACCGCGGTTGTCCTCGCCGCCGGGCACCGCTCCCGTCGATGACGGCGCGCGAGCTCGTGGGCGGGCTGCGCGGCCACCTGCTCGAGATCGGCGTCGGGCAGGGTGCGAACGTCGGTCTGCTCCACCCCGAGGTGCGCTGGACCGGGCTGGAGCCGCACCCTTCCCCTCGCGCACGGCTGCGCCGGGATGCCGTGGGGCGCACCGTGCTTCCCGCGCCCGCGCAGGCGATTCCCCTGCCAGACGGTAGCGTCGACGCCGTGCTGGCGACCGTCGTCCTGGGCTCCGTGCGCTCCCCCGAGCGGGCGGTCGCTCGGGTGTGCCGGGTGCGGTGAGGGCCCCCGTGCTCGAACGTCACGTCGTGCAGCGGCACGCCGCGGTGCTGGTGTGGGTGCCGGTGATCCTGGGCGGGGTGCTGCTCGACCTGCCGGGCGGGGCGCTCGCCGCCGCGACCGACGTGGTGCTGGTGGCGTGCGCGGCCGGCGCCTGCACGCTCGCGGTGCTGGCCAGCTGGCCGGGCCCCACTCGTCGGTCGGCCGCGGCAGTCGTGGGGTTCGCGGTCGTGGTGAGTGCGGGGTCGCTGGCCTGGTCGGCCTGGGTCCCTGCCTGGCTGCTCGTGGCGATGTCGGCGGCAGTGGCGCTGCCCACGTCGGTCGCGGTGGCGGCGGTGCCGGCATCCGCACTGGCCTCGGCCTGGACGCTGTCACGGTTCGGCGCCACCGCCGACGAGGTGCTGGCCCAGGTCTTCGTGGTGCTGCTGGCCGGGGTGGCTGCCGCCGCCTTCTCGCGGCTCGTGGCCACCGCCGACGAGCTGCGGCGCACGCGCGAGGAGCTCGCCGACGCCGCCGTGGCCCGCGAGCGCGAGCGCTTCTCGCGCGACCTGCACGACACCCTGGGCCACTCGCTGTCGGTCATGGTCGTCAAGGCGGCCGTCGTGCGCCGGCTCGTGCCGACCGACCCCGTGGCAGCCGCCGGGCACGCGGCCGACATCGAGACGGTGGGGCGGCGAGCCATGACGCAGCTGCGCGACACGGTCGACGGGGCCGTGGTGCCGAGCCTTCCGGACGAGCTGCGCGAGGCGGAGGCGTCGCTGGCGACGGCCGGCATCCGGGCCACGGTGGGTTGCGTCGAGCCGGTGCCGCCCACGGCCGCCGGCCCACTGGCCTGGGCGCTGCGCGAAGGCGTGACCAACGTGCTGCGGCACTCCGGGGCGAGCCGGTGCACGGTGGAGGTCAGGCACGACACCGACCGGTTCCGGCTGACCGTGGCCGACGACGGCAGCCGGGCGGCCGGGCACGCCGCGGACCTGGTGGTGGCGGGGCGACGGGGCGGCCTGGAGGGCCTGCGCCGCCGCCTGGCCGCGGTCGGCGGAGGCCTGGACGTGGCCGCCGGAGCCGACGGCTTCACTCTCTCGGCGTGGGTGCCGGACGGGACGGCGGCGCGGTGATCCGGGTGCTGCTCGCCGAGGACCAGGGGATGATGCGCGGTGCGCTCGCGGTGCTGCTCGGACTGGAGCCCGACCTCGAGGTGGTGGCCGAGGTGTCGACGGGCACGGACATCGTGCCGCGGGCGCTCGAGACGCACCCGGACGTCGCGCTGCTCGACATCGAGCTGCCCGGCCGCAGTGGCCTCGACGCCGCGGCCGACCTTGCGCGCGAGGTGCCCGGGTGCGCGGTCGTGATGCTCACGACGTTTCCCCGCCCGGGGTACGTGCAGCGGGCGATGGCCGCCGGCGCCCGCGGGTTCCTCGTCAAGGACGGACCTGCGGAGGACCTGGCGCAGGCCGTGCGCGAGGTCGCGGCCGGCGGAACGGTGGTCGACCCGGCGCTGGCCCGCAGCGCCCTGCGCCACGCCACCTCACCCCTGACCGACCGCGAGCGGGCGGTGCTCGCCGAGGCGGAGGACGGTGCGACGACCGCCGACATCGCGGCGCGGCTGCACCTGTCGGTCAGCACGGTGCGCAACTACCTGTCGAGCGCGATCGGCAAGACCGGCACCCGGAACAAGGTCGAGGCGGCCCTGGAGGCCCGGCGGATGGGCTGGCTCTGAGCGCTGCGTCGTCGGGTCAGCGACGGCGCTGGGTGCCGGCGATCTCGCGCTGCCGGGCCTCGACGAGCTTCGCGACGAGGTCATCGGGCAGCGGTTCGTCGTTCGCGAACCGGATCGACCCCTTCGCGGTGACGAAACCCGTGAGGTCGCCGGCCAGCCCGGTGGTGATCGACCCGCTCATCGGGAAGTAGGTGCAGTGGTTCTTGTAGAACCCGAACCCCGCCACGCCCTTGCCGCCCACCTTGAAGCACGGCACCCCGTAGGCGATGCCCTGCTCGGCCTGGGGCAGCAGCGCGGCGAGCGTGGCCCGCACCTGCTCGAGGGTCGAGCGCTGCGGTTCGGGCACCGCGGCGAGGTAGTCGTCGACATCCTGGTTGGTCATGGGGCCCAACTTCCTCTCCTGCCCGAGCAGTATGTCGGTTGCCGACGACAGCACGGGATGCTCTGCTGGACCGATGGTTGCCGACCTTCTCACCCCGGCGAAGGCTCGCCCGGGCGACCGCGTCGCGGTGCTCTCCCCGTCGTTCGCCGCCCCGGGGGTGGCGCCGGCCGTGCACGAGCAAGCCATGCGGCGACTCGAGCAGCTCACCGGTCTCGTCCCGACGGAGTACCCGACCACCCGGCTGGTCGGGGCCGATCCCCGGGCGCGGGCGGACGACCTCAACGCCGCCTTCGCCGACCCCGGCATCCGGGCGGTGCTCGCGACGATCGGCGGTGAGGACCAGATCACGGTGACCCCGCACCTCGACGGCGGCCTCGTGCGCGCCGACCCGAAGCCGTTCCTCGGGTACAGCGACAACACCAACCTCCTCAGCTGGCTCTGGGGCCAGGGCGTGGCCGGCTACTACGGCGGGTCGACGCAGGTACAGCTCGGTGCCGGTTCGAGGGTCGACGACTGCCACCTCGCGTCGCTGCGGGCGGCCCTGCTGACGGGCGAGCGCCTGGAGGTCACCGAGCCCGGCGAGTCGGAGGACTTCGGCATCGACTGGCAGGACCCGCGCTCGCTCACCGAGTTCGGCGAGCGCGAGCCCACCGACGCGTGGGCCTGGGCCGGCCCGGAGCGCACCGTGAGCGGGCGCACCTGGGGCGGCTGCGTCGAGGTGCTGCAGTGGCTCATCGAGGCGGACCGGGTCCCGACCGACCCACGGGTGCTCGACGGCGGGGTGCTGCTGCTCGAGACCAGCGAGGACGTCACCCCGGCGGCCGAGGTCGGGCTCATAGTGCGGGCCCTGGGCGAGCGCGGCCTGGTCGCGGCGGCCGACGCCGTGCTCGTCGCGCGGCCGGCAGCGTCGAACTTCGAGCACCGGGGGTCGCCGGCGGAGCGCGTGGCGCATCGGGCGGCCCAACGCGACACCGTGATCGACGTCGTGGCGCGCTACAACCGCGATGCCGTGGTGTGCGTGGGCGTGCCGTTCGGCCACACCCGACCGCAGTGGATCCTGCCGTACGGGGGCGAGGTCACCGTCGACGGCACCGAGCGCCGCGTCTGGGCCGACTACGCCTGAGCCCGGGCCGACCTCAGGTCATGGCCGCGGTGAGGAGGACGACGGCGTCGGTGAGGGCGAGCAGGCCGTGACGCTCCGTCGGGATGACGACGTGCGCGCCTGCGTCGAGGTCGACGGCGTCGTCCGGCCACGTCAGCCGCACCCGCCCGACCAGCACCTGCAGGGTCGCCTCACCGGGGTTCTCGTGGTCCGAGAGCGTCGCGCCCGAGAGCAGGGCGATGGCGGTCTGGCGCAGCGCGTGCCCGGTGCCGCCGTGCAGCGTGCGCGCCGCCCGGTTCGCGGTGCTCCCCCGCGCCTCGTCGAGCAGGGTGGTGCTGACCTCGGGCAGTGCAGACGTGTCCATCGCCCGATCCTCCTCCCCCGGCGCCGCCCTGTGGACGACGCGAGCGGTCCTGTCGGCCACCCGGCATACGGTGGGCGGACCATGACGAACCCGACGGATGCCGTGACCGCACCCCCCGCCCCCTCCTCACCCACGCCCGAGCTCACCACCCGGGCCCGCGCTTCGCTGCGGCGGCTCGTCGGGCGCGACGACGCCGACTTCCGCGACGGGCAGCTCGAGGCGGTGTCGGCCCTGGTGGCCGACCGCTCACGGGTGCTGGTCGTGCAGCGCACCGGCTGGGGCAAGTCGGCGGTCTACTTCGTGGCCACGGCACTGCGGCGGGCCGAGGGTGCCGGGCCCACCGTCATCATCAGCCCCCTGCTCGCCCTCATGCGCGACCAGATCGCGGCCGCCGAGCGGGCCGGCATCCGGGCCGTGACGATGAACTCCGCCAATGCGCAGGACTGGGACGTCGTGCGTGAGGCGCTGGCGTCCGATGCCGTCGACGTGCTCCTCGTCAGCCCCGAGCGGCTCAACAACCCGCGCTTCCGCGACGAGCAGCTGCCCGACCTCGCCCGCCGCTGCGGCCTGCTCGTCGTCGACGAGGCGCACTGCGTCAGCGACTGGGGCCACGACTTCCGGCCCGACTACCGGCGCATCCGCGACCTGCTCGCCGGGTTGCCCGCCGACACCCCGGTGCTCGCCACCACCGCGACCGCGAACGCCCGGGTCGTCACCGACGTCGTCGAGCAGCTCGAGGTGGGCGGGCGCTCGGTGCTCACCGTGCGCGGTGGGCTGGCGCGCGACTCGCTGCGGCTGGGGGTGCTGGGCTCGATGTCGCCCGAGCAGCGGCTGGGCTGGCTGGTCGAGCACCTCGCCGAGCTGCCCGGCAGCGGCATCGTCTACACCCTCACGGTCTCCGCGGCAGAGGACGTCGCCTCGGCGCTGTCGGATGCCGGGCTGGCGGTCGCCTCGTACACCGGGCGCACCGACCCGGCAGACCGAGAACGGCTCGAGGGAGCGCTGCGGCGCAACGAGGTCAAGGCCCTGGTGGCCACGTCGGCCCTGGGCATGGGCTTCGACAAGCCCGACCTCGGGTTCGTCGTGCACCTGGGGGCACCGAGCTCGCCGGTGGCCTACTACCAGCAGGTGGGGCGCGCCGGCCGTGCCACCGAGCGGGCCGAGGTGCTGCTGCTGCCCGGGCCGGAGGACCGCGACATCTGGCGCTACTTCGCCTCGGTGTCGATGCCCCGCGAGGAGCAGGCCGAGGCCGTGCTTCGCACGCTGGCCGAGTCGGGGCGGGCGCTGTCGACGGCAGCGCTCGAGACCGCCGTCGACGTGCGCCGCACGCGCCTCGAGCTGCTGCTCAAGGTGCTCGACGTCGACGGCGCGGTGCAGCGCGTCTCGGGCGGCTGGGTGTCCACCGGGGTGCCGTGGGCCTACGACGCCGAGCGCTATGCCCGGGTGGCGGCGGCCCGCCAGGCCGAGCAGCAGCTGATGGTCGACTACGAGCGCACCGACGCATGCCGGATGGCGTTCCTCCAGGAGTGCCTCGACGACGACACCGCGACGCCCTGCGGTCGCTGTGACGGCTGCGCCGGCCCCTGGTACTCCTCCGAGGTGACCGACCGGGTGGTCGGCGCCGCCCGCGAGCGGCTGGGCCGGGTCGGGGTCGACCTCGACCCGCGGGTGCAGTGGCCCACCGGGATGGACCGGCTCGGCGTGCCGGTCAAGGGCAAGATCCCGCCCGACGAGGCGCTGCTTCCCGGGCGGGCGCTGGCCCGGCTGTCCGACCTCGGGTGGGGCCAGCGGCTGCGCGAGGTGCTGCGCGACGACACCCCGGTGCACCCCGACCTGCTGCGGGCCTGCGTGCCGGTGCTGGCCGAGTGGGGCTGGGCCCACCGGCCGGTCGGCATCGTGGCGATGCCGTCGCGCTCCCGCCCGGCACTGGTCGGCTCACTGGCCGCGGGCCTGTCCGAGATCGGCCGGCTGCCCCTGCTGGGGTCGCTCGACCTCGCGCACGGCGGGCCGACCGGCGAGCCCGGCGGCAACAGCGCCTTCCGGCTCGCCGGGGTCTGGGAGCGGGTCGTCGTCGGCCCCGAGCTGGCTGCGGCGTTGGGTGACGTCGATGGGCCGGTGCTGCTCGTCGACGACCTCGTGTCGTCGCGGTGGACCCTGACCGTGGCCGGGCGGGCGCTGCGCCAGGCCGGTGCGGCAGGCGTCCTGCCCTTCGCGTTGGCCGTCGACGGCTGACCACCCGCTACGGTGCTCCGTCGACCACAGACTGCCGCCGCGCGCCCCCGGACGCGCGAGACTGGTGGTGGAGGCAGTGATGTCCGGTCGAGGAGTCACGTGGTCGGTGGCCGTCGCCCTCGTTGCGGGGCTGGCCGCGTGCGGGTCCACCCCGGCCGGAATCGGAGACCGGCCGGTGTCGGCGCCCTCGACGGCGGTCGGCTCGGGCACCGTCACCCCCACGCCCACCCCGTTGTCTCCGACTCCGTCGCCTGCGCGCGGTTCGGCCACACCCTCCAGCGCGTCCACCTCGGGGCCCGTGCCGCAGGCCACGACGACGCCGACGCCGACACCGCGCACGACGCCCCGCGTCTCCCCTGCGCCGAGCACCACCTGGGTGCGGTCGGTGGTACGCCCCGCCCCCGATGCGTGCGCCGTCACCGCGAAGTACCGGGGCAAGGACCTCGAGGCCGTGACCACGACGGCGAAGGTCGCCGTGCTGACCTTCGACGGCGGCGCCAGCAGCACCGGCGTCACGTCCATCCTGTCGACCCTGGTCACCACGAAGACCGCGGCCACGTTCTTCCTCACCGGTGACTTCACCCGCGACCACCGTGCCGCCACGGCGAGCATCGCCGCCGCCCACCCCGTCGGCAACCACTCCAACACCCACCCCGACCTGACCACGCTGCCGTCGACGGGGGTCGTCGACCAGATTCGCAAGGGCGCCGCGGCGATCCAGGCCGGCACCGGCCGACCCCCGGGACCGTGGTTCCGCTTCCCCTTCGGCGCCCGCGACGCCCGCACCATCGGCCTGGTCAACGACGAGTGCTACGTAGCGGTGCGCTGGACCGTCGACAGCCTCGGGTGGAAGGGCACCAGCGGCGGGATGACGGTGGCGAAGGTCCGCGACCGCGTGCTCGCGGCGGCTCGGCCGGGGATGGTCGTGCTGATGCACGTCGGCGCCAACCCCGACGACGGCACCACTCTCGACGCCGCCGCCCTCCCGGCGGTCATCGCCGGCCTGCGCGCCAAGGGCTACTCGTTCGTCACCCTGCAGCAGGCTCTGTGACGACTGGCTCCGGCTGCGTTGGACGAGGTACCGGGCGCTCGACCCGAACGGTCAGCATTGGCAGGAACAGCTGCACCACCGGCCCGATGAGCAGCGCGTACAGCACGGTCCCGACCCCGACGATGCCGCCGAGGGCGAACCCGAGCACCACCACGGTGACCTCGAGCGAGGTGCGCACCAGGCGGATCGAGCGGCCGGTGCGGCGGGAGAGGCCGGTCATCAGCCCGTCGCGCGGGCCCGGCCCGAGCTGGCTTCCGATGTACATCGCCCCGGCGACACCGTTGCCGACGATCGCGAGCAGCATGGCGGCGATCCGCCACCCCAGGCCCTGGATGTCCGGCACGACTGCGAGGGTGGCGTCGATGGCCACCCCGATGACGACCGCGTTGAGCAGCGTGCCCAGCCCCGGCCACTGGCGCAGCGGGATCCAGAGCAGCAGCACGACGAAGGAGACCACGATGCTCATCGCGCCGTAGGACATCGGGATGTGCTGGATCAGGCCGTACTGCAGCACGCCCCACGGCTCGAGCCCCAGGTCGGCCCGCAGCAGCAGGGCCATCGAGGCCCCGAACAGCACGAGCCCCACCATCAGCTGGGTCACCCGGTGCACGAGGCGGCCCGCGCGCAGCTGCTCGACCGGGTTCATCGGCACCAGCGCGACGCGGCGGGAGGCACCGCGGCGGATCGTCTGGAGAGGAGTCATCCCGACCATCCTGCCCCAAAGTGGCCTTCACTTCGATGGCCACTTCTGACAGAGTGGCCACATGCCCGCCCCCACCGTCTCGGCCGCGCGCACGGCCCGCCTGGTCGGCTCGCTCGGCACCGGCCGCCCGGCCTACCGGGCGCTGGCCGACGCGCTGCGGCTGGCCGTGGCCGACGGCCGGGTCGCCGCCGGCACCCGCCTGCCGAGCGAACGCGAGCTCACCGCGGCCCTCGACGTCAGCCGAACCACCGTCACCCGCGCGTATGCCGTGCTGCGCGAGAGCGGCTACCTCACCTCCCGCCGTGGCTCGGGGTCCGTGGCGACCTTGCCCGCCGGAGGCGCGCAACGCGTGGCCGGGCCGCTGTTCCCCGCGGACGTCGGCGAGGGGGTCATCGACCTCACCTGCGCCGCGACCCGGGCACCGGCCGGCGTCGTCGAGGCCTACGAGCGGGCGGTCGGGCAGCTCCCCCGCTACCTCGCCGGCGCGGGCTACCTCACCCTCGGCGTGCCCGAGCTGCGCGAGGTCGTCGCCGAGCGCTACACCGCCCGCGGCCTGCCGACCACCCCCGACCAGGTGCTCGTGACCTCGGGCGCGGTCGCCGGCATCGGCATCGTGCTGCGCGCCCTCGTCGGCCACGGCGACCGGGTGGTCGTCGAGACCCCCGGCTACCCCAACACCATCGACGCCGCCCGCCGCGGTGGGGCGCGCCTCGTGCCGCTGGCGCTCGACCCCGACGGGTGGGACGTCGAGGAGTCGGCCCGCACGGTGCGGCAGTCCGCGGCCACGGCGGCCCTGCTGATCCCCGACTTCCACAACCCGACCGGGGCCCTGATGGGCGACGACGACCGTGCGGTGCTCGCGCGTGCCCTGCGCCACGCCCGGACCATACCGGTGATCGACGAGACCATCGTCGAGGTCGACCTCGACGGCGGCCCGATGCCGCGGCCCTTCGCCGCCCACGACTCGCGTGCGATCACCGTGGGCAGCTCGTCTAAGTCGCACTGGGGTGGCCTGCGCACCGGCTGGATCCGGGCTCCCCGCACGTCGCTGGCGGGGCTGGTCGAGTCACGGGTGACGAGCGACCTCGGGGCGCCGGTGCTCGAGCAGCTGGTGCTGCTCGAGCTGATGCGGGTGGCGCCGGGGCTCACCCCGCAGCACCGAGACGACCTGTGCGCCTCCCGGGACGCGCTCGTTGCTGCCCTCGGAGTGCACCTGCCCCAGCTGCGCTTCCGGGTGCCCCGCGGCGGGCTGTTCCTGTGGTGCGAGCTGCCCCCCGGCGTCGACGCGTCCGGCGTCGCCGTGGCTGCCGAGCAGGAGGGCGTGCTCGTGGCGGCCGGCCCACGGTTCGCGGTGTCCGGCGGACTGGAGCGCTGGGTGCGCCTGCCCTACGTGCTCGCACCCGAGGTGATGACCGAGGCCGTCGAGCGGCTGGCCCGCGGCGTCGAGCGCGTGCGGGCGGGCGGGGTGGCCGGCACCCGAGCCGGTCGCGGCAGCTCCCGGGGCGCGGCACGCCCCCTGGTGGCCTGAGCGGCGCTCCACCGCCCCGCGAACGTGGGTGAAAACCAGCGGCCGGACGGCGATGTTCACCCACGTTCTGCCCGGGGTGGGGCTTCGGCAGGTGTGACAGCCGCCGTGACCGTTCCGCCTGCCTGACTATCGTTGCCCCGGTGACCACCGACCAGCCGGCGCCCCTGCTCGACCTCCTCGCCACCCTCGACCTCGAGGAGCTCGGGTCGGCCCAGATGAGCGTGCAGCCGATGTCGACGGCGACCGGCCCGGCCGGCGAGGCGCCCGTGCCGCTGCCCGAGACCTTCGCGGAGGACGTCACACTGTTCCGCGGGCAGAGCCAGAAGCAACCGCACGGCCGGGTGTTCGGCGGGCAGGTGCTCGCCCAGGGCGTCGTGGCCAGCGGCCGCACCGTGCGCTCGATCGAGGGCGGCGCCGACCGCCGGCTGCACTCCATCCACGCCTACTTCATGCGCCCGGGCGACGACACCCAGCCGATCACCTTCAGCGTCGAGCGGATGCGCGACGGCCGCTCCTTCTCGACCCGCCGCGTGCACGCCATCCAGCACGGCAAGCCGATCCTGTCGATGAGCGCGTCGTTCCAGACCCCTGACTCGGGCATGGACCACCAGGACCCGATGCCGGACGCGCCCGACCCGAGGAGCGTGCCGTCGCTGGCCGAGGTGTTCGCCGGCGTCGACCACCCCGGAGCGCGGCACATGGCGCAGGAGCGGGCCATCGACCAGCGCCACGTCGAGGGCAACCTCTTCGTCGCTCCGGCCACCGAGCGGGTGGCTGACCAGCGCGTGTGGATGCGCGCCATCGGCGAGCTGCCCGACGACCACCTGGTGCACGAGGCCGTGCTCGCCTACGCCTCCGACTACTCGCTGCTCGAGTCGATCCTGCGGCGCCACGGGAAGGGTTGGCGCACACCGGGTCTACGTGCGGCGAGCCTCGACCATGCCATGTGGTTCCACCGGCCGGCCCGCGCCGACGACTGGCTGCTCTACGCGCAGCACTCCCCCTCGGCCCAGGGCGGCCGCGGCCTGGGTATCGGCCGGATGTTCAGCCAGGACGGCTCGCTCGTCGCGACCGTCGCCCAGGAGGGCATGCTGCGCATCCCCGACTGACGGTTCGCGGCGTCAGGCCGCCCCGACGAGCTGCCCGTCGGCGATCTCGACCACGCGGTCGGCGATCGACAGCAGCACCGGCTCGTGCGTGGTCACCACGGTCGTCATGGAATCCTCCTTGGCCAGCCGGGCGATGAGCAGCATGATCTCGCGACCGGTCTCGGAGTCGAGCTGGCCGGTGGGCTCGTCGGCCAGGAGCAGACCGGGCCGGGCGGCCAGGGCACGGGCCAGCGCCACCCGCTGCTGCTGCCCACCGGAGAGCTTGCCGGGACGCTGGTTCACGTGGCCGGTCAAGCCGACGTGCTCGAGCGCCGCCGCAACGTGCTCCTCGCGCCCGACCGGCTCGACCTCGTCGCGAACGGACCGTAGGTGGTGTAGTCGGACCGGCCGACGCCGGCCAGGCCCAGCGGGTCGTCCACCCACAGGCCGTCTGCGACGCCGGTGGGCTCGTAGGTGCCGGTGACGACGACCTCCAGCGGCTTCGCTGCGTCGTCGACGAGGTCGACCAGGGCCAGGCGGGTGCCGACCCGGGCGCCGAGTGCCGTGGCGGCGGCCCCGGGGAGCACCACCTCGAGGGCCCCTGCGCCGGGTGCGACGTCGTCACCGGGAGGGGCCGGCCAGCTCGCCCGGCGGACTCCCACGGTGAGCGCGACCGAGCGCTGGTCGCTGGACACCTCGAGCGTGGTGCGCAGGCTGGCGCCGGCGATGGCCGACGAGAGCAGCTGCAAGGTGACGACCACGACCATCGACATGGGCACCGAGGTGGCGACGGCCACGAGCGCCACCGGGTGCGTGAGCAGGCGACGCCGCAGCAGGGTGCCCACGCCCACGCTGCCTCCCCGTGCCTCGACCAACCGGGCCACGGCAAGTCAGCCGGTGCGGGGCCGCCGGCGGGCCACTGCTGGGGATGTGCCCCGATCGTGACCGGCCGGCCGGCCGGAGACCCGGGCTGGTCAGCGCAGGCGCAGCACCGCGACGGATGCCGCCGGCACCCGGACGGCGTCGCGGCCGGGCTCGGTGCCCGCGTCGTCCCATGCCAGCAGCACGTCGCCGGTGGGGCCGTCGAGGGGCACGTCCTGGGCGACTTCGGCGAGGTTGACGACCACGGCGTGAGCCGCGCGCCCGGCCGGTGCGTGCCTCATCACCAGCCACCGCGCGGCCTCGTCGTGGGTCACCACGACGTCGGCGAAGCGGGTGGGGCCGTCGCCGAGCAGCTCGCGGCGCAGGGCGATGACCGCGGTGTACCAGTGCAGCATCCGGCCGTGGCGGCCTGCGGGCGCCTCGTCCCAGTCGAGCACCGAGGCCTCGCGGGTGGCGGGGTCCTGTGGGTCGGGCACGGCATCCTCTGACCAGCCGTGCCCCCCGAACTCCGCCCGGCGGCCGCGGCGCACCGCGTCGGCGAGCTCGTCGTCGTCAAAGCTGGTGAAGAACTGCCACGGCGTGGATGCCGCCCACTCCTCACCCATGAAGATCATCGGCGTGGTCGGCCCGAGGAGGTAGAGCGCGGCCCCAGCAGCCTGATGGCCGGACGCGAGGGCGGCCGAGACGCGGTCGCCCGCCATCCGGTTGCCGACCTGGTCGTGCGTCTGCAGGTAGCCCAGCAGTCGGCGGGCGTCGAGGTTCTCGACGTCGACCGGGCTGCCCCAGGGGCGGCCACGGAAGCTCGACAGGGTGCCGTCGTGGAGGAAGCCACGGGTGAGCACCTTGGCGAGCACACCGAGCGGGCCGGCCTCGTCGCGGGCGGCCCCGCCGGAGAAGTCGGCGTAGTAGCCGTGCGCCTCTCCGGTGAGGGCCACGTGCAACGCGTGGTGCATGTCGTCGTCCCACTGCGCCGTCATGCCGCGGCCGCCCTGCGAGGTGGGGGTGACCATCGCGGTGTCGTTGAGGTCGCTCTCGGCCACCAGCTCGAGCGGGCGGCCGAGCGTCGTGGCGAGCGCTGCCACGGCGTCGGACAGCTCGGCGAGGTAGTGCCGCTGCGAGTCGTCCTTGAGCTCGTGCACCGCGTCGAGGCGCAACGCGTCGATGTGGAAGTCGCGGAACCAGCGCAGCGAGCTGTCGACCAGGAACTCGCGCACCGGGCCGCAGCCCTCGTGGTCGAGGTTGACGGCCGGTCCCCACGGGGTGTGGTGCGCCTGGGTGAAGTAGGGGCCGAAGCGCGCGAGGTAGTTGCCGCTGGCCCCGAGGTGGTTGTGCACGACGTCGAGCGCGACTCCCAGGCCGCGGGCGTGGCAGGCGTCGACGAAGCGCTGCAGGGCCGGCGGGCCGCCATAGCCGTCATGCACCGCCCAGAGGTCGACGCCGTCGTAACCCCAGCCCCAGCGACCCGGGAAGGCGGCGACCGGCATCAGCTCGACGACGTCGACCCCGAGGTCGACCAGGTGGTCGAGGCGGGTCAGGGCGGAGTCGAGGGTGCCCTCGGGGGTGAAGGTGCCGGCGTGCAGCTCGTAGACCACCGAGCCGAGCAGGCCCGCGCCGGAACGGGGCCCGCGCCAGTCGCCGTCGGTCCAGGCGAAGGCCGACGGGTCGAAGGTGCGGCTCGGGCCGTGCACGCCGTGCGGCTGCCACGCGCTGCGCGGGTCGGGCAGCGCGGGCTCGGCGCCGTCGAGCACGAACGCGTAGTCGATGGCCGTGCCGGATGCCGTGTCGGCCCGTCGGCCGGACGCCGTGCCCTCGCCGGGCGCCCGGCCCTCACCCTCGCCGGATGCCGCACGGTCACCGGTTGCCGGTCCCTCACCGTCGTCAGGTGCCGGACCGTAACAGCGCCACCAGCCGTCGCCCGTGGCGGTCATCGGATCGCGCCGCGCCCGTCCCTCCTGTGACCTATTGGTCGATTCGGGGACGGCATCCTGTCCCGGCTGTGACCTATTGGTCGATTCGGGGACGGGTGTCCACTCGACCTCGACCTTCTCGGCCAGCGGTGCCCACACCTCGATGGGGAGCTGTGCTGCTCCCTGACCCCTCCCGGCGTCCATTGCTACCCCTTCGTTCACCATGTATGTCCGTTGCCGTGCCCGACCGACCGCGCTCTAGTCCTGCTTCACCAGCAGGGCCACCGGGCGGTGAGCCAGCAGGCCGGCGAGGCGCACCTCACTGCCGGCGTAGACGGCCTCGTCGTCGGACAGCGCGTCGTGCCAGGTGCCCGCCGGCAGGCTGACGGTCGCGTCACCGAAGCCTCCGGCGGCGGCCAGCAGCCCGGCCTCCCGGGTGGCCACGGTCACGACCCGCTGGCCGTCGTCGCCCCCGCGCGCGAACGCCAGGGCGTGCTCGCTCGTGGTGGGCACACCGGCATACGTGGTGCCCTCACCCACGAACACGCGCGCCAGGTCGCGGCGCACGCCCAGCGTGCGGGCGGTGACCCGCAGCTTCTCGTCGTCGAGGTCGAAGGCCGGCTCGTCGGCCAGCACCCGGTCGAGCCGCTCCCCACGGTCGGTCCAGTCGACCGGGCGGCGGTTGTCGGGGTCGACCAGCGACAGCATGACGATCTCACAGCCCTGGTAGACGTCGGGCACGCCGGGCATGGTCAGCTGGATCAGCTTCTGCGACAACACGTTGGCGCGCACCGACGGCTCGTGCACGGTGGTCCACTCGTCGAGGTGCTTCTGCACCGCGGGGTCGCGGAAGAGCGCCTTCGCGTAGGCCACGACCTCGTTCTCGTACGCCGGGTCGCCGTCGACCCAGGCCGTGTGCACCTTGGCCTCGCGCACCGCCTTGAGGAGGTACTCCTCGAGACGGGCCCCGGTGATCGGCCAGGTGCCGACCAGGGTCTGCCAGACGAGGTACTCGGTGGCGCTGTCGACGAGCGGGGTGCGGTGGGCCCTGGCCAGCTCTCGGGCCGCATCGAGCCACTTGGCCCAGCCGTCGCCGTCCTCGGCCAGCACCATGAGCCGGGCCCGCACGTCCTCGGACCGCTTGGTGTCGTGGGTGGTGAGCGTGGTCATCGACGTCGGCCAGGTCGTCACCAAAGCGTGGCACCACGCGTGGAACTCGTCGGCCGAGATCGACAGGTGGTCGGGGTGCCCGCCCACCTCGTTGGCGCCGGCGAGGCGGAACCAGCGGTAGTAGGCAGTGTCCTCGATGCCCTTGGCCATCACCGGCCCGCAGGTCTGCTGGAAGCGGACCCGGAAGTCGTCGGCCAGGGCGCCGCTGTCGAGCTGCACCCGCGTCAGGTCACGGCCGAGCACGAGCGCCACGACGACGTCGAGCGCCTCGTGGTCGCTCGGCGCCAGGAGGGCCCGGGCCCGCTCGGCCGCACCGTCGACGACGGCGGCCTGCTCGGGGTCCAATCCGCGGCCGGGCACCACGTACGCGCGGTAGCGGTCCATCGCCACGAGCAGCGCCTCGAGCGCACGGCGCACCGCGGCCAGGTCGACGTCGACCAGCACGTGCCGGGCCAGCCGCATCAGGCGGTCGACCTCGGCAGCCTGCACGTCGTCGACGACGAGCCGCTTCGCCTCGGCGACGACGTCGTCGAGCGCCAGCCGGTCGGGTGCGGCATCCGCCCACAGCCGGTCGAGCGCATCGGCACCGGCCGAGGAGGTGAGCACCTGCTGCACCCGCAGCAGGGCGTCGTAGCCGGTGGTGCCCGCACAGCGCCAGTCGTCGGGCAGCCGCTCGTCACCCTCGAGGATCTTCTCGACCACGACCCATGCGTCACCCGTGGCATCGGCCAGCCGTTCGAGGTAGCCGGCCGGGTCGGCGAGCCCGTCGGGGTGGTCGATCCGGAAGCCGTCGACCTCGCCGTGGCCGTGCAGCGCGAGCAGCAGCGCGTGGGTGGCCATGAAGACCATCGGGTCCTCGACGCGCACCGCCACGAGCGACGTGACGTCGAAGAAGCGCCGGTAGTTCAGCGCCTCCCCCGCTTCGCGCCAGCTCGACAGGCGGTAGGCCTGGGCGTCGACCAGCTCAGGCAGCGGCAGCGTCTCGGTGCCGGGCGCGACCGGGAACTCGTCGCCGTAGTGGCGCAGCACCCACTCGTGGCCGGTCGGGCCCCCGTCGTCGGCGAGCGTGACGTCGCCACGCTCGAGGGCCTGCTCGACCGTGCCGCCCAGCACCGGCATCAGGATGCGCTCACCCTCGGCCACCCAGTCGACGTCGAACCAGCCGGCGTAGGGCGAGCGTCGACCGTCGCGCAGCAGCGACCAGAACGGCGCGTTGAGGTGGGTCGGCTCGGGTACCGCCATGTGGTTGGGCACCACGTCGACGATGATGCCGAGCCCGGCATCGCGGCACGCGGTGACGAGCCGTGAGAAAGCCTCGCGGCCGCCGGCCTCCTCGCTGATGCGGGTGTGGTCAAGCACGTCGTAGCCGTGCATCGAGCCCGGTGCCGCCTGGAGCACCGGCGAGAGGTACAGGTGCGAGACCCCGAGCGATGACAGGTAGCCCACGTGCTGGGCCGCCGCGTCGAAGCCGAACCCCGCGTGCACCTGGAGCCGGTAGGTCGCCGTGGGCACCGCGCGGCCGGGATCGGGTCGGTGAGCGCTGGCCACGGTCACGCCCGGTGGGTCGTGGCGGCTCCGGAGGGCAGGGGCGGCGCCTCGCGCGGACTGCGCAGGACGATGAGCGAGCGCGGCTGCACCTTGAGCTCACTGCCGGCCTGGTGCCACTCGGTGTCGACGATGTCGACGCCCGTGTCGATCTCGGCCGCCCACTGCTCGCCCCACTCCTTCTGCGGCAGGATGAACGAGTCCTCCTGGTGGTCGGCGTTGAAGATGACCAGGAAGTCGTCGTCGAGCACCGGACGGCCTCTCGAGTCGGCGCTGGGGATGGCCTGGCCGTTGAGGAAGACCATGACCGTGCGCGCCTCGTCGTCGGACCACGCCGACTCACCCATCGGCTCGCCGGACGGCTGGAACCAGGCGATGTCACCGAGCTCGGACTGGCCGCCGTGGTCGGCGCTGCCCGCGAAGAACCGGCGCCGGCGGAACACGGCGTGGTCGCGGCGAATAGCGGAGACGGCGGCGGTGAACGCGTAGAGCTGCTTCTGGTCGTCGCTGAGGTCCCAGTCGACCCAGGCCAGCTCGTTGTCCTGGCAGTAGACGTTGTTGTTGCCCTGCTGGGTGCGGCCGATCTCGTCGCCGTGGGCGATCATCGGCACGCCCTGGCTGAGTAGGAGGGTGGCGAGGAAGTTGCGCTGCTGGCGCAGGCGCAGCGCGATGACCTCGGGGTCGTCGGTCGGCCCCTCCGCACCGCAGTTCCACGACCGGTTGTGGCTCTCGCCGTCGCGGCCGTCCTCGCCGTTGGCCTCGTTGTGCTTGTCGTTGTACGACACCAGGTCACGCAGCGTGAAGCCGTCATGGGCGGTGACGAAGTTGATCGAGGCGAAGGGCTTGCGGCTGCTGTGCTCGTACAGGTCGCTGGAGCCGGTCAGCCGCGAGGCGAACTCGCCGAGCGTGCTCGGCTCCCCGCGCCAGAAGTCGCGCACGGTGTCGCGGTACTTGCCGTTCCACTCGGTCCACAGCGGCGGGAAGTTGCCCACCTGGTAGCCGCCGTCGCCGACGTCCCACGGCTCGGCGATCAGCTTGACCTGCGAGATCACCGGGTCCTGCTGGATCAGGTCGAAGAACGCCGACAGCTTGTCGACCTCGTGGAACTGGCGGGCCAGGGTGGCGGCGAGGTCGAACCGGAAGCCGTCGACGTGCATCTCGGTGACCCAGTACCGAAGCGAGTCCATGATCAGCTGCAGCACGTGCGGGTGACGCATCAGCAGGCTGTTGCCGGTGCCGGTGGTGTCGTAGTAGTGCGACTTCTTGTCGTCGACCAGGCGGTAGTAGGCGGCGTTGTCGATGCCCTTGAAGCACAGGGTGGGGCCGAACTCGTTGCCCTCGGCGGTGTGGTTGTAGACGACGTCGAGGATGACCTCGATGTTGGCCTCGTGCAGGGCCTTGACCATCGCCTTGAACTCGGTGACCTGCTCACCGCGGCGGCCACGCGAGTAGCCGTTGTGCGGCGCCAGGAACCCGATCGTGTTGTAGCCCCAGTAGTTGGACAGCCCGCGGTCCTGCAGCGAGGTGTCCTGCACGAACTGGTGCACCGGCATCAGCTCGATGGCCGTGATGCCGAGCGAGGTGAGGTGGTCGATGATCGCCGGGTGCGCCATCGCGGCGTACGTGCCGCGGATCTCCTCGGGCACCTCGGGGTGGGTCATCGTCATGCCCTTGACGTGCGCCTCGTAGATGACCGTCTCGTGGTACTCGTGGCGCGGCGGGCGGTCGTGGCCCCAGTCGAAGTAGGGGTTGATGACGACCGAGAGCATCGTCTTGCCGAGGTTGTCGTCGGTGTTGCGCTTCTTGGGGTTCTTGAAGTCGTAGGAGAACAGGGCCTGGTCGTTGGTGACCTGGCCCTCGATCGCCTTGGCGTAGGGGTCGAGCAGGAGCTTGCTGGGGTCGCAGCGGTGGCCGTGCTCGGGGTCGTAGGGGCCGTGCACCCGGAAGCCGTATCGCTGTCCGGGCTGCAGGCTGGGCACGTACGCGTGCCAGACGAAGCCGTCGACCTCGGGTAGGTCGAGGCGGGTCTCGGCGCCGTCGTCGTCGATGAGGCACAGCTCGACCCGCTCGGCCACCTCGCTGAACAGGGCGAAGTTCACGCCACTGCCGTCGTAGGTGGCGCCGAGCGGGTACGCCGTTCCGGGCCAGATCTCCACTGGTTGCCTTCCGTGTGATGTCAAAGGACCAGCGACACTGCTGGGCCGCGATCGGCCCGACCGGGTCCACCGCAGTGCACTGCAACCTACCCTCGCGCGGCGAAGTCATGAAAAATCGGAGCAACGGTTCTGTTCCGGGTTCGACACCGCCGATGGGTAGGGTCACAAGCGTTCGGGCGCCCCAGCCGTGCGGCGCCCCACCCCCGAACCCGAGGAGTCTCATGTCCAGCCAGCACGTCGCCATCGTCACCGGAGCGGCTCGAGGCATCGGCGCGGCCACCGCCCAGCGGCTGGCCCGTGACGGGTTCGCGGTCGGCGTGCTCGACCTCGACGAGGCGGCCTGCGAGGTCGTCGCCGCCGGCATCCGCGACGCCGGCGGCCGCGCCATCGGCGTGGGCGTCGACGTGACGGATGCCGCCCAGGTCGAGGCCGGCGTCGCACGCGTCGCCGACGAGCTCGGGCCGCCGGTCGTGCTGGTCAACAACGCGGGCATCATCCGCGACAACCTGATCTTCAAGATGACCGAGGGCGAGTGGGATGCCGTGATGAACGTGCACCTCAAGGGCGCCTTCCTGATGACCAAGGCGTGCCAGGCGCACATGACCGCCGAGAAGCACGGACGCATCGTCAACCTCTCGTCGTCGTCGGCGCAGGGCAACCGCGGGCAGGCCAACTACTCCGCCGCCAAGGCCGGGTTGCAGGGCTTCACCAAGACCCTCGCGATCGAGCTCGGCAGGTTCGGGGTCACGGCCAACGCGGTGGCGCCGGGCTTCATCCAGACCGACATGACCGCAGCGACCGCCGCCCGCATCGGGGTCTCCTTCGAGGACTTCATCGCGCACTCGGCCCAGCAGATCCCGGTCGGGCGGATCGGCCAGCCCGACGACATCGCCGCGACCATCGCGTTCCTGGTGTCCGAGGAGGCCGGCTTCGTCTCCGGCCAGGTCATCTACGTCGCCGGCGGCCCGCTCGACTGATTGCGGATCACCCACCACGGACGGCCCCGCCAGGGCGTCGGCAGGTGGGTACTTCGCAATAAGTCCGGATGCCGGGAGCGCGTGCGCGGTCCTCGCTACGGTTGCGGCATGCTCCCCCGTCGCCCCGCCGCGCGGTGGTTCGCGGGCGCCTTCGCCGCCGTGGCCCTGGTGCACCTCGCTGCGCAGCTCGCCGGGGGCGGGGCCGTCGCCGACGCCACCCAGGTGCTGGTGATGCCGCTGCTCGGGGGTGTGCTGTGGTGCGACACGCCGGCGCCACGGGGCCGGCTCGCCACCCTCGTGCTCGTCGCCCTCGGTTTGTCCTGGCTCGGGGACAGCGCCCCGAAGCTCGTCTCCGGTGACGCGTCTTTCCTCGTCATGGTCGGCTTCTTCCTGCTCGCGCAGGTCGCCTTCATCGCCGCGTTCTGGCCGTACCGCGCCGCCAGTGTGCTGCACGTGCACCGCGTGCGCCTCATCGGCTACCTGGGCGTCGTCGCCGCCCTGGTGGGGGTGTGCGCGGCCGGTGCCGCCGAGATGCTGGTTCCGGTGCTCGTCTACGGCGGGTGCCTGGGTGCGATGGCCGTGCTCTCCACCGGCGTCAACCGGCTCACAGCGGTGGGCGGGGCGCTCTTCCTGGTCTCCGACGGGCTGATCGCCCTCGACGCGTTCGTCCCCGGCTTCGGCCTGCCGCTGCAGGGCTTCTGGGTGATGGCGACCTACCTGGCCGCCCAGGCGCTCATCGTCGCCGGCGTGTTGGCCGAAACCGGTCGTGCCACTGGCGCTCCCCAGCAGACGGATGCCGTCCGCTCGGCGTGAGCGAACGGCATCCGGCCTGGTCGGGCGGGTCGGTTCTCAGAGGCCGAGGTCGCGGCCGATGAGCTCCTTCATGATCTCGTTGGAGCCGGCCCAGATCTTGGTGACCCGGGCGTCGCGCCAGGCGCGGGCCACGCGGTACTCGTTCATGTAGCCGTAGCCGCCGTGCAGCTGCACGCACTCGTCGAGCACGTCGTTCTGCACCTGGGCGCTCCACCACTTGGCCTTGGCGGCGTCGACCGCGGAGAGCTTGCCCTCGGCGTGCGCCTCGATGCAGTCGTCGACGTAGGCCTCGGCGACCTCGATGGAGGTGACCAGCTCGGCGATCTTGAACTTGTTGTGCTGGAAGGACCCGATCGACTGCCCGAACGCCTTGCGCTCCTTGGCGTACTCGATGGTCTCGAGCAGGATCTGCTTGGCGTGCGCCACGTTCGCGCAGGCGGCGCCCACCCGCTCCTGCGGCAGGCGCTGCATCATCGCGATGAACCCCATGCCCTCGTCGCCGATCCGGTTGCTGTCGGGCACCCGCACGTCGGTGAAGAACAGCTCGGCGGTGTCGCTCTCCTCCTGGCCGACCTTGTCGAGCTTGCGGCCGCGGGTGAAGCCCTCCATGCCGTCCTCGACCATGAACAAGGTGATGCCCTTGGCGCCCTTGCTCGGGTCGGTGCGGGTGGCAACGATGACCAGGTCGCCCTGATAGCCGTTGGTGATGAAGGTCTTGCTGCCGTTGATCACCCAGGTGTCGCCGTCGCGCACCGCGGTGGTCTTCAGCGCGGCGAGGTCGGACCCGCCGCCGGGCTCGGTCATCGCGATGGCGCAGATCTTCTCGCCGGCGGCCATCGCGGGCAGCCAGCGCTCCTTCTGCTCCTGGGTGCCGAGGTCGACGATGTAGGGCGGGCAGACGTCGCTGTGGATGCCGAAGCACGAGCCGACCGCCGCGTTGAACCCGTTGAGCACCTCGGCCGCGACCGCGTTGAAGCGGTAGTCGTCGGCGCCCATCCCCCCGAACTCCTCGGGGATGTCGAGGCCGAACAGCCCCTGCGCGCCGGCCTCCTTCCAGATGTCACGGTCGATCGCGTGCACCTCGAGCATCTGCTCGGCGCGCGGCTTGAGGGTGCGCTCGACGAACTCGCTCACCGAGGCGCGGAAGTCCTCGTGCTCGGGACCGTAGATGTTGCGGGGCATGGAACTCCTCCGGGACGGCTCGGGATGACGCGCCAGCGTTTAGTAAGCGCTTGCTTAGTGTCGCCGCGGTGCGGCATGCTGTCAACCGTGCCGACACCCACACCGCTCAGCGAGACCGCGGTGCTTGCTGCGCTCGCACCCGACGGCGGTCGCTCGGAAGCGGTCGGTGACGTCACCGACACCGCGGTGCGCATCATGCTCGCCGCCGCCGACGCGTTCGCCGAGCGCGGCTTCCACGCCACGACCACCCGTGACATCGCGTCGCGGGCCGGGCTCTCCCCCGCCGGGGTCTACGTGCACTTCGCCTCCAAGGAGGTGTTGCTGTTCGAGCTGAGCCGCCGGGGCCACGCCCGGGCCCGCGACCTCCTCGTCGCAGCGGCCGAGCAGGCGCCCACCCCCACCGAGGCGCTGCGCGACATCATCGGGGGCTTCTCGCGCTGGCACGCCGAGCACTACGAGCTCGGCCGCATCGTGCAGTTCGAGTTCCGGCACCTCAGCCCCGAGCACCGCGACGCCGTGCTCGGCCTGCGCAAGGAGATCGACAACGTGGTCGCCGGGGTGCTGCGCGATGGGGTCGAGACCGGTGAGTTCGAGGTCGACGACGTGGCCGGCACCTCGCTGGCCATGCTGTCGATGGCCATCGACGTCGCTCGCTGGTACACCCCCGACGTGCGGCGCACCCCCGCGATGATCGAGACGTCCTACGGCGCCCTCGCCGTGCGGCTCGCTCGCGCCACCGGCTGAGCTGCGGGCTCCGGCAGACCTCCTGCACACCGCGGCACGACGCACCGCCGCTGTGGAGACCCGGTTCGCGGAGTTCTTCCCGGGCGCTGTGGTGCTGCTGGCGGGGCCGGGCGCTCGCGGGGTCTCGCCCTGATCGGCGACCTCCAGGCGGAGTGGGTCCGGTCCCCCACCGTGGGCCCGGCTACAGTGTCGCGGTGACCAAGGCGGAGGGACATGGGGGTTCGGCGTCCATCGCGATCCCCGACTACTGGTGGTACGTCGCGCGGGCCGACCTGCTCGAGGTGACGCTCCGCTCGCACGTCGAGGGCGCCGGGTTGGCGCTCGACCTCGGCAGTGCCGACGGGCCGAGCGCCGCGTGGTTCCGCGAGTCGGCGCACCGCACGGTCTCGCTCGACATCGACCCCCGGGGGCTGGGGTCCGACGGGGTGTGCGGCTCGGCGCTGGCGTTGCCCTTCGAGGACGGCGCCTTCGACGCGGTGTCGGCCTTCGACGTCATCGAGCACTGTGAGCCCGAGGCCACCGCGCTCGCCGAGGTGCGCCGGGTGCTGCGCCCCGGCGGCCGGTTCGTCATGTCGGTGCCGGCGTACACCTGGGCGTGGACCGACTTCGACGTCGCCAACGGCCACCACCGGCGCTACACGACGCGCCGCGCGGTCGCCGCGGTCGAGCAGGCCGGCTTCACGGTGCAGCGGGCGACCTACGGGTTCGCCACGGTTTTCCCGATGTTCGCGGCGGAGCGGCTGGCCCGCAAGGTGTCGCGCCGGCGGGCCGACGGGCCGGTCGACATCGTCGAGCTGCCCCAGCTGCCGAAGCCGCTCAACGCCTTGCTGCTCGGCCTGTCGCGGGCCGACCGGGCGGTGCTCCGTCGGCGCGACCTGCCGTTCGGCTCGTCGGTGTTCCTCGCCGCCACGCGGGCAGACTGAGCTGACCGGCTCGGCTGCTTCGCCCGGATCGACCGGCGCGGCGCGGCGCGGCGCGCTCAGCCGTCGAGCGGGCCGCCGGACACGACCCGGGCCCGCACGTCGGCAGAGGTGCGAGCGAGCCCGGCCGGCAGTGGGGTCGCCGCCAGGGCGTCGACCTCGGGCCACACCGTCGACTCCAGGCGCAGGTCGAGCACCTGCCCCGCACCGGCGCCGCCGACCGGGATGGTGCGCAGCGGGCGGTGGAACACCCGCCGTGCCTCGGCGACGAGGTAGCCGACGGTGACCGGGCGGCCCGAGGCGAGCACCTTGGTGACGATCGTGCCCGGCGGTTCCTCACGCGCCAGTGCGAGGCTGCGCACGACCATCCGGGCCGCGTCCCCGGCATACAGGTAGTCACGGATGGTGTCCATCGAGACGAACACCGGCAGTGGCCGCCCGGTGGCGTCGGCCAGGCACAGCTGGGAGAGCAGGCCCTGGGGTTTGCCGAGGGTCTGGCCCGGGCCGTAGACGTTGGCGAGCCGGCCGAGCACCGCGCGTACGCCGGTGGCCTCGGCCAGCCGCTCGACGGCCGCCTCCATGGCGAGCTTGGCCCGGCCGTAAGCCACCAGCGGGCGCGGCGGCGTGCGTTCGTCGAACGGCGCCGGAGTGCTCCCGGCGTACAGGCCGCCGGCCGAGGAGGCGAGGAAGACCACGCCGTCATCACCGGCCAGCCCGGATGCCGCGAGGGCGTCGGTCACGCGCTCGAAGACCCGCACCTCCGCGGCCAGGGCCTCCTCGCCGGTGGCCACGACCCCGGCACCGGCGCACCAGGCGAGCGCCCAGGGCCGGCCGGCGCGCAGCTGCGCGAACCGGCCGACCTCCGCCACCAGCGTGCCCACGCTCTCGTCCTCGTCGTGCCACGGCACCGTCGTGGTGAGCACCTCGTGCCCCGCCAGTGCGAGCTCGGCCACGACGTGGCGGCCGACGAGCCCGCCGGACCCGACGACCCAGGTGAGGGGCCGCGGGTCGCCCGGGGTCACGCCCGGTCCCGGCCCAGCGGGCCCTCGCGGCGGTCGCGCACGGGCAGGTAGAGCGGCTTGCCCATCGCCATGTTGACGGCCAGCCCGACGTACTCGGCGATGATGCCGAGGCTGAACAGGATGACCCCGGTGGCAACCATGAGCAGGATCATCGTCGATGTCCAGCCGGGCACCTGCCAGCGCCCGCTGGCCCGGCCGATGACCAGGGCCAGGGCCACGACGGGAGCCAGCAGCACGGCGGCGGCGCCCAGGGCACTAACCCAGCGCAGCGGGCGGGTGCCGCTGGAGAGCACCAGCCGCCAGAAGTGGCTGACCAGCCTACGGAAGGTGTAGCCCGAGGGGCGGTCGCCCTCGGTGCGCATCTCGACGGGGCAGGTGGCGGTGCGGTTGGCGACCCAGGCGATCGCGACGTCGAGGTAGATGCCCGGGCCGGCATACGCCGCGACGGAGCGCGCCACCTCGCCGATCACCAGCCGGAAGCTGGAGAAGGCCCCGGCATCCGCGCCCTTGGCGAGCCGGTCGACGAGCCACTTCGCGCCCCGGGACGCCGCGTTGCGCACTGCGCCGTGCGGGGGCTCGTTGGTGGGGCTGGCGTAGACGACGTCGGCCTGCTCGGTCATCGCCGTGTCGAGCAGCGCCCCGATCGCCTCGGGGTCGTGCTGGCCGTCCTCGTCCATGGTGACGACCCACTCGCCACCCGAGGCGGCGATGCCGGCCAGGGTGGCCGCGTGCTGGCCGAAGTTGCGGCTCAGCCAGACCGGGCGCACCCAGTCGTGGGCCGCGGCCAGCGCCCGCACGGTGTCGTCGGAGGCGTCCGGGCCGCAGTCGTGCACCAGCACCACCTCGGTGACCCGGTACGGGCGCCCACCCGGGGTGACCCGGTCGGCGATGGACGCCGCGAGCTCCTCGACGACGGGGCCGAGGGTCAGCTCGCCCTGGTAGACGGGGATGACCACCGAGACCAGGTGCGGCGCGGGGCGCGCGGTCTCCGACTCCACGCGGCACACCCTATCCGCCGCTCGGGACGGGTCGGGCCACTGCCGGCCACGACCGGCGGCTCGTCAGTCGCGGGTGAGCTTGCGGTAGGTGACCCGGTGCGGACGGGCCGCCTCCGCCCCGAGACGCTCGACCTTGTTCGCCTCGTACGACTCGAAGTTGCCCTCGAACCAGTACCACTTCCCCGGGTTCTCGTCGGTGCCCTCCCAGGCGAGGATGTGCGTCACGACGCGGTCGAGGAACCACCGGTCGTGGCTGATGACCACCGCGCAGCCCGGGAAGTCGAGCAGGGCGTTCTCGAGCGAGCCGAGGGTCTCGACGTCGAGGTCGTTGGTCGGCTCGTCGAGGAGCAGCAGGTTGCCGCCCTCCTTGAGGGTCAGCGCCAGGTTGAGCCGGTTGCGCTCCCCGCCCGAGAGCACCCCGGCCTTCTTCTGCTGGTCGGGGCCCTTGAAACCGAACTGGCTGACGTAGGCCCGTGACGGGATCTCGACCTGGCCGACGTTGATGTAGTCGTGGCCGCCGGACACCGTCTCCCACAGGTTCTTGTTCGGGTCCAGGCCGCCACGGCTCTGGTCGACGTAGGAGATCTTGACCGTCTCGCCGACGTCGACGACGCCGGCGTCGACGCCCTCGAGGCCGACGATCGTCTTGAACAGGGTCGTCTTGCCCACCCCGTTGGGGCCGATGACCCCGACGATGCCGTTGCGCGGCAGGGTGAACGACAGGCCGTCGATGAGCACCCGGTCACCGAAGCCCTTGCGCAGGTTCTTGACCTCGATCACCTTGCTGCCCAGGCGCGGGCCCGGGGGGATCTGGATCTCCTCGAAGTCGAGCTTGCGGGTGCGGTCGGCCTCGGTCGCCATCTCCTCGTAGCGGGCCAGCCGCGCCTTGGACTTGGTCTGCTTGGCCTTGGCGTTGCTGCGCACCCACGCGAGCTCCTCGGCGAGGCGCTTGGCGAGCTTGGCGTCCTTCTTGCCGGCGATCTCGAGGCGGGCGTGCTTCTTCTCCAGGTAGGTGGAGTAGTTGCCCTCGTAGGGGTAGGCGCGGCCGCGGTCGAGCTCGAGGATCCACTGCGCGACATTGTCCATGAAGTACCGGTCGTGCGTCACCGCGACGACGGCGCCGTGGTAGGCCGCGAGGTGCTGCTCGAGCCACAGCACCGACTCGGCGTCGAGGTGGTTGGTGGGCTCGTCGAGCAGCAGCAGGTCGGGCTTCTGCAGCAGCAGCTTGCACAGGGCGACCCGGCGGCGCTCACCACCGGACAGCACCGTGACGTCGGCGTCGGGCGGGGGGCAGCGCAGGGCGTCCATGGCCTGCTCGAGCTGCGAGTCGAGGTCCCAAGCGTCGGCGGCGTCGATGGCCTCCTGCAGGTGGCCCATCTCGGTCATCAGCGCGTCGAAGTCGGCGTCGGGGTCGGCCATCAGGGCGGAGATCTCGTTGTAGCGGTCGACCTTGGCCTTGATCTCGCCGGCGCCCTCCTCGACGTTGCCGAGGACCGTCTTGTCCTCGTTGAGCTCGGGCTCCTGCATGAGGATGCCGACCGAGTAGCCGGGCGTCAGCCGCGCCTCACCGTTCGAGGGCTGGTCCAGGCCGGCCATGATCTTCAGCACCGAGGACTTCCCCGCGCCGTTCGGGCCGACGACGCCGATCTTGGCGCCGGGCAGGAACGACAGGGTGACGTCGTCGAGGATAACCTTGTCGCCGTGGGCCTTGCGGGCGCGCGACATGACGTAGATGAACTCGGGCATGCCGCACAGGTTATCGACCAGCACCGCCCCAGCCCGAATCCGCGCCCCCGCCACCCCCGCGCATGGCGGCCGCACAGGGCGCTGCCGGCCACCCGACGTCCCGACGCCCCGACGCCCCGACGCCCCGACGCCCCGGCGCCCCGGCCCAGCCGGACCCCGGCCGACCCTGCCCCCGGCCGTCAGGCCGCGGCCTCCTTCCCGGGCCGCACCAGCGGGCCGCTGTCGGAACCCGGTGTCGGCACCTCCTCCGGGTCGGCCGCCTCGCCGGGGGTGCCGAACCCCACCTCGCCCAGGCCCCGACCGAGCCCGCCCTCCAGGACGTACGGGTCGTTCTCCGGGTCGCCCATCCGGCCCGAGGAACCGGTGTCGTCGCCGGCCCGGCCGCCCTGGTCACCGGCCCCCTCGCCCGGCGACCACGAGTCGGCGCCGCGGCCCATGCCGACGCGCGCGAACGCGGTGGTGCCGAACGTGAGGTCGTGCCCCACGGCATCCGCCACGATCTCGACGTTGACGAACACCTGGCCGTCGTCGCGGCGCCACTGCACCACGCGCTGTCGCCCGTGCACGGTGACCGGGTGGCCCTGCTTGAGGCACACCCCGATGTTCGCCGCGAGCGACCGGTAGGCCAGCACGTCGTAGAAGCTCGGCTCGGTGTCCTCCCACTGGCCGGGCTGGACCTGGCGCCGGCCGCTCTGCGCGACGCGGAACTTCGTCATCGGTGCCCCGGCCTTGGTGGTGAAGACCAAGGGGTCGGCGCACAGCCGCCCCTTGATCGTCACGTGCGTCTCGTTGGTACTCATCGGTGCGTCCTCCCCCGGCCCCGCCCATCGGAGCCGTTGCGCCAACCCTCGGCCCGAACCCCGCGCAGCGACAACGCCGCCCGCGAACCTGTGGACGAAGCAAGGGCCGGAGCGCCCCTGTGGACGACGGGTCAGACGTCGGCGGCGCGGCTGAGCGCCAAGCGGGTCGCCGCGTGCCGCTCGAGCACCCTCTCGACCGGCTGGACGATCTCGGCCCGCGCGACCTCGTCGATCGAGGCCCGCAACCGGGCGTCCATGACCCGGCCGCGGCGACGCCCACCGATCCGAGCCAGCCACCGCGACACCAGGGCCAGCAGCAGCCCACCGAGCAGCCCACCCACGAACAGCAGCAGGGGCACCGGGACCACACCGAGCGTCGGCGCGTCACCGATCACCTGGTCGAGCTGCGCCCACCCCACGACGACGTACAGCGCCAGCCAGAGGAAGCCGACCACCGCCGCTGCGGCCAGCACCAGCTGCGCGAGCCCCACGACGCGCCACCACAGCGGCACCCGGGCCAGCAGCGACGTACCGACCACCGCCCGGTCGAGGACGTCACCGAGCGCGGGGCCGGGCGGGTCGGCAGCGCGCTCGACGGCATCCGCCCACGGGTGGGGCAACGAGGTGCTCGCCCGGTCGGCCAGTCGGCGCGACGCCAGGTCGACCGCGGCACGCGACGCCGGGCTCGGCGGCGGCAGGGACGAGCGGCCGAGCACGAAGCGAACATCGGCGTCGGTGACCCGCACGTCGCGCCCGTCGAGCCGCAGGCGGCGCAGCGGCCGGGGGCGCAGGTGGTGCACCCACCGGGTGAACGGCCAGCCGGTGCTCGCGGACGCCTCCATCCGGTAGTCGCGCTCGACGGCCTGCACCACCGTGGGCACACCGGCGCTGCGGGCCAGCGCGTCGAGCAGCTCGCGGCGGGCCGCGTCGTCAACCCGCGGCTCGCCGTCGGCGACGTGCTCGCACAGAGCCCCCGCCGCCGCGCGGACGTCACCGGCCAGCCGGGCGCGGGTCATGGTGCGGCCGGCCACGGCGTTGGCGAGCCGCTGGTGCAGCTCGTCGAGCCCGTCGCCGGTGGTCACCGAGGTCGCGAGAACCGTCACGCGCGGCACGCCGTCCCGCTCCATGAGGCGCACCAGGTCGGCCCGGCACTGCTCCACCTCCGCCCCGGTGAGCCGGTCGACCTGGTTGAGCACCACCATCGTGACCGCCTCGTGGGTCCGCAGCGCCACGACGTAGCCGTCGTGCAGCCTGGAGTCGGCGTACTTCTGCGGGTCGGTGACCCAGACGAACAGGTCGACGAGCTCGAGCATGCGCTCGGCCTCGGTGCGGTTGCCGGCCTCACGCGAGTCGAAGTCGGGCAGGTCGAGCAGCACGAGCCCGTCGAGCGAGCCGATCGGACCTCCGCGGCGGCCCGCGTGCGGGTCGACCTCGGTGTCGGTGGGCACCAGGTGCCGGGCACCGACCCCGAGCCAGTCGAGCAGGTCGCCGACCGGCTCGTCACCCCAGATGGCCGCCGTGGCCGTCGACGTCGTCGGGCGCCGCACACCGACGGTGGCGACAGGGGCGCCGACCAGGGCGTTGAACAGCGAGGACTTGCCGCTGCCGGTCGCACCCGCGAGTGCCACGACGGTGTGACCGCCCACCAGCGCGGTGCGCTCGGACACCTTGCTGACCACGAAGTGGGCACGCTGGCGCTCCTCGGCGGGCAGCTGCTCGCCGCCGGCGTCGACGGCCGCCGCGAGCGAGGTGGCCGCCGCCGACAGCTGCTCGGCCGAGACCACGGCGCCCCGGGACGAACCCATCCGCAACGGGCTCACCGCACCACCGCCCGCAGCTCGGCCGCCACGGCGGCGAGGCGTTTGGCCTGGTCGGCGGGCGCGGCCATCTCGGCGAGGGCCGCGGCATACCGCTCTCGCTCTGCGGTGAACAGCTCGTCGGCGAGGTCGAGCAGGCTGCGGCGGGCCTTGGCCGCCATGTCGCGCACCGCCTGGTCGCCGAAGATCGCCTCGAGCACCCGCTGCGCGAGCAGTGCGGTACCGCCGGCGATGCCGACCTCCGCCCCGGTGAGGCCGGCCGTGCTGCTGAACGCCACGAGCATGAGGAACAGGCCGATCGCGTTGAGCCCGTAAGCCGCGACGCGCGCGTTGGTGCGCCGGCCCTGTCCCTCGGTGCGCACCAGCTCGAGCACCTCGCCCTGCCAGTCGCGCACGAGCCGCTCGACGTCAGGACGCAGCCCCGCCGACGGCTTGGTGAGGTCGGGGTGGGCAGCGAGGATCTGACTGCCACCGGGAAGCCGCCGCCAGGTCCGGGCCGTCTCGGACGCCGCCGTCTCGGCGTTGGAGAGCAACAGCGCGGCGACCCCGCTCTGCAGCGCCTCCCCGAGGTTGTCGGCCGGGGGCGGGTTGCCCTTGATGACGGCGGTGACCTTGTCGCGCCAGCGGGCGATCGTGCTCTCGACCTGGCGGAAGAACTCGCCGGTGCCGACGAACTCCTGCCAGCGGGCGAGCACCTCGCCGCGCAGCAGGGTGCCGTCGGTCATGCCGTCGTCGACCCGCCGGTGCGCCTCGCTGAACGACTCGTCGACCACCCTGCTCAGCGATACCGCCGCGTCGTGCTGGTCGCGGCTCGCGACGACGAGCTCGGCCGTGCGCCCGGACAGCGAGTCGACTGCACCGCGCAGGGTCTGCCCGACCACGATCGAGCGGGCCCGGGCATCGCTCGCCAGGGCTTGGAGCCACGAGCTCAACCGCTCAACGGCATCCGCGGGCAGGCGCCCCTCGGCGCTGAGCGTGGTCTCGGGAACCGTGAAGATCGGTGCGGTGGGCAGCCCCTGCTCACGCAGCATCGCGGCGAGGTGCGGGCGGATCTCGGCCACGGCATCCGGGGGGATGCGGTCGAGCACTATGGCGACCGAGGTGCCGCGGTCGGCCGCCGTGCGGAGGAGGTCCCAGGGCACGGCATCGGCGTAGCGCGCCGCCGTGGTCACGAAGAGCCAGAGGTCGGCGGCCGAGAGCAGCTGGGTGGCGATGGCGCGGTTGGCGGAGACAACCGAGTCGATGTCGGGGGCGTCGAGCAGCGCCATGCCCGCGGGCAGCGCCGTCGACTCGGCGAGCCGCACGGTGCCGGGCTGGCTCTCGCCGGTGTCGTGGCCGGTGACCCGGGCGAGCCCGGGCAGGATGCGGGTGTCGGCGAACCAGTGCCGGTCGTCGGGGTGGTGCACGAGCACCGGTGACGTGGTGGTGGGCCGCAGCACCCCCGAGCGGCTCACCTGCGCCCCGACCACCGAGTTGACCAGGGTCGACTTGCCGGCACCGGTGGAGCCGCCGACCACCGCGAGCAGCGGTGCGTCGATGGCCCGCAGGCGCGGCAGCACGTAGTCGTCGAGCTGCTGGAGGAGCTGGCGGCGGGAGGCCTCCGCGGGGGCGCGACTGGTGACGTCGAGAGGGAGCGATGCCCCCTTGACGGCGTCGCGCAGCCCCTCGACGGCGGAGACCAGGGCCTCCACGTCTTCGTCCACCGTCACGGCGCCAGCCTAACGACCCCTACACAGGTCGGCCCGTCAATGCGAGCGCGGCGGATGATGTTCGTCATGCGGATGTTCGTGGCGATCGAGCCCTCTGAGGATGCCGTGGAGCACCTCGACGAGTTCCTCACCGTGCGCCGGGAGGCGGGGCCGGAAGTGCGGTGGTCGTCGGCGGCCCGATGGCACCTGACCTTGGCGTTCATGGGAGCGGCGCCCGACCGGGTGGTCGAGGACGTGGTCGACGGGGTGGGCGCGCTGGCGGGTCGGACTGCGCCGGTCGGGCTGGCGGTCACCGGGGGTGGCTGCTTCCCGGACGTCACCCGGGCGAAGGTGCTCTGGGCCGGCGTGAGTGGCGTTGACGGCGTCGATGGCGAGCGCGTCGCCGCCGTGGACCTCGGGCGGGCCGCCGTGGACCTCGGGCGGCTGGCGCGCGGCGTGCGGTCGGCGTGCGCGATGGCCGGGGCGGCACCCGAGGGTGGGGAGTTCGTCCCGCACCTGACGCTGGGCCGGTTCTCGTGGGCGCAGGACGCCACACGCTGGCTGCGGGTGCTCTCGACGTATGCCGGGCCGGCCTGGCTCGCGTCCGACGTCGCGGTGGTGGCGTCACACCTGCCGCGCGAGCGTGGGCACGGCCCGCGGCACGAGGTGCTGGCACGGTTGCCGTTGCGCGGCTGAGTGGCGGGACGGACCGGTCAGCCCGTCCAGACCCACAGGGTGCCGTGGCCCAGTAGCCGGGGTGTCGTGGGCGACCTCGAGGCCGGCCCGCCTCGAGCGGCCGCCTCGAGTGGCCGCCTGGCGCCCGCGGATGACGGCCACGGCACCGTTCGCCCGGTGCGTCGCTGCGCCCGCGCCCTACACTGAGCCCGGCGTCCGGCCGCCACGGTCGCCACGG
>JBBQNZ010000005.1:0-58762 GCA_038330415.1 Actinomycetales bacterium | reverse complement strand
CGGTGGTCGTCGCCACCAAGGGTGGGCACCTGCGCCCCGGCGACGGGTCGTGGACGCTCAACGGCGACCCCGCCTACCTCAAGCAGGCGGCCCGCGACTCGGCCCGGCGGCTGGGCGTCGACGCCATCGGGCTCTACCAGTTCCACCGCCCCGACCCGAACGTGCCCTACGCCGAGTCGGTCGGTGCGCTCGCCGAGCTGCTCGACGAGGGCGTCATCGTGCGGGCCGGTATCTCGAACGCCACGGTCGCGCAGATCGACGAGGCCAACGAGGTGCTGGGCGGGCGCCTGGTGTCGGTGCAGAACCAGTTCTCGCCAGCCTTCCGGTCCAGCCGGGGCGAGCTCGAGCACTGTGCTGAGCTGGGTATCGCGTTCCTGCCGTGGAGCCCGCTCGGCGGCATCGCCAAGGCGGGCGACCTGGGCTCGACGCACGAGGCGTTCGCGCAGGTGGCGCAGGAGCACGGGGTGAGCCCGCAGCAGGTGACCCTGGCCTGGGAGCTCTCGCTGGCCGAGGTCGTCATCCCCATCCCGGGCGCCTCGCGGCCGGCGTCGATCGAGGACTCGGTGCAGGCGGCCGGGCTGCAGCTCACCGACGACGAGCTCGCCCGCCTGGACGCGGTCTCCTGACCCCGGGCTTCCCCCGTCGAGTGCGGAAGTGGTTGCCCTGGCTGCCACTTCCGCACTCATGGCGGGATGGATGCCGTGCCAGAGTGGGCGCATGACCGGTGTGCACGGCATCCCCACCGACGCGTTCGACTTCTACGACGAGCTGCGCGCCGAGAACACCCGCACGTGGTGGCAGGCCAACACCGCGCGCTACGCGACGTCGGTGCGCGAGCCGCTCGAGGCGCTGCTCGACGCGCTCGCGGACGAGTTCGGCCCGGCGAAGCTCTACCGGGCCAACCGAGACGTGCGGTTCAGTGCCGACAAGTCGCCCTACAAGGACCACCAGGGTGCGCTCGCGACCACGGTGCCGGGCATGGGTTTCTACCTGCAGGTCAACCGCGACGGCCTGATGACCGGCGGCGGCTTCTACCCCACTGGGCCCGACCAGCTGCCGCGGCTGCGGGCGGCCATCGACGCACCCCGGTCGGGGCAGCAGCTGCAGCACCTCGTCGACGACCTCACCGGGGGCGGCTTCGACCTCGGCGGCGACCAGGTGGCCACCCGGCCGCGGGGCGTGCCGGCCGACCACCCGCGCCTGGACCTGATGCGTTTCAAGAACCTCATCGCCAAGCGCGAGCACGGGGCGCCGGCCTGGGCGTCGACCCCCGAGGTCGTCGACCACGTGCGCGCGGACTGGCGGGCGGTGCGCCCGCTCGTCGACTGGCTCACCGCGCACGTCGGCGCGAGCACCGCCCCCCGCACTCGCTGACCCAACCCCCGCCCTGGGGGGGGTGCCGCTTGTCAGGCCAGCGGCATCACCAGGCGGGTCCGCAGGGCAGACGGGTCGCCGGTCGGCTCGGTGAGGTACTCCTCCCAGACGTCGTCACGCCCCTGCCACCCCCGGGCCACCACGGCCGAGGCCAGCTCGGCCCAGGCGCCGCCCAGACCCTCGTAGGGCCCGGCGTGCACCGTCACCAGGGCCCGACCGCCGGGGCGCTCGAGCACGTGCACCCCGCCGTCGGGCACGTGGACGTCGCCGGCCACGACGAATCCGGCCGAGACATCGACGGTCTCTCCCGGCATCCCGTGGTACCAGGCGAAGGCCGGCCCGGTGATCCGGCCACCGGCCGCGGGCACCGCCCCGGCCACCCGCCCGTAGGCCTCGTCGAAGAAGGCGGACAGGCCGTCCATCGGCACCACGCTGCGCACCACGGCCACCGTCTCGGACGGCAGCTCGAGGATGTTGTGCTCCACCATCGTCATCATCTCCTCATCCCCAGCGTCGCAGCGCCACGGTGCCGCCGCCAGAGCCCGTCGCTGTCTGCCCCACCACTTCCCCGCGGGCGGCGAGGCCACTACCGCACGGCCGACGGCAAGGAGCGCGAGTGGTTGGCGGTCGGCCTGGCCCCGCGCAAGGCGGCGCTGACGCTCTACGGCCTCACCTACCACGGCACCAACACCGACCTGCTCGAGCAGCCCGGGCCCCTCGCGGGGCGAACAGTGCGCTGCGGTGGGGGACAATCGAGCACGATGACCCTCACCGACCGCCTGTCCGGCGCCTCGACCGCCGGCGCGGACGCGGCCTTCGACGTCTTCCTCGACTGGGCTGGTGAGCGGGGTTTCGCGCTCTACCCGGCGCAGGAGGAGGCGGTGCTGGCGCTGGCCGGCGGGGCCCATGTCGTGCTCGCCACGCCCACCGGCTCAGGCAAGTCGCTGGTCGCGGTCGCCGCGCACGCGCTGGCCCTGGCCGAGAACCGGCGCAGCTGGTACACCGCGCCGATCAAGGCCCTGGTCAGCGAGAAGTTCTTCGCCCTGGTCGAGATCTTCGGCGCCGAGAAGGTGGGCATGCTCACCGGTGACGCGGCCGTGAACCCGGGCGCCCCCATCATCTGCGCGACCGCCGAGGTGCTGGCCAACCACGCCCTGCGCGACCGCGAGCTCGCCGACATCGGGCTCGTCGTCATGGACGAGTTCCACTTCTACACCGAGCCCGACCGCGGCTGGGCCTGGCAGGTGCCGCTGCTGCTCATGCCTGACACGCAGTTCCTCCTCATGTCGGCGACCCTGGGCGAGACCGCGTTCTTCGTGGAGGACCTCACCGAACGCACCGGCCGCGAGACCGTCGCCATCACTGGCGCGGAAAGGCCTGTGCCACTTGAGTTCTCGTGGGTGCTCACCGCCGTACACGAGACCATCGAGCTGTTGCTGCGCGACGACCGCGGCCCGATCTATGTCGTGTCGTTCACCCAGGCGTCCGCGGTGGAGCAGGCCCAGGCGCTGACCAGCGTCGAGCTCGTGTCGAGCGCCCGCAAGGCGGCCATCAAGGATGCCGTGGGCGGCTTCCGCTTCGGCAAGGGGTTCGGGGTCACCCTGCGACGGCTGGTGCTGCACGGGGTGGGCGTGCACCACGCGGGGATGCTGCCGAAGTACCGCCGGCTCGTCGAGACCCTGGCCCAGGCCGGGCTGCTGGCCGTCATCTGCGGCACCGACACCCTCGGCGTCGGCATCAACGTGCCGATCCGCACCGTGCTGCTCACCTCGCTCACCAAGTACGACGGGCGCAAGCAGCGCGTGCTGCGGGCCAGGGAGTTCCACCAGATCGCCGGGCGCGCCGGGCGGGCCGGCTTCGACACCATCGGCTACGTCGTGGTGCAGGCGCCCGAGCACCTCGTGCTCAACGCCAAGGCGCTGGCCAAGGCCGGTGATGACCCGAAGAAGCGGCGCAAGGTGGTGCACAAGAAGCCGCAGGACGGCACGCTGAGCTACACCGAGGCCACCTACGACCGGCTCGTCGCCGCCGCCCCGGAGCCGCTCACCTCGAAGATGCGGGTCAACCACGCGATGGTGCTCAACGTGCTCGACCAGTGGGAGGGCCAGCAGTCCGCGCTGCACACCCTGCTGCTCGACAACCACGAGACGCCCGAGCGTCGTGAGGCCCTGGTCGAGCGGGCCGTGCAGGTGCTCGCGTCGCTGCTGCGCGCCAAGGTGGTCGAGCCCGACGACGGCTCCGACCTCGACCACTGGCTGCCCGCCGACCTCCCGGATGCCGGTGACCCACCGTCGTCCGGCGTCGCCCCCGACGCTCCCTCGAGCAACGGCGTCAACGGCGCGGACGGGGTCGACGGGGCGAGCGGCGAACCCGTGGCGAACGGGGCAGAGAGCGCGGACGGTGCGAACGGCATCCCCGGCCCGGTGGCCGACGCGGACCTCGGCCCGATCGGCGCGCTGCTCGCCGCCGCGGGCCGGGCTCCCGCACCTTCCCTGCCAGCAGCCGGCGACACGCCGCAGGATGGCGCGGACGAGCAGCTTCTCGCAGGGAAAGTCGGGGAGGTCGGGGCGCTCGAGCACTTCGTGCGTGGCGACGAGCGGCGGTTCGTCGAGGGCCCGTTCCAGGTGGCCCTCGACCTCGGGGACGGCTTCGCCCTCAACCAGCCGCTGTCGGCCTTCGCCCTGGCCGTGCTCGAGATGCTCGACCCCGAGGCGCCCGGCTACGCCCTCGACGTCGTGAGCGTCATCGAGGCCACCCTCGACGACCCGCGACCGGTGCTGATGGCTCAGCGGTTCGAGGCCCGCGGCGAGGCGGTCGGCGCGATGAAGGCCGACGGGCTGGAGTATGAGGAGCGGATGGACGCCCTCGACGACGTCAGCTGGCCGCGCCCCTTGGCCGAGGAGCTCGAGGCGGCGCTGCGGGTCTACCGGCAGCGCCACCCATGGGTCGACCCGCGCGGGCTGTCGCCGAAGTCGGTGGTACGCGAGATGTTCGAGCGGGCGATGACGTTCGGTGAGTTCGTCGCGCACCACAAGCTGTTCCGCGCCGAGGGTGTGGTGCTCCGCTACCTCACCGACGCCTACCGCGCCCTGCGCTCGACCGTGCCCACCTCCGCCCGCACCGAGGAGCTCGACGATCTGGTCGAGTGGCTCGGCGAGGTGGTGCGGCATACCGACTCCAGCCTGCTCGACGAGTGGGAGTCCCTCGCCAACCCCACCGACGAACCGCTCACCGAGGTGCGCATCCCGAGCGAGGGGCGCGCGCTGTCGGCGAACCCCCGCGCGCTGCGAGTTATGTTGCGGCAGAACATGTTCCGCCGCATTGAGCTGGTGTCGCTGCGCCGCTTCGCCGGCCTGGCCGCGCTTGACGGCGGCCTCACCCAGGACGAGTGGGAGGCAGCAGCCGCCGGTTACCGCGCCGAGTACGACGACCTCGGCACCGGCCCACAGGCACGCGGGCCGGCCCTCTTCCGCATCGACGAGGAGGATGCCGACCACTGGGTCGTCACCCAGATCCTCGACGACCCCGACGGCGACCACGACTGGCGGATCACCGCCGAGCTCGACCTCGCCGCCACCGACGAGGCCGGCGAGCTGGTGCTGGTCACGACGGGCTTCGGCCCGACCTGACGCGACCCCGGTCCCGCGGGGCGCACGATCCCCGCCCAGCGGTGGGCCCTGGGCCTGCCGAACCCCGGATGGCGGGGGTTCGGCGCGGTGGTGCACGACATCACACCCGCGTGACGAGCGCAGCGCGCAACCTCCACACGATCACCACACGGCGGCCACCCGGTCCCCACGGGGCCAGAACACGCTGACGGTATGACCGGCTGGTGGGCGCAAGGGGTCCACCAGCCGGCCGGCAGAAGCCCTCAGGAGCGATCGGCTCTCTGGGCCGGCGTCGACGAGGAGGCAGGGACATGAAGGCACGCAGGGGTACCAGGATGCTGGCGAGTGTGATCGGGGCGGTGGCAGCAGCTGCGCTGGCCGTGACCCCGGCGATGGCCGCCGGGCCTGGCGGCGGTGGGGGTGGCGGCGGCGGCGGCGGCGGTGGCGGTGGGGGTGGCGGCGGTGGCGGTGGCGGTGGCGGTGGCGGGGAGACCACCGGATCCGTCTACTCCGACCTCGTGATCGCCCTGCGCGACCCCGCGGGGGCGCCCATCCTCCAGAAGTACACCGTCCCGGAGACCGCGGAGACAGCAGCGGCGGTCGAGTACTGCGTGCAGCCGGTCTCCTACGTGGCGATCCCCGGCGTGGGCTCCACGACGAACCCGGTCGACGGTCGCACCGTCTGGGTCGTGCCGCTGCAGGGCGAGTGGATCCAGGACGACACCGTGCCGGCGGACTTCACCGGCGCGTGCGACACCCAGCCGCTGTACGGCATGTTCGTCAAGGAGGCCGAGCTCGAACGGCTCAACCTCGCCCGCACCGCCGAGGCCGTCATCGACCAGAAGATCGCCGATGTCCAGCTGAAGCTGCGGTTCGCCGACGCGATCGCCCTCGAGTCCACCGGCCGCATCGTCTTCGATGACCGCACCATCGACGCGGCTCCGGAGAACGCGGGGATCTACCAGTCCCTGATGAAGAGCGGGACCATCCCGGGGCTTCCCACCACCCCCACCACCATGGCGGGGCCGCCGGCCGAGATCGGGCCGGTTCCCGCCGACGCCACGTCGAACAGCCGGTTCGACACGTGGGAGCTCGCCGCCATGAACATCGGTGCGGCAGCCGGCAAGTCAGTACCGGTGAGCATCGACGCGGTCGAGTACTACAACCGGATCATCGGCTTCCCGCCGACCGCTGACTACACGTCCCCGTGGGGCGTCAGCTTCGTCACCTCGTCTGACCCCGACGGTGCCGACGGGATCTCTCCCACGGAGCAGTTCATCGACTACAGCGGCTTCAGCTACAACCGCTCGGAGACCTTCAAGGGCAGCGTCACCTGGCTCGACGTGGCCACCCTCACGTGGAAGGTCAGCAAGATCACTGACCAGGTGCCCTTCACCACCCTGTCCGGCAGCCCGATCGGGACCCGGACCCTGACCGGCATCACGGCGTTCGCCCAGCTGGCCGACGACGTTCGAGCCATGTGCAACTTCGTCCCGGACAACACGTTCCTCCCCGGCTTCTTCATGGACGTCCCGGGACAGGACACCACCGCGGACCAGCTCAAGGCGATCCACGACCCGGCAGTCGACCTCGGCACGCTCCCGGAGAACGTCTTCCAGACCTTCCCCTTCGAGTTGACGGCGTCGCTGCTCAACCCCTTCGGTGGGGACCTCATCGACACAGCGCAGCTGCGCCTGACGATCGACGCCACCACTCCTTTCGCAGCCGGTGACGTCACCGCGGTCGCCAAGGCCGACGGCACGCCGGTTCCCTTCACCGTGGACTCCAACGGCGACCTCGTCGGCAGGTGGGGACCTGACACCGGGTTCCCCGTGTGGCCGGGATACAACGTCTCAACGACGTTCACCGCCACCGTCGCAGCGAGTGCACCCACTGGCGTGTACACCGTGACCCTCGACCTCGTCGACGTCGACGACCCCGCGACGGTCCTGGCCCACGAGACCGGGACGATCACCGTCAACGAGAACGCCACCACCGTGCTGTGGGGCGCCACCCTGCCCAAGTTCGTGACCCAGGGCGTGGCGATGACCGTCCCGCTGCAGGTCCACGCGCCCGCGGCAGGCACCGGTGAGCTGAACCTCACCGTCACCGGCCCCCTCGAGGACCCACTGACGCCCGACAGCGAAGCGCTCGCTGCGGGTGACCTCAAGGTCTACGGCAGCATCGGCACCGACATGGCTGCCATGCCGCTGGCCCTCAACGCCGCGGGGCAGCTCGTGGGCACCTGGAACGCCGCGCTCTTGGGCGGCTACAACCCGGTGACCTGGTACGTCACCGTCGCCGAGGGAGCACCGGTGGGCAGCTACGCCTTCGGCGTCAACCTCACGGACGGCAACACCCTCGACCCGATCTCCGTGGTCGTCTTCGCCCCGGAGAGCCACGGCGAGCAGCCACCTGACGCAGGTGAGGACACCACCGCACCGGTGCTCACCGTGACGCCGACGACCGCCACCGGGTCGACCGTGGCGTTCACCCTCACTGCCAGTGAGAGCCCCGTGGACCTCACCTGCATGCTGACGACCAACGGCACGGCCGGAGCCTGGGAGTCGTGCTCGTCTCCCAAGACCTACACCGACCTGCCGCCGGCGGACTACATCTTCTCCGCCAAAGCGACGGACAAGGCGCTCAACGTCTCGCAGGTCGTCACCCGCAGCTGGACCGTCGCGCCGCTCGACGAGACACCCCCGGTGGTCGAGGTTGCGCCCCAGGGCGTCAGCATCCCCGGCGCCACAGCGACCTTCGAGATCACTGCGGACGAGACCGACGTGGTCTTCGAGTGCATGCTGGCCACGGACACGATCGACGGCACCTGGTCGACCTGCACGTCTCCCGTGACGTACAGCGACCTGGCACCGGGGACCTACGTCCTCTCCGTGCGTGGGACCGACGAGGCCGACAACACCTCGGCGCCTGTCACGACCGAGCCGTGGACCGTGCTCGACACCACGGCCCCGCTCGCCACCATCACCACGGTGAAGATCGGCACCACGTCGACGTTCACCCTCACGGCGAGCGAGCCGGGTGTGACCTTCGAGTGCCAGCTCACCAAGAACACCGTGGTCACCAAGCCCTGGGCGTCCTGCGGGCCGACCGTGACGTACAAGGGCCTGAACCAGGCCAGCTACGCCCTCAGCGTGCGTGGGACCGACGCCGCCGGAAACCCCTCCGAGGTCGTGACCATCACGTGGTCGCTCCGCAGGGTGCCAGGGGGTTACCTGGCAGTGACGCCGGCTGACCTCTCGGCTCCGCTCGTCACCATCACCACGGTGAAGCTGGGCACGACGTCGACCTTCGCACTCAGCGCAGACGAGCCGCGGGTGACCTACCAGTGCCAGCTCACCAAGAACACGGTGGTCACCCAGCGCTGGGCCAGCTGCGAGCCGACGATGACGTACAAGGGCCTGAAGCAGGGCAGCTACGTCCTCAGCGTGCGCGGGACCGACGCCGCCCGAAACCCCTCAGCGGTCGTGACCTTCGCCTGGTCGATCCGCAGGGTGCCGGGCGGATACGTGGCCGTTCCGGCGGTGCGCACCACCGCCGTGCGGGGGACCACGATCGTCCCCACCTCGCTACCCCCGGTGGTCGCGGCGAAGTGATTCCACACTCCTCGACGAGTGTGGAGGGGCCGCACGGTCATCGTGCGGCCCCTCCGCGGCGAGGACGTCAGTAAGGAGCCGGTCATGAGCGACCGGACCACCCCTGAGCAGCACCCGTGGGCGGTGTCTACCACGTCGCATCTCCGACGCAGCAGCACCGGGCGGGCCGACACTGGAGACATGCAGGCGGTACTCGTCGTGGAAGACGAGCGAGACATTCGTGAGCTACTTCGTCGATATCTCGTGCGCGTCGGCCTGTCGGTCATCGTCGCCGCCACAGGATCCAGGGCACTGCTCGAGCTCGAGGAGTCCAGGCCCGACCTCGTGCTCCTGGATCTCGGCCTGCCGGACATCGACGGACGGGAGGTCCTCAACCAGGCGACACCGGGCATCCCCGTCATCATCCTCACTGCCCGAGCGGCCCTGCCCGACCGGATCGCCGGGCTGCGCGCTGGGGCCGACGACTACATCGTCAAGCCGTTCAGTCCCACGGAGGTCGTGCTGCGCGTGCAGGCGGTCCTCGCCCGGCGGCACGTCGACAGCGGTGGGCGAGTGTGCACCTTCGATGGCGGCCGGTTGCGGATCGACCAGGCCCGGCACGAAGCGAGCCACGACGGAGCCCTGCTGTCGCTGACCCCGAGCGAGTGGAACCTGCTGGTCGCGCTCACGAACACTCATGGACGGGTCTTCAGCCGTCACGAGCTCGTCGAGCGCATCGGCGGCAGCGCCATGGATGGGTACGAGCGGGCCGTCGACTCGCACGTGAAGAACCTGCGACACAAGCTCGGGCCGGACGGGCAGCACGTCATCGAGACCGTCGTCGGGTTCGGCTACCGCTCGGGAGCCCGAGAAGATGACTGACCGCTCCCTCGGGCCGACCACACTGCGCAGCCTCGGTCGGGTGCGGTTGCGCCGCCTCGGCCCGATGGAGCTGCGCCTGCTCACCGGCTTCCTGGCGGTGTCACTCACCGCTCTCGGGGTGCTCACGCTCGGCAGCGTGGTGCCGCACCTGGTCGCCCGGACCGGGCACCGTGAGGCCGTCGACACCAGCTGGCTCGTCCTGGCGGCGGTGGTCGCCGCCCTCACTGCGGTCGCCGCCTCGCTCCTGGCGACCCGTCGCCTTGCGGCCCCGGTCCAGGAGGTCCTCGCGCTCACCCGGGTCTTCGCCGCCGGTGACCACTCCGTGCGCCTGCCCGACCCCGGTCGCCCCGAGCTCGCCGAGCTCGTCGACGCCCTCAACGCGGCTGCCCGCGAGGTCGAGCGCTCCGAGCAGGCCCGCCGGCGTCACACCGCGGACATCGCCCACGAGCTGCGCACCCCGCTCACCATCCTGCAGGCCGGGCTCGAGGAGCTGCGCGACGGTCTGGTGCCACCCCAGCACGGCACGTTGGTCGCCCTGCACGACCAGGCGACCAGGCTGGGCCGAGTGGTCAGCGACCTCGCCGAGCTCTCCGCCGTGGAGTCCGAGGAGCTGCAGCTCACCCTGGCTCACGTGGACCTCGGGGTCGTCGTCGCGAACGCGGTCCAAGCCCGCGCGCGGGCCATGACGGATGCCGGTCTCACCTGGCGCGTCGATCTCGAGCCCCGGGTGGTGGTGCACGCGGACGTCGACCGGCTCCACCAGGTGGTCGGGAACCTCCTCGCGAACAGCACGGCCTACTGTCGCTCGCGCGACGCCGTGGTGGTTCGGGTCCACACCGACGGCCCGCACGGTGTGCTGGAGGTGGTCGACACGGGGCCGGGCCTCACCGACGACGAGCGCCAGCGTGCCTTCGACCGCAGCTGGAGAGGCCTTCAGGCCACAGCCACCCCGGGGTCGGGCCTGGGCCTACCCATCGTCCGGGCGCTCGTCCTGGCGCAGGGCGGACGCGTCGAGCTCTCCTCTGTCGTGGGGATCGGCACCACGGTGCGGGTCAGCCTCCGCATCGCCGACTGATGACGTGGGCTCCGACACCTGCGACGTGAGCGCCGCGAAGGACCCCGGGCGCAGGTCAGGGTCGGTCACCGACGCCAGGCGCCCCGCAAAACGCTCGAGGCCGCCGCGGACCACGGCGCCGTAGCCGTCATTACCCAACGTGTCGACGGCCGCCAGCCCGGCATCGAGCTGCACCCGGGCCTGCTCGACCCGGCCCTGACGCAGGTAGCCGTCGCCGAGGTTGAGATGCAGGCTCGGTGCCATCGCCCGAGCCGACGGGATGCCGATCGCCACGAACGCGTCGTCGGCGAGCAGCGCGTGCTCGCGCAGGGCCACCTCGTCCCAGGCCACCTCGTCGGCGAGCTCGGGTTCGCCGTCGGCGAGGTAGTGGGCCAGCACGCACCGCTGGGCGTGCTCGTCACCGGACGTCGCCGCCCACTGCTCCAGCAGCGCCTGGTGACCACCCGGCATCCCCTGCTGCGCCCGGCCGACCGCCGCAATGACCTCGTCCCACCCGCTCATGGCGGCACGCTACCGCCGGCATGCGACACCCCGGCCCCGCTAGCGTGGCGCCCGTGACGACGATGCGGACCGGCACGGTGCACGACCTGCCCGGCGCCTACCGGGTCTGCCTGCTCACCGCCGCCGCCGGTGGCGACGCGAGCGCCCTGCACGGCGACCCCGACCTGCTCGGCCACGTGTGGGCCGGCCCCTACCTCGTCGCTCCCGGCGCCGTCAGCCGCGTCGTGCACGACGAGCGCGGCGTGGCCGGCTACTGCGTCGCGGTCCCTGACACGGCATCCTTCGAGCAGTGGGTCGAGCGGGTCTGGCTCCCGCCGCTGCAGGCCCGCTACCCGCGAGGCAGCGGGACGACGCCCGATGACGCGGCGCTCGTCGAGCGGCTGCACCACCCCACCCGCGCGGATGCCGGGCTGCTCGCCACGCACCCGGCGCACCTGCACGTCGACCTGCTGGCGCGGCTGCAGGGCCAGGGCTGGGGCCGGCGCGTCATGGAGGCCGTGCTCGGCGAACTGGCCCGGGCCGGCGCCACCGGCGTGCACCTGGGGGTCGACGAGGCCAACGTGGGGGCGCACGCGTTCTACGAGCGGCTCGGGTTCACCGAGCTCGGCCGCCCACCCGGCGCCCGCGTCTACGGGATGCCGCTCGGCTGAGCCGTTGCAGCCGGCCCGGCAGGGTCACGGCCCCGGCAGGGTCACGGCCCGGCGGCGGTGTCCATCTGCTGCGCGAGGTACTGCGGCAGCCCGATGCGCATCAGCGCCTCGATCTGGCTCTCGAACCAGTCGGCGTGCTGCTGCTCGTCGAGCACCATCGCCTCGAACAGCGACGCGGTGCCGTGGTCGCCGAGGTCGTGGCACTGCTGGGCGGAGGCGTTGAACTCGGCGACGGCGGCGATCTCGCTCTCGAGCGCGAGGCGCAGCATCTCCTCGGCGTCCTCACCGACCCGGATGGCGTGCAGCCGCTGGATGTTGGGGTGCCCCTCGAACATCAGCACCCGAGAGATGAGGGCGTCGGCGTCGCGCATCTCGTCGATCGACAGGTCGTAGAACACCTTGCCGAGCTTGGTGAAGCCCCAGTTGTCGAGCATCCGCGCGTGCAGGAAGTACTGGTTGACGACGCTCAGCTCGAAGGTGAGCGCGTCGTTGAGCCGCTCGACGATCCGGGGGTCAACTGGCTGCATGGCATGCCTCCGCGCTCTCGGGGACCTCAAGTGCCACATGCTCGCACACCAGTCGTCGCACCGAGAAGACGCAGGCCCCGCAGTCGCGACCCGCCCCGGTGGCCCGGCAGACCTCCGACAGGGTGCGCGCCCCCGCACCCACCGCAGCGGCGACCGCCTTGTCGTTGACGACGTGACAGTGGCAGACGATCACGGCATCCCTCTCGACTCGCAGCCCCGGCACCCGGACGGTGTAGGTGAGGCTTACCTAACCAGATTGTCTCCGACCACCTCAAGTCGGCGCCGCCCCCCTTCCGCAGGGCGGAACGGCCGATGGCGGGCCGGCCGGGTCACGGCGGGAGCGCCAAGCTTCGACAAGGCTGAGACGAGCAGGCCGAGCGGATGGCGGCTCCGAGACCTGCGTCGGGGACACTGGCCAGATGCGCGTCGCCGGAGCCCACGTCCTGCTCACCGGGGCGACCGGTGACATCGGGGCCCGGCTCGCCACCCGGTTCGCCGGGGCCGGGGCCGACGTCACGTGCGTCGCCCGGGGCCGCGACGCCCTCGACACCCTCGCGGCCGAGGTCGGCGGGCGGGCCGTCGCCTGCGACCTCACCGACCGCGTCCAGCTCCGCGCCCTGGTCGAGCGCGTCGAGGCCGGCCACCGCCCGGTCGACCTGCTCGTCAACAACGCCGCCGTCGAGACCACCGGCCACCTGGCCGACCTCACCGCCGACGAGCTCGAGCAGGTCGTGGCCCTGAACCTGCTCGCCCCCGCCGAGCTGTGCCGCCAGGTGCTCCCGGGCATGCTCGCCCGTCGGCGCGGCCACCTGGTCAACATCTCCTCGATGGCCGGGGTGGCCACCTTCCCGGGGCTGGCCGCCTACGGCGCCACCAAGGCCGGCCTCACCCACCTGACCTCCGGGCTGCGGGCCGACCTGCGCGGCGGGCCGATCGGCACCCTCGCGGTCGAGCTCGGGCCGGTCAGCTCGCAGATGATGGACCGCATCGGCGGGCACCAACCCTCTGCCGCCGCCTTCGACCGGGTGCTGCGGGCCCGCCTGCTCACCCTGCTCGACCCCGACGACGTGGCCCGGCGGGTCGTCACCGCGGTCGAGCAGGGCCGCCACCACCTGCGGATGCCGCGCCGCGCGGCCCCGGTCGCGGCCCTCACCCACGCACCGCGCGTCGTCGTGCGCGCGGTGCTCACCGGCATCCCGGGGCGCCCGGTGACGGCGTGAACCGCCGCCGCACGCCGGTGCGCCGGCAGATCGCCGTCGCCACCTGGCGGCCGTCGCGTGACGGCCGGATCTACGCCCGGATGGAGGTCGACGTCACGGCCGCGCTGGCCTACCTCGAGCGGGTGCGTGCCGAGTCGGGGATGCGGGTGACGCTCACCCACGTGGTCGGGGCCGCGCTGGGCCGGGCGCTGCGCGAGGTGCCGGAGATCCGGGCGCGGGTGGTGTTCGGGCGGCTGGTGCCGCTCGAGGGCTGCGACATCGGCTTCGCCGTCGACATCGGCCAGGGCTCCGACCTGGCCCCGGTCAAGGTGGCGGGCGTCGACCGGCTCAGCCCGGTCGAGGTGGCCCGGGCGGTCGAGGCCGGCGCGGCCCGGCTGCGCCGTGGCGACGACCACGCCTACCGGCGCACCTCACGCCTCGTGCGGCGGGTGCCGGCCTGGACGATGCGGCCGGTCATGGCGGCCTCGAGCCTGGTGTCCGGCGGCCTGGGGCGCGCCCTGGTCGGTCAGCCCGGCTTCCCACTGGGCAGCGCCTTCGTGTCCAACGTCGGCACCCTCGGCCTCGACGAGGCCTTCCTCGCCCCGCTGCCGTTCGCACGCACGCCGGTCTACCTCGCCGTCGGGGCGGTGCAGGACCGTGCCGTGGTCGTCGACGGCGCCGTCGTGGCCCGGCCGGTGCTGGTGCTCGTGGCCACCGCCGACCACCGGGTCGTCGACGGCGTGCATGCGGGCCGGATGGCCAGCATCGTGCGCGAGCTGCTCCTCCACCCCGAGCGGCTCGACCACCCGCCGGGCTGACCCGCCGTCCCCAGCGCTGGTCTGACAGCGGATCCACAGCCGGCATCGACGTGGATCCCAGCCACCAGGCCGACGGTGCGGGTGGAGGTGCGATCGCGATGTCCCTGACCGGAGCAGGCCTGATGTGGGCCCTGGGCCTCATCGGCCTGGCCCTGTTCGTCGCCGTCGTGTCGGGGTGGCCCCGGCGCGGCCCTGTGCTGCTGCGGGTCGCCGGCCGGTCCGTGCCGCTGCTGGCGCTGAACGGCGTCGTCGTGCTCCTGTGCCTCGCCGCGCTCAACGACCAGTACGTCTTCTACACCAGCTGGGGCGACCTGCTCGGAGCCGGCGCCACCCGGGCCACGGCCCACCACGGCGGCACGACCGCAGCGGCGCTGACCAGCACGAATCGGCGGTCGTCAACCATTCTGGCGCGCAGCCCGCTCGACCCCGCCCTTCCCCAGCCCGGGCAGCGGATGCAGCACTACACGGTGCGTGACCCCGCGACCGGCGCCACGGTGCCGGTGCTGGTCTACCTGCCGGTGGGCTACGACCCCGCCGCGCCCCGGGAGTACCCCGTCATCCTCGGCCTGCACGGGTGGCCGGGCGTGCCACAGAGCTTCATCCGCGGCCGCTACCTGGCGACGGCCGACGCGCTCACCGCGACGCACCGGCTGGCGCCATCCATCGTCGTCATCCCGCAGATCAACGACCCGCGCACCATCGACACCGAGTGCGTCGACGGGCCGTCGGGCGACCCGCGCACCGACACCTGGCTCTCGAGCGTGGTGCCGCGCTGGGCCTCACAGCACCTGCACGTGCAGACCCAGCGCACGTCATGGACGACCCTCGGGTACTCCTACGGGGGATGGTGCGCCGCCTCCGTCGCGATGCGACACCCGAACGTGTTCGGAGCGGCCGTCGTGTTCGAGGGGTACTTCGAACCGGACTTCCTCGCCGGCTACGACCCGCTGGGTCCGGCCCAGCTGCGGGGCTACGACCTGGTGCACCTGGCCGGCCACCGGCCTCCGCCCATCGCGATGTGGGTCTTCGCGTCGCGGCAGGACAGCCTCGCCTACCCGACCACCGCCAGGTTCCTGGCCGCGGCGCGGTCGCCGCTCAGCGTCAGCGCGACGATCGTGCCGGTCGGCGGCCACCGCACGGCGATCTACTCCCCGTACGTGCGGCCCGCCCTTCAGTGGCTCGCGTCCACGCTGCCCGGCTTCCGGCCCTGACGTGGCCGGTTCGCGCAGGTTCGCCTGGGCCACCCTCGCGGTGCTCCTCCTCCTGGGCAGCGCCGTGGCGGTCACGGTGGCCGTGCACCCGTGGTCGGCCGCGCCGGCGCCGTCGTCGTCGTCGACCCGGTCCGCGGCGACGTCACCGCCGCCACCCGGGTCGTCGGCACCCTCCACCGCGCACGCCCGACCTGCCCCGGCCGCCCGGCCGCCGCTGCGCGTGCTGGGGTTGGGCGACTCGGTGCCGGCAGCGGACACCTGCGCCTGCGCCGGCTTCCTCGAGCAGCTGACGCCCGACCTGCGCCGCGCCACCGGGCGAACGGTGACGCTGCGCAACGACGCCACGAGCGGCTGGACGACGCAGGACGTGCTCACCGACCTCGCCAGTGGGCACGCGCACGCCGACCTCCTCGACGGAGCGGACCTCGTCGTCGTCGAGATCGGCGCCAACGACTTCGACCTCACTCGACTGAGCGACCCGGCGTGCGACCCGGCCGGCACCTCACCGTGCTTCCACTCCACGCTGACCGGGCTACGGTCGGGCCTCACGAGCGTCGTCGACCGCGTCCGGGCGCTGGCGCCGGGGGCCCGGGTGGCCCTGCTCGGGTACTGGAACGTCGGGGTCGACGGCTCCGTGGGCCGCTCGCTCGGGTCGACCTACGTCGCCAGCAGCGACGCGCTGACCCGTGCCGTCAACGACGTGGTGGTCGACGTGGCGAACCACACCGGCGCGACCTACGTCGACGCCTACACGCCGCTCAAGGGGTCCGGTGGCCACCGCGACCCCACCGAGGACCTCCTCGACGACGGCGACCACCCCAACGCCTCGGGCCACGCCCGGCTCGCCGACGCCGTCCTCGACGCCCTCCAGGCGAGCGGGGCGGTGGCCGGGTGGGCCGGCTGAACGCCGCCGCTCAGACCCTCGGGCGCAGCGGCGGCGGGTAGGGCGTCAGCAGCTGGTCGACCGGGGCGTGGTCGTCGGTGAGCACCATCGCGTCACCGACCCAGGCGTCGATGTCGGCGCCGTCGAGCACCCCCCAGGTGAGGCCACGCTCGGTGAGGGCGGCCCGCAGCGCTGCGACGTCGAGCGGCGCGTCCGAGCCCAGCACGACGATGTTGCCGCCCGCCGTGGCCTCGCGCTCGAGGGTGCCCGGGTCGGCCGCGACCGCCACGTGCGGGAAGACCTCGCGCATGGTCGCCAGCTCGGCCCGGGCGAAGTCGAGCGGCCCGAAGTCGATGAGGTTGGCGGCATACACCCCCTCGGCGCCCAGCACGCGGCGCACCTCGGCGAGGGCCTGCGTCGTGGTGAGGTGCCACGGCACGCTGACTCCACCGAACGCGTCGCCCACCACGAGGTCTCGCGAGTCGGCCGGCAGCCGACGCAGGCCGAGCCGGGCGTCCTCGACGCGCACCTCCAGCTGCGGCCCGGTCACCAGCCCCAGCCGCGCGGCATCCAGCTCGACGACGCCGGGGTCGATCTCGGAGACCACGCTGGTCGTGCCCGGCCGCACGGCCGCCAGGTAGCGCGGCAGGGTCAGCCCGCCCCCGCCGAGGTGGTACGCCGACAGGCTCCGGTCGGGGGCAAAGGCGGTGTCGGACACCGCCGCCATGGCCTGCACGTACTCGAACTCGAGGTGGGTGGGGTCGGCGAGGTCGACGTAGGAGTGCCGCAGCCCGTCGAGCACCAGCACCCGGCCCGTGGCCCGCTGCGGGTCGGCCAGCACCTGCGCGCAGTGGTAGACCGTGTCGGCGTCGCACCGCCCCGGCCCGAAGGTCGCCCCGAGGGCGCCCGGCACCAGCAGCACCACCGCGAGCACGGCGGCCCGGGCGCCGCGCACCCGCCACTCGACGGTCACCGCAGCCGCGACGAGCAGGATGCCCAGGCCGACGAGCACCGTGCTCACCGGGATCGCCGCGATGAAGACGTAGCCGGTGAGCACCGTGCCCACGATCGCCCCGACGGTGCCCAGGCCCGAGAGCCGGCCGACCACCGCGCCCGTCTCGGCCAGGTCGGTGAGCCGCAGCTTAGTGACCATCGGCGGCACGGCCGACAGCAGCGCGCCCGGCACGAGGATGGCGAACATGGACATCAGCAGGGCGCCGCTCGCCCCGGCCGCCTCGCCGGCGCCGCGCACGAGGAACGGCATCAGCGCGACCGCCACCCCCGAGCCGGCGAGCAGCGGCCCGAGCGCACGCCGTGGCGGCATCCGGTCGGCGGCCTGACCTCCGGCCCACGCGCCGAGCGCGATCGCGGCCAGGGCCATGCCGATGACCAGGGTGCTCGTCTCGAGGGTGAGCCCCAGGTAGGGAGCGAGCAGGCGCAAGGCGGTGAGCTCGACCACCAGCACCGCCGCGCTGGCACCGAAGACGAGGGCGCCCGCGGCCACCGGGCCCAGGCCGGTGGGGGCGGTGGTCGTCGCCGGTGCGGTGCCGGGGACCTCGGAGGTGTTCACCCGGACATCCTGCGCGATGCCGGGCTCTCGCGGCGAGATGCGTCCGCCGCATGCTCGGTGGGCTCGGTCCGCGCGGCTCAGCGCGGGCTCAGCGCGCGGGGCTCAGCGCGTGGGGCTCAGCGCGTGGGGCTCAGCCCAGCGCCCAGCCGGTGCGCCGTGAAGCCGTCGGTCGAGCGCGCCGCCACGCCGGAGCGGAAGACCAGGCTCAGCATCGTCTCCAGCGGCACGCGGCCGAGGCGGCCGGGGATCTTGGCACTGCTGCTGCGGGCACCGGCCTTGACGATCGCCTCGACCCTGTCGCGCCGAGCCGCCTCGTAGGCGGCGAGCCCGTCGGCGCCGTGCGCCGCCACCGACCGCGCGAGCACCACGGCATCCTCGAGCGCCATCGCGGCGCCCTGGCCGCTGCTCGGCGACGGGGCGTGCGCGGCATCCCCGACGAGCACCGTGCGCCCGCGCCACCAGGTCGGCACGTGCGGCAGGTCGAAGGTGCTGTCGCCGGCGAGCTCGAGCCGCCCGGCGGCCACCAGCGCGGATGCCGGCCCCGCGTCGTCGGCGACCAGCTCGGCCAGCCACGCCAGCCACTGCGCCTCGGTGGTCGCCGCCCGCTCCTCGCGCCCGATCTCGGGGCGGGGCACGTTCACGAACCACACGACGTCGCCGGTGGGCAGCGGGTGGGCACCGACGAACGACCGGCGGCCGAAGACGAAGTGCCAGGCCTCGGGCGTGAGGTCGTCGCCGAGCCGGGTGCCGCAGGTGATGCCACCGAAGTTGGTGAGCCCGACGTACCTCGCCTCGGGTGCCCCGGGGTCGATGCTCCGGCGCACCGGTGACCGCACCCCGTCGGCGGCGACCAGCAGGTCGCCGGTGACGACGGACCCGTCGGTGAGCACGGCCCGCGCGCCCCCGGCATCGTCGTGCACGGAGGCCACCTCGGCACCGAGCCGCACGTCGGCACCCGCGCGCCGCGCGGCATCCCCCAGCAGCACCGCGAGCGCCGACCGCTTCATCGTGAGCGCCACCGTGCCGTCGTCGAGCGGCACGCCGAGCGAGACGTCGCCCAGGTGGCGGCCGGTGGCGCCGAACATCCGGTTGCGCCGGCTCGGGTGGCCGATGCTCCTGACCTCGTCGAGCACCCCCAGCACCGCGAGGGCGTCGAGCCCGTTGGGGGCCACGGTCACCCACGAGCCCTCGTCGGGGTCGGCGACGAGGCGGCGCTCGAGCACGGTCGCGTCGAGGCCGAGTCGGGTGGCGGCGAGCGCGACGGCCGGTCCGGCAACGCCTCCGCCGACGACGAGTAGTCTCATGTCGAGTCCTTCTGTACGAGGTTCGTATATTTCGATTATCGAAGGGTATGCGGAGTGGTGGCGCGTCGTCAACTGGTGGCCGAGCTCGGCGGCGCCATGCAGCGATACCAGCGCAGCGTGCAGGCCTACGACGACGCCGTCGGGCGCGCGCTGGCCCTCGGACCGGCCGACCTGCGGTGCCTGGACTGGCTGGTCGACGGGCCGAAGACCGCCGGCGCGCTCGCCACGGCCACCGGGCTACGGCCGGCCGCCACCACGGCACTCGTCGACCGGCTCGAGGCCAAGGGGCTGGTCGAGCGGGTGCGCGACGAGGCGGACCGGCGGCGGGTGCTCGTGCGGATGACGCAGGAGGGCTTGCGCTCGACCTACGCGATGTACGCCCCGCTCGTCGACGAGGGGCAGGGACTCTTCGCGAAGCACACCGTGGCCGAGCTGACCGCGATGCGCGACCTGCTCGAGGCGATGCGCGAGATGACCGACCGGCACCGCGAGGGCATCACCGGCCACCGCGCATAGCGTCCGATCGCCCCGGCTGAGACCGGCCGCCCGCTGCGGACGATCCTCGTCGTGGCGCCCGTGGCATTCCTGACCACTCTGCCGGCGACGGCCCTGCTCGGTGGCTCGCGGTCCACGGGTCAGGCCAGCAGCGCCTCGCCCAGGATCTGGCCCGGGGCGGCACCGGGCAGGACCGCGAAGACGGCCGACCCGATCGGCGTGGTCCACAAGTTGAGCAGGTCGACGTCGGCCAGCCGCTGCTGCACCGGGACGAACTGCCGCTCCGGGTCGGCCTGGTAGGCGACGAAGACCAGCCCGCTCGAGCTCGTCGCGTCGCCCTCGGGTGGGTCGTCGTAGGAGTAGGGCCGCCGCAGGAACCGCTCGTGGGGAGCGGTGGCGTGCGCCCGTCGCAGGTGCGCGGCGTCGTCGATCCGGTGGAACCCCAGCTCGTCGACGGCTTCGAGGTCCGGTGCGGCGTCGACCGGCCCTCCGGTCACCGGTGCCCCCGTGTCGAGGCGCCGGCCGATGGCGTTCTCGCGCGAGAGCCGGTCGGCCCGGTCCCACGCCTCCAGGTCCATGGCGATGCGCCGCACGACCACCGAGCTGCCACCGCGCAGCCAGGCCGGCCCGGCGTCCCCGCTCCACAGCAGGCCCGCGTCGACACCGGCGACGTCGGGCTGCACCGTGCCGTCGACCTGCCCCAGCAGGTTGCGCATCGGCACCCCGGGGCCCTCGTGCGGCTCGCGGAAACCTCGTTGCACCCAGCGCACCCGGACCAGCTCGGCGACCCCGGCGAGCAGGCGTCGCTGGGCGTGGGCCACCGTCGTGGGGCTCGTCGCGCAGATCTGCAGGAGCAGGTCGCCCCCGTTCCACCGGTCCTGGAGGCGGTCCACGGCGAAGGCCGGCAGCGCCCCCAACCAGTGGGGCACCTCGGCCCCGGCCGCCTCGACGACGGCCGGTCCCACGGCGACGGTCACGGTGAGCCCTGCCGTCCGGGCCGCGAGCTCCGGTTCGAGGTCGGTGAGGGTGCCGCGCCCCGACATCAGCCGCTCGATGTCGTCGGTCCACACGGTGAGCAGCCGGCGCACCGCGTCGGGGTCGGCACCCGGGCCCAGGTCGAGCGCCACGAAGCTGGCGTGCGCCGGTGGGGGCTCGAGGATGCCGGCCTGGTGCTCACCGCGGAACGTGCGGGCCGGCGCGGTCGCGCCGCTCACGGCCGCACCTGCTCGGGACCCGGCCACGTGCGGGCCCTCCACCGACCGGCTGCACCCGGCGACGGTCGTCACGGCCGCGCCGGCGACCAGGCCGGCGCCGGCGAGCCCCGAGAGCAGGACCGTGCGGCGGGCGGAGCCGACCTCCGCACGGTCCTGCCGGGACGTCGTCACGAGGCGGAGGGAGTCGGGACGTAGGACTCCTGCGCACCTGGGAAGGCCCGGACCGGCACCGTGAAGGTGACCTCTCCGGCGCTGGTGGTCAGGGTGACGGTCGTGCTCGCGCCGTTCGCGAGCGCCCCGCTCAGCCCCATGAGCATCACGTGGTTGGCGCCGGGCTGCAGGACGTAGGTACCGCCCGCAGGGACGACGAAGCCGCCCTGCTTGGGCTGCATCTGCAGCTGTCCGGAGTCGTTCTTCACGGTCTCGTGCAGCTCGACGGCCGCAGCCGCCGGGCTGGAGCCACCGGTGACGGTCACGTCCGCTCCGGTGGTGTTGCGCAGGGTGCCGAACATGGCGCTCATGGCGGCCATCCCCGAGGACGCGGTCGCCGTGGGTGAGGGCGTCGAGGACATCTCGCCGCCGGCCATCGGGGCATCGACGGCCTTGACCCAGCCGTCGTCGAGGATCAGGCCACTGGTCACGGCCGACGACGAAGCGGGTGCGGATGCGGGGTCGCTGGTGGAGTCGGACCCGCAGGCGGCCAGGCCGCCGGCGAGCAGGAGGGTGGTGCAGATGACGGCGACCGCACGGGTCGCGAGGGTACGGCTGGGCACAGAGTGCTCCTTGGGGGCGTGCGGGCGTCAACCCGCGGTCGGTCGAGGGGTCACGTGGCGGCCGGCCCGGGACCCGGACCGACTCAGCAGGTGCGCAGCGGAGGTGCCCTGCCCCCCACCGGCCGCACACTGCGACCGGTGAGCCGACGCACGGGGTCCGCGCCGGGGACGACACGGCAGGGGGCCGGTGCCGGGGCGGGCTGGAGCGCAGTGCGCAGCCGCCGGGCCGCGGCCCGCACGGCGTCGTCGCCGAGGGTGAGCAGCAGGCTCGCCACCACCGTGGCCAGCAGGTGGGCGAGCACCATCGGGCCGGTGACGTGCAGCGCCATGGTCGGGCTCGACCCGCCGGCCGTCACCGTCACCGCGTCGTGGAGGGGGTGCGCCGCGGCGGTGCCTCCCGACGACGGGGCCATGGCGGTCAGCGCCAGGTGGGTGAGGACCTGTCCGGAGCCGGTCGCCAGCACCATCCGGGCCACGGAGGTGCGGGCGCGCACGATGAACCAGACGGTCGGCCCGACGAGCACCAGGACGACCGCGACCGGCACCGGCTGGAGCGGCGTCCCACCGCCCAGGGAGTGCGCACCGGCGCCCAGCGCGACGACGACGAGCGTGGCGAGGACCGCGCGGAGCATCCGCACGGTCGCACCACCGGGCCCGGTCACGGGCAGAGCGTACCGGTGAGGCGCCGGGCACGTCGTGGCCCGCCCGCCCGGTGGAACGTCGCAGCGAGGGTGGTCCTGGGCGGGCGTCCGGACGTGCCGAGGGCCGAGGGCCGAGGGCCCTTGGGCCCCTCGGCCCTCGTGGGAGATTTTCCACTGATCTGTGCGCAAGGGGGACCCGTCTGCGCGGTGCGCAAGGGGGGGACCCGTCTGCGCGGCGCACGGGGGGACCCGTCTGCGCGGCGCAAGGGGGGACCCGTCGCTGCTGTCGGGGTTCGTCCCTCACCCCGTCAGCAGCTCCTCCCAAATCCGCTCTGACACACAAAAGTGAACGACCCCGACGAAAAGCGTGTCGGGGTCGTTCACTTTTGTGCGCAAGGGGGGATTTGAACCCCCACGCCCTTTCGGACACTGGCACCTGAAGCCAGCGCGTCTGCCGTTCCGCCACTTGCGCGTGACTGCTCGCGTGAGCCGTCCTAGTGTGCCCGATGCACCCGGCATCCCACAAAACGGTTCCCGGCGACGCGATGCCGGGCAGACGAGGGGTGCCGACCGCGCGACCAGCCGCGCCCCTGACACCCCTACCCCTGGCGAACCCCTCAGCCAAGGATGCCGAGCGCGCGACCAGCCGCGCCCCTGACACCCCCTGCCCCTCAGGAGAGCGCCGGCGCCTCCGCGCCGCCGCTGAACCCGACGCCCCCGCGGTTGCCCCGTGGCTTCAGCCGGACTCCCGGCAGCGCCGGCGCCGGGATACGCGGCACCGCCCCCACATAGCCCTCCACCACCCCGAACCGCCCCGAACCGGCGTCCTCCCACGCCTCGCGCGCCGCCGCGACGTCGTCACTGGTGCGGCCGATGAAGTTCCACCACATGACCACCTCCTCGCCGAACGGCTCGCCGCCGAGCACCAGCACGCGCGCCCCATCCGCGCCCGCCGTCACCGACACCCCGCCCGGATGCCGGCCGGCACCGACCACTGCCAGCTCACCCCGCGCCACCGGCGAGTCCGCGAACACCACCGACCCGGCGTCGACGAGCACCGACAGCTCGAAGCCGTCGGCCACCGGCAGCACCACCGAAGCACCGGCCGCGAGCACCACCTCGGCCCCCACCAGCGGGGTCTCGACCCGCACCGGCGACGACGACCCCCACAGCGACCCCACGAACACCTGCGCGCGCACCCCGTCGCCGACCTCCACCACCGACGGCCCGAAGTGCTCGAACCGCGGCTGCACGTCGGCCAAGGCGGCGGGCAGCACCACCCACAGCTGCGCCCCGTGCAGCACGGAGGTGTCCGGGGTCGACACCTCCGAGTGCGAGATGCCCCGCCCTGCCGTCATCAGGTTGACCTCGCCCGGTCGCACCGTGGCCACCGTGCCCAGCGAGTCGCGGTGCTCTACCTGGCCGCTGAACAGCCACGACACCGTCGCGAGGCCACAGTGCGGGTGCGGCGCGACGTCCATGCCACCGCTGGCCGACACATCGTCGGGCCCGTAGTGGTCGACGAAGCACCACGCCCCGACGAACGAGCGTTCCCGGGCCGGCAGAGTGCGCCGGACGGTCATGGACCGGGGACCCCCGAGCGGCACTTCTCGGGGCACGATGAGCTGCACAGCATCGTTCATCCGTCCACGGTACGGGTCGTGCCGTTCAAGAATCGCCCAGCCCCGGCGGATAGTCTTGCGAGACCGTTGCCGCCGCAAGACTCCTTGGAGGAGGTGCACTGATGGGACTTTTCGACCGCCTCGAGGCGGGCCTCGAGCGAGCCGTGCAGGGCACGTTCGCCAAGCACCTGCGCTCCGCCGTGCACCCGGTCGAGATCGCCAGCCACATCCGGCGGGCCATGGACGACCGCGCGGTCACCAGCTCGGGCCGCGCCATCGTGCCCAACGTGTTCACCATCGAGCTGTCACCCAGCGACTACGACCGGCTCCACCCCGACCTCACCAGCGTAGAGATGGACCTCGTCGCCGCCGCCGAGGAACACTGCGACGGCCAGCACTACCAACCGGCCGGGCCGATCGACATCACCTTCGAGGAACACGACGACCTCGAGACCGGCGTCTTCCGCATCCGCCCGTCAAAGGCCTCGCGCCCGCGCGCTACCGGCAACACCGGGCAGGAGCGCGTCCCGAGCCCCCGCGAGCAGTCGCGCCAGGCGCCGCCCGATGCCGGTCGCGCCGCACCGCCGGATGCCGGTCGCGCCGCCCCGCCCGCAGCCCCCGATCCCGGCGTGGTCCGGTCCGGAGCCGCAGGTGCCGCCGCGGCCGGCGCTGCTGCGGCTCCCCATGCCGCCGACCCGGACTGGGCCAGCGCGCCCGCCGACGACGACGAGCTCGACGCGTCGGCCCGGCATCCGGCACCACCGCCGCCCGCCCGGCCCAAGCGGGCCAACCCTGCCGACCGCCCGTGGCTCGACGTCGACGGCGAGCGCTACCCGCTGATGGGGGCGATCACCATCCTCGGCCGCGACGACAGCGCCGACATCATCCTCGACGACCCGGGCATCTCCCGGCGCCACAGCGAGCTGCGGGTGACCACCGACGGCCCCCACTTCGTCACCACCATCCGCGACCTCGGCTCCACCAACGGCACCTTCGTCAACGGGGAGCGGATCACCAGCGAGCACCTTCAGGACGGCGACCGGGTCACGGTCGGCCGCACCTCGGTCACCTTCCGGGGCGGCCGGAGGTGACTGCGGCGTGTTGAGCGAGCTCACCCTGACCGTGATGCGGCTGGGGTTGCTGGTGCTGATGTGGTTCTTCGTCTTCGCGGTGGTCGGCGTGCTGCGCGGCGACCTCTACGGCACCCGCGTCAAGCGCCGCGCGGGCGGCCGGGCCGCCAAGGCCGCCGCGCGGGGCGCGAACCCGCCCCCGCCGAGCGCCGCGCGGCCGGAGAAGAAGTCCCGCGGGGGCCGGGGCCGCAAGGGCCCTACCAAGATGACCGTCACGGCCGGCCCGCTGTCGGGCACCACCCTGCCGCTGCGCCCGGCGGGCACCCTGATCGGGCGCAGCCCCGAGTGCGCCCTGGTGCTCGACGACGACTACGCGAGCGGCCGGCACGCGCGCATCTTCCAGGACGACGACGGCACCTGGCGGGTGGAGGACCTGCGCTCCACCAACGGCACCTTCCTCGGCGCGACGCGCCTCACCGAGCCACGCGAGGTGGCGGTCGGCAGCGTGCTGCGGATCGGCCAGACCGTCGTGGAGCTGCAGAGGTAACCGATGCCCTTCGCGTTCCACTACGCCGCCCGCTCCGACGTCGGCATGGTCCGGTCCAACAACGAGGACTCGGGGTACGCCGGCCCGCACCTGCTGGCCATGGCCGACGGCATGGGCGGGCATGCCGGCGGCGACGTCGCCAGCTCCACGGTCATCGGCGCTCTCGTGCGGCTCGACGGCGAGGCGCTCGGCGGTCGCGACGTCAGCTCGGCTCTGCTCGAGCAGATCAACCGCGCCAACACCGAGATCGGCGACCAGGCCCACGCCGACCCCAGCCTCGAGGGCATGGGCACCACACTCATCGCCCTGCTGCGGGCGGGCGACAAGATCGTGCTCGCCCACATCGGCGACTCGCGCGCGTTCATGGTGCGCGACGGGGTGGTCACCCAGATCACCAAGGACCACTCGTTCGTGCAGAACCTCGTCGACGAGGGGCGGATCACCGCCGACGAGGCACAGAGCCACCCGCAGCGCTCGCTCGTCACCCGGGTGCTCACCGGCGCCCACGAGGACGAGCCCGACCTCGTCGTGCGCCAGGGCCGGATGGGCGACCGCTACGTCATCGCCTCCGACGGGCTCACCGACTACGTCGCGCGCGACACCATCACCGAGGTGCTCACCGACACCGGCGACCCGGGAGAGACCGCCGACCGGCTGGTCGCCCTGGCCCTGCGCGCCGGCGCCCCCGACAACGTCACCGTCGTGGTGGGCGACCTCGTCGACATCGGGATCGCCCCGCCCACCCTGCCTCAGGTCGTCGGCGCAGCGGCGGTGCGCGAGAACGGAACCCGGCCGATACCGACGACCCCGGCAGCCAAGGCCGCGGCCCTCACCGCTCAGGCCACCGGCGGCGCCGACACCGACGACGGGGTCACCCTGGCCGAGGAGGGGCCACGCTCGCCCGGGGGCACTGCGCTGCGGGTGGCCGCCATCGCCCTCGTGCTGGTCGTCATCGCCGCCGGCAGCTCGTATGCCGGGTACGCGTGGTCCCAGCGCCAGTACTACCTCGCCGAGCAGGACGGCGTGGTGGCCGTGTTCCGCGGGGTGGAGCAGGACCTCGGCCCGATCTCGTTGTCCCAGCCCGAGTTCGCCACCACGATCGCCATCGACGACCTGCCGACCTCCTACCAGGACAGCCTCAAGCAGGGCATCGAGGTCGACAACCGGGCGGCGGCCGACGTGCGGGTCGCCGAGCTGCGGCTGCAGGCAACTGCTTGCCGGTGGGCCCAGCTCAACGGTGAGGTGTGCCGCACCGTGCCGGCCACCTGGACCGCACCCACGCCCACCCCCAGCCCCACCGCGTCGCCCACCCCGTCCTCGTCCGCCACCCCGACCCCCACGGCCACCCTCTCCCCCGGGGCCACCCCGAACATCGCGCCGACCGTCCCGCCCACGGTGCCGCCCGGCGCGGTCGCGACCGGCGGACCGGTGACCTTATGAGCATCGTCTCCTCGCACCCCACGCGCCGGGGCCGCAACGTCGAGCTCGCCCTGGTGGTCGGCGCCGTGGCGATCGTGCTGCTGGCCTACCTCAACGTCGAGCTGGCCACCACGGGCACCATCCCGCCCGGCACGCTCACCCTGGTCGGTGGCTACCTCGCGCTGGCCATCGGCTTCCACCTCGTGCTGCGCTGGAGGGCGTCCTACGCCGACCCGCTGATGCTGCCGATCATGACCCTGCTCAACGGGCTGGGCCTGGTGATGATCCACCGCATCGACATCGCCAACGGCAAGTCCATCGCCGACGGGGTGGCCCTGCGCCAGCTGATGTGGACCGGCGTCGCCATGGTGATCGCGGCGATCGTGCTCCTCGTGCTGCGCGACCACCGGGTGCTGCGGCGCTACACCTACCTCGCCGGTGCCATCGGTTTCGGCCTGCTGCTGCTGCCGCTGCTGCCGGTCATCGGCACCTCGATCTACGGCTCACGCATCTGGATCCAGGTCGGCCCGTTCTCCTTCCAGCCCGGTGAGGTCGCAAAGATCGCCCTGGCCATCTTCTTCGCCGGCTACCTCGTGCAGACCCGCGACGCGCTCTCGGTCGCGGGGCGCAAGGTGCTCGGGCTCACCCTGCCGCGCGGCCGCGACCTCGGCCCCATCCTCGTCGCCTGGCTCGCGAGCCTGGCCGTGCTCGTCTTCGAGCGTGACCTGGGCTCCTCGCTGCTGTTCTTCGGGCTGTTCGTCGCGATGCTCTACGTCGCCACCGAGCGGGTGTCGTGGATCGTCATCGGCCTCGCCCTGTTCTGCGCCGGCGCCTACGTGGCCTACCTGGTCTTCGGTCACGTGCAGACCCGCGTGCTGCTCTGGCTCGACACCTTCAGCCCCGAGGCGCTGCAGGCGTCCGACCAGCTCGCCAAAGGGCTGATGGGCATGGCGTCGGGCGGGATGTTCGGCACCGGCCTGGGCCGTGGCCGGCCCGACCTCACCTACTTCGCCGAGTCCGACTTCATCGTGCCCGCCTTCGGCGAGGAGATCGGGCTGATCGGCCTGTTCGCCATGCTGATGCTCTACGTCCTGCTCATCCAGCGCGGCCTGCGCACGTCGCTCGGCACCCGCGACGGCTTCGGCAAGCTGCTCGCCGCCGGCCTGTCGTTCTCGCTCGCCCTGCAGTGCTTCGTCGTGGTCGGCGGCGTCACCCGGGTCATCCCGCTCACCGGCCTGACCATGCCGTTCCTGTCCTCCGGCGGCTCCTCGCTGCTCGCGAACTGGACCCTGGTCGCCATCCTGCTGCGCATCTCCGACCACGCCCGCCGCCCGCTGCCCGCTGCGAACGCGCCGAACCCCGTGGCAGAGGCGCGCACCGAGATCGTGAAGCTGCCGTGAACGCCCCGGTCCGCCGGCTCTCGCTCGTCGTCGCCGTGCTGTTCGCCTCGCTGCTGGTCTCGACGACCCTCATCCAGTACGTCTTCGCCGCCGACCTCAACGCGCGCCCCGACAACCGCCGCACCCTGCTGTCCACCTTCGCCCGCGAGCGCGGCGAGATCCTCGTGGGCCAGACGCCCGTCGCGAAGTCGGTGCCGGTCGACGACGAGTACAAGTTCCAGCGGGTCTACGACGAGCCGAAGCTGTACGCGCACGTCACCGGCTCCTACTCGTTCTTCGGCGCCTCGGGCGGCCTGGAGCAGGCCGAGAACGCGTTCCTGTCCGGCTCGAGCGACAAGCTGTTCTACCGGCGGGTGTCCGACCTGTTCACCGGTCGCCGGGCGCAGGGCGCCAACATCGAGACCACCCTCGACCCCAAGGTGCAGGCGGCCGCCGCCGACGGCCTCAAGGGCATCAAGGGGGCGGCGGTCGCGCTCGACCCGACAACCGGCGCCATCCTCGCCATGGTCAGCAACCCCACCTACGACCCCAACGACCTCGCCAGCCACGACCTGCGGGTGGTCGAGCGCAACTCCAAGGCGCTCAACGCCGACCCCGACAAGCCGACCCTGAACCGCACGATCAACGAGCTCTACCCGCCCGGGTCGGTCTTCAAGGTCGTCACGGCCGCGGCCGCGCTGTCCACCGGTGAGTACACCGAGAACTCGATGCTGCCCGGGCCGGCCGTGCTCGACCTGCCCGACACCTCGGCCGACCTGCCCAACCACGACAACCGCGCGTGCGGGTCGACCCCGGAGATCACGATGACCGAGGCGCTCGCGGTGTCGTGCAACACCGCCTTCGCCTACCTCGGGATGCAGATCGGCGCCGACGCGCTGCAGTCGCAGGCCGCGAAGTTCGGCTTCGGCGACGGGCTCACCGTGCCGATGCGGGTCACGCCCAGCCGGGTGCCCGCCGAGATGAACAAGCCGCAGCTGGCCCAGAGCTCGATCGGCCAGTTCGACGTGCAGGTCACGCCCCTGCAGATGGCCATGGTCGCCGCCGGGATCGCCAACCGAGGCGTCGTCATGAAGCCCTATCTCGTGCAGTCGGTCATCGGCTCCGACCTCGCGGTCATCGAGTCGGCCGACCCGCAGGAGCTCTCACAGGCGGTCACCCCCGAGGTGGCCGCCCAGCTGACCCGGATGATGGAGTCCGTCGTCCAGGACGGCACCGGCCAGCGCGCCCAGATGCAGGGCGTCGACGTCGCCGGCAAGACCGGCACCGCCCAGCACGGTGAGGGCCGCAAGGCGCACGCCTGGTTCATCTCGTTCGCACCCGCGAACGACCCGAAGATCGCCGTCGCGGTCATCGCCGAGGACGGCGGTGTCGCGGGCAGCGAGGCGGGGGGCGGCACCGTCGCCGCCCCGATCGCCAAGCAGATGATGGAAGCGCGGTTGAACCGATGAGGAGAGCAACACATGCCTGAGGTCCCGAAGCTGCTCGGGGGACGCTACGAGGTCGGTGAGCTCCTCGGACGCGGTGGGATGGCCGAGGTGCACCGTGGCTACGACTCCCGGCTCAGCCGCTCGGTCGCCATCAAGATGCTGCGCAGCGACCTCGCGCGCGACAACACCTTCCTCGCCCGCTTCCGCCGTGAGGCCCAGTCGGCAGCGGGGCTGAACCACGCCTCCATCGTCGCGGTCTACGACCACGGCGAGGACATCCTCACCGAGACCGGCGGCGCCCAGGTCAAGGTGCCCTACATCGTCATGGAGTTCGTCGACGGCAAGACGCTGCGCCAGGAGATCACCGAGCGCGGCACGGTCGGGCCCACCCAGGCGCTGCGCATCACCGAGGGCGTGCTCGACGCGCTGGGCTACAGCCACCGCAACGGCATCGTCCACCGCGACATCAAGCCTGCCAACGTGATGATCGCCCCCGACGGCTCGATCAAGGTCATGGACTTCGGCATCGCCCGCGCCATGGCCGACGCCAACGCCACGATGACCCAGACCTCGGCCGTCATCGGCACCGCGCAGTACCTCTCGCCCGAGCAGGCTCAGGGCCAATCGGTCGACGAGCGCTCAGACCTCTACTCCACCGGCTGCATGCTCTTCGAGCTGCTCACCGGTCGCCCGCCGTTCCTCGGCGAGAGCCCGGTCTCGGTCGCCTACCAGCACGTCGGCGAGCAGCCGATGCCGCCGTCGCGGCTCGTCGAGGGCATCTCCGAGGACCTCGACGCCGTCGTGCTGCACTCGCTGGCCAAGCCGCGCGAGGCCCGCTACCAGAGCGCCGGTGAGTTCCGCGCCGACCTCGCCGCGGTGCGCCTCGGCCGGCCGATCAGTGACGCCGCCCGCGGCTCGGCCGCCGCCCTCGCCGGCGCCGGTGCCCTGGCCGCCGCCACCCAGGTGGTCCCCACCGGGGCCGGCGACGCGACGCAGGCCTACGGCATCGCACCCGTTCCGGCGCTGGGCACCGAGTCAGGCACCGAGACCTTCCCCGGGCTCGAGGAGAACCCGGAGAAGAAGCGCGGCCCTGGCGGGTGGATCGTGCTCACCCTCGTCGCCCTCGCGGCCCTGGCCGCCCTGGTCTACGGGCTCTCGACGTACTTCGACGGGGGGGAGGCCCCCAAGGTCGCCGTGCCGCGGGTGGTCGGCGACCCCCTCGACACCGCCACCGCCAAGATGGTCCAGGCCAAGCTCGTCATCGACCCCAAGCGCACACCGAGCGACAGCGTGCCGGTCGACACCGTGATCAGCCAGAACCCGACCGCCGGCACCGAGGTCAGCCTCAACAGCACCGTTCAGGTCTTCGTCTCCTCGGGGCCGACCGCGGTGACCGTGCCCGACCTGAAGGGCCTGACCGTGGCGGAGGCCACGAGCCAGCTCAGCGACCAGGGCCTGGTGGTCGGCACCGTCCAGGAGGTCAACGACCCCGACACCGAGCAGGGCAAGATCATCGACTCCAACCCCGCCGCCGGCACCTCCGTGGCACCCGACACGAAGATCACCGTGCGGGTCGGCACCGGCAAGGTGGCGGTGCCCAACGTCGTCGGCACGACGCAGAGCGAGGCGCAGACCACCATCGCCGGGCTCAACCTCAAGGTGCAGACCTCGTTCAGGCAGACCAACGACGTGCCTGAGGGCACCGTCGTCTCCCAGAGCCCGCGCGACGGCACGCTCGACATCGGCGGCACGGTGAAGATCACCGTGGCCCAGAAGGCCGCCCCCACCGTGACCCCCACGACGGCGACACCGACACCGACACCGACGCCGACCCCGACGCCGAAGCCGTCCGAGAGCACCTCGCCCACGGTGCCGCCGAGCCCCTAGGGCCGTGGCTGCCCGGTCAGCCGGCGGCGACCATCCGGGCGACGCCGGCGGCGTCGTGCACGAGCGGGCTCAGCCCAGCCGAGCGGGCGACGGCATCCGGCATCCCGCACAGCCGCAGCCAGTTGGCGAGCATCCGGTGACCGCCGTGGGTGAGCACCGACTCCGGGTGGAACTGCACGCCGTGCAGCGGCAGGCTCGCGTGCCGCACGGCCATGATGATGCCGCTCTCGGTGCGGCCGTTGGCGAGCAGCTCGTCGGGCAGGGTGGCGGGCTCGATGGTGAGCGAGTGGTAGCGGGTGGCGGTGAACGGGTCGGGGGCGCCCTCGAGCAACCCGGTGCCGTCGTGGTGCACCTGCGAGGTCTTGCCGTGCAGCAGCTCGGGAGCCCGACCCACGGTCGCCCCGAGCACGACCCCGAGCGCCTGGTGGCCCAGGCACACGCCGAGCATCGGCTGCTCTCGCTCGCCACAGGCCTCGATCATCGCCATCGAGACGCCGGCCTCCTCGGGCGTGCCGGGGCCGGGTGAGACGAGCACGCCGTCGAACTCGGCCCCGTCGGCCGGGGCGACCGCGTCGTTGCGCACGACCTCGCAGTCGGCCCCGAGCTGTTCGAGGTAGCCGACGATCGTGAAGACGAAGCTGTCGTAGTTGTCGACGACGAGGATGCGGGTCATGGCGTCAATGGTGCAGCATCACGACGCGGGGGTGGAGGCGAACTCAGGCACGATGGACCCGCTGAAGGCCGGGAAGGTGCGCTGGCCCACGTTGCTCACGTCGTAGCCCAGCCCGACCGCGATCGACCAGTCGCGCAGGTTTCCCACCGACGGGTCGCTGTCGAGCGCGGAGCGCATCGCGCCGCGGTCGCCGATGGCGGTGATGACGTAGGGCGGCGAGTAGACCCGCCCCTGCAGGATGAGCGTGTTGCCGACGCACCGCACCGCGCTGGTCGAGATGACCCGCTGGTCCTGCAGCATCATCGCCTCGGCGCCTCCCCTCCACAGCGCGTTGACCACCGACTGCACGTCCTGCTGGTGGATGACGTAGTCGTCGGGGTCGGCGCCGGCGGGAACGTCGCCCCCGGCGAGCTTGGCGTCGTCGAGGGTGACCCGCAGCGCGGGGCCGCGCACGGGGGTGCGGCCGGCGGCGGCGGCGATCTCGTTGGCCTGGCGCTCGAGCTTCTGGGTCTGCAGGTCGCCGGGAGCGAGCGCGGCGGTGGCCTCGTCGACCCGGCCCTGCAGGGCGCCGAACTGTGCGGAGCGGTCGGCGTTGGTGCGGTTCTGGGCCCGGATCAGGTCGGGCAGCCGCGCCTGGTCGGTGCGCAGGTCGCTGCCGTCGGAGGCGCGCACGCTGGAGGCGAACAGGGAGCCCGCGACCAGAGCCGCGACGGGCACCAGCCAGGGCCAGATGGAGGGACGGTCGACCCGTCCAGCGTGCTCACCGGCCACGGCGGCCACCTCCTTTCCCCGAACACCCTCTACGCTAGGCCAACACCATCAACGCCACGAGGAGACCGTTCGTGCCCGAGTCAAAGGGTCGCTCCAAACCCGCATACACCCCGCCGCGCACGGCGCAGAAGAACACGACGCCCAACCCACGCTGGTTCGTGCCCCTGATGCTCGGCCTGATGATCGTCGGCCTGCTCTGGGTCGTCACGTTCTACATCTCCGGCGTGAACCAGTTCCCGGTCCCCGCGATCGGCCGCTGGAACCTCGCCGTCGGCTTCGGCCTGATGCTCTCGGGCTTCCTGATGACGACCCGCTGGCGCTGACCGCGAGGTCCTCAGCAGCGTTGTCCACAGGAGTTGTCCCCACTGGGGACGAATGACAACCGTGTAACCCACAGCCTGAGCACGGCGTCCACCCAGCGCCGTCACAGGCGAGGCTGCTCAGCCTCCGGCGAGCGCGTACTTCCCGATCGTCAGCACGACGAGCACGAGCAGGATGCCGCCCATCGAGAACCAGTGCACCCGCTGGCTCGCCGGTGGGGCCAGCGGCGCCCGGTCGCGGCCCGAGTAGGCGATGGCCGCGGCCACGACCGCCCCGGTGAGCAGCCCGCCGAGGTGGGCCTGCCAGGCGATGTTGAACCCGGGGATGAAGCCGATGACCGCGTTGATGCCGATGATCACGTACATACCGGCCGCTGAGCGGCCGAGCCGGCGCTGCAGCACGAGGAACGCACCGAACAGGCCGAACACCGCACCGGAGGCCCCGACCGCGCCCGTCCACCACATCCCGTAGTCCCCCACGGCGATGTCGGAAGCGGACGGAGGACTGGACAGCAGCAGGTACATCACCGAGCCGCCGAGGGCGCTGAGCAGGTAGATGGCGACGAACCGGGCCCGCCCGAGCATCGGCTCGAGGTAGCTACCCATGATCCACAGCGCGTACATGTTGAACGCGATGTGCGTGATGCCGCCGTGAGCGAACGCCGAGGTGAGGAACCGCCACGGCTCGCTGTTGGCCAAGGCGGGGACGAACTTGATCTGGTCGGTCAACCCGGGGACGTACTGCGCGACGAACACCGCGAGGCAGATGCCGATGATGGCCATCGTCGCGACCGGCCGGCCGTCGGTGACCGAGCCGCCGAAGACGGTGCGCGCCTGGCGCACCGTCTTCGCACCCTCGGCCACGCAGTCGACGCACTGGATGCCGACCGCGGCCGGGCGCTGGCACTCCGGGCAGGTGGGGCGCATGCACCGCTGGCACCGCACGTAGGACTCGCGGTCGGGGTGCCGCGGGCACACCGGGACCGGCGCGACGGCATCCGGGTAGGCCGGTTGCTCACTCACGTCGGCTGTCTCGTTCCTGCGCCCGAGCCCGCGGTGGCGGGGTCAGTCCTCGATCTCGACGCGCTCGAGGACGACGTCGTCGAGCGGTTTGTCCATCTGGCCGGTGGGCACGGCGGCGATCTTGTCCACGACCTCGCGGCTCGGGCCGTCGGCGACCTCGCCGAAGATGGTGTGCTTGCCGTTGAGCCAGGAGGTGGCGCCGACGGTGATGAAGAACTGCGAACCGTTGGTGCCCTTGCCCATGCGCTTGCCGGCGTTGGCCATGGCGAGCAGGTAGGGGCGGTCGAACTGCTGGTCGGGGTGGATCTCGTCGTCGAACGCGTAGCCCGGGCCACCCATGCCGCGGCCGAGCGGGCAACCGCCCTGGATCATGAAGCCGGGGATGATGCGGTGGAAGACCAGCCCGTCGTAGAACTTGGTGGGGTTGGTGCGGCCGGCGTCGTCCTTGTACTGCTTGGTGCCGGCGGCCAGACCGGTGAAGTTGGCGACGGTCTTGGGGGCCTCGTTCGGGAACAGCTCGACGACGATGGGCCCGTGGTTGGTGTGCAGGGTTGCCTTCATGGCGTCGATCCTCTCACGCCGCCAGCGGGCTCCGACCGCCGATCCCAACGACCCTGGATGGCTTGGAATCGCGCAAACAGGGCAGGATGGGGGCCAAGACAAACGTCCAACACGAGGAGGACACGTGTTCCGCACACCGACCAAGACCGACCAGGCCAAGGACGCCGTGGCGGCCGGTGCCGAGAAGGTGACCGACGGCGCGCAGGTTGCCGTCGACAAGGCCGCTGAGCTGAAGGTGAAGGCCGGCGAGGCCACGACGGCCACCGCTACCAGCGCCGTCGTCGCGAAGGAGAAGGCGGCGGATGCCGCCGAGGTCGCCCGCGAGACCGCCGAGGCCGTCAAGGAGTACGCCCACGAGGCCGCCGAGGCCATCGCCCCGCGCGTCGAGCACGCCCGCGAGACCTTCGTCGATGACGTGCTGCCCAAGGTCGCCAGCGCGCTGGCCGCGATCGCCGCCGGTGCCGCCGCCGCGCGGGAGTCGGCCACCGAGGCCGCCGATCGGGCGCCCGACGCCTACGCCGTGCTCAAGGGTGACGCCGTCGCCAAGAAGGGCGGCAAGGGCAAGTGGATCCTGCTGCTGGGCGCGCTCGCGGCCGGTGCTGCCGTCATGGCGTGGCGCAAGAGCAACGAGCGCCCCGACCCGTGGGCGACCGCCGGCTCCTACACGCCGCCCAAGCCGGTCTCCGAGAAGGTCAGCAACCTCGCCTCGGCCGCCAAGGACAAGGCCACCGAGGTCAAGGACGCCGCCGTCGACAAGGCCGGTGAGCTCAAGGACAAGACGAGCGACGCCACCGACGCCACCAAGGACAAGGCGAGCGACGCCGCGGATGCCGCGAAGGACAAGGAGCTCGACGCCGAGGTCGCGGTCTCCAACCCGGTCATCCTCTCCGACGCCGAGATCGACGCCGGCGCCTTCGACGACGCCGCTGCTGCGGCCGACGCCGACGCCGACGCCGACGTGCCCGCGGTCTCGTCGACCTCCGAGGGCGCCGACCTGTCGACCCCGCACCTCGACGCCGGCTCGACCGACAAGGCCTGACCCGACGTCCCCGCGCCACCACAGCTCGACGCCGGCCGTCCCCGGAGGGGGGCGGCCGGCGTCGGCGTTCGTGGGGGGCTCCCGCGGGTCACAGGTCCAAGCGGTGGCCGAACCGGAACAATGGGACGTCGTAGCCGGGCACGTCCTCGGGGTGGGCGCGCACCTGGTCCATCGAGCGGGGCAGGTCGAACGGCAGCCGCCCGCGGGGTGCGATGGCGCCGGTGAGCGCCTCGAGCAGGGCGTCGTCGCTCGTGCCGTAGCTCGCCACCACGGCCCGGGCCACCGGCAGCAGCGGGGTGAGCACTGCCGGTCGGTCGAGGGTGACGTCGATGACGAGCGGGCAGGCGGCGGCGATGCGCTGCATCCGCACCACGAGTCCCGGCGGGAAGTCGAGCGAGCCGGCGTGGAACCACGACTCCAGGAACAGGTCCGAGCGCGGCTCGAACGGTGCCGCAAGCCGCACCAGCGCCACGTCGGCGTCCTGCGGACGCTGCACCGGGATGCCGTGCCGCGCCACCACCCCGGGCGCCACGTTCTCGGCGTAGATGCGCAGGCCGGGGGCGAGCGGGAGGAGCGGGCCGGCATCCGACGGCTCGTTGGTGAGCACGGTCACCGAGCGCGCCTGCGCCTGGTACCCCGCGGCCCGGAAGTCGTCGCGGCCGACGGTGCGGGCGGCGGCGTCCTCGTCGACGTAGGGGTCGTCGAACAGCCCGAGCCGGAACTTCACCGCGAGCAGCCGCCGGGCCGACTCGTCGATGCGCGCCGGGCTGACCCGGCCCTGCGCCACGAGGTCGAGCAGCACCTCGACGCACTCCTCGCCACCGAACTGGTCGGCGCCGGCAGCCAGGATGCGCTCCATCCGCTCGTGCGGGCCGAGGTGCTCCACGCCCCAGGCCCGCGCGGGCAGCACCTGGTCACCGACGTGGTTGTCGTTCACCAGCTCCCAGTCGGTGAGCACCACGCCGTCGTAGCCGAGCCGCTCGCGCAGCATCCCGGTGATGACCTGTGCGTTGAAGCCGAACCCGACCTCCTCGATCGGCTCGCCGTCGACCTCGAGGCCGACCGGCATCCCGTAGTAGGGCATCACGGCGGCGGTGCCGGCCTCGATGACGGCGGGGAAGGGAGCCAGGTGGTCGGCGAAACGCCCTCCGGGATAAACCTGTTCGCGCCCGTAGGGGAAGTGGGCATCCTCGCCGCCCTGCTGCGGGCCGGCACCGGGGAAGTGCTTGGAGGTGCAGGCGACGCTGTCCGGGCCGAGCACCGTGCGCTGGAAGCCCTCGAGGTAGGCGGTGCCGAGCTCGGTCACCAGGGCGGGGTCCTGCCCGAAGGTGCCGGCCTGGCGGCCCCAGCGCGGCTCGGTGGCGAGGTCGAGGGTCGGGTGCAGGGCGGCCCGAATGCCGACGGCGACGTACTCCTGGCGGGCCATGTCGGCGAACTCGCGCACGGCATCGGTGTCGCGCAGCGCGGCGAGCCCGATGGGTTCCGGCCACTGCGAGAACGCTCGTGCGCTGAACGACACGCCCGCGTTCTCGATGAACCCGTGCCGCGGGTCGGTGGAGATGGTGACCGGGATGCCGTGCGGCGTGCCCTCGGCGAGCACCTGGAGGGCGTTGTGCCAGCGGGCCGCCATCCGGGGGTCGTCGAGGGCGTGCACGTTGAAGTGGCTGAGGTGCTTGTGGAGCACGACGACGCTCGTCGCTGACTTGCTGATCGCCCCGGCGGCCTCGACGACCGTGCCGTCGGCGCCGGCCTCGATGACCGTGTGGAACATCAGCCCCACCTTCTCGGCCAGGCTCAGCCGGGCGAGCAGGTCCTCCACGCGTGACTCCACGTCGAGCCGCGGGTCCTCGAAAGGGTCCATCGTCCCGTTGCCGTTGAGGTCGCGGAACGACACCCCGTCCGGGCTGGTGAGCCGTGGGCGGCGGGTCGGGTGCGTGGTCATGCAGTGGTCCTTCCTCGGCCTCGGCGGCCGACCTGGGTCGTTTGCGGCGATCGTCTGTGGTCAGCGCGGGCCCGTCGCCAGCACGACCTCGAGCTCGTCGCCGTCGGGGCGAAGTGCCGGCTCGAGGTCGGCCAGGTCGACGACGAGGCCGCCCAGCCGGTAGGGGTTCGTGGCGCGGGTGGCCGGGAGGTCTCGCCCGCCCAGGCGCACGGCGGACGGTCCGTGGCCGAGGCCCTGCACCCGGTACCGGACCCGGAGCAGACCCGCGGCCAGGGGCACGCTGGCCGTGAGCCCGTCGAGCCGGGACGGCAGGACGGGGTCGATCTCGACGGTGCCCGCACGCCGGCGGATGCCGAGCACCGAGTGCACGACGATGCGCAGCAGGACACCCGGGCCGGAGGAGTAGACCCGCCAGCCGGCCTCCAGGCCGGTCGCACCGGTGAGCACCTCGGCGTAGCGTGCGGCGAACTCCTCGCGGTCCAGGCAGGCGGCGTCCGAGCTCGACGGGTAGGTGTTGGCCTGGCGCCGGCGGGCCCCGGGCACGACGGTGACCGTGGCGGGTGGCAGCACCTGCAGCAGCCCTGACCACAGGGCCTCGGCGTCACCCCAGCGCGCCATCGCCTCGCACCAGCGCAGGTGCGCGTGCACGTACATCAGCCCGATCTCCCGGCCGACGAACGTCGCCGTCTCGGCCCGCTGGAAGTGCCGCATCAGCCCGCCGGAATACGGCGGGGGCCGGTCGAACAGGCGCACGCCGTCCACCCCCATGAGGTGCTCGCGGACCAGCGCGACGTGGTGCGCGGCCTCGTCGGGGTCGAGGAGGTCGTCGCCGAGGGCGTGGATCATCTGCAGCGAGCCGTGCCGGAGCCCGGTCTCGGTGTCGCGCGGGTGGACCAGCAGCCGGCGGACCTCGGCCCTCCCACCGTCGCCCGGTGGGTCGAGCTGGGCGTAGCCGGCGAGCTCACCGTCGACGAGCAGGTGCCGGCGCAGGTCGTCGGCGACCGCGACGGCCTCCGCACGCAGTGCTGCGGCGAGGGCGTCGTCGACGCCCGCGGCATCCAGCCCGTCGGCCAGGGTGCGCAGCGACTGGTGGTGCAACGTCACGGTCCAGGCGCTGCACATCGTCACCGCCATCGAGGGGTCGGCCGGCTGCAGCGAGTCGTTCCAGTCGCCGTGGCCGTAGGCCACGAGGCTCGTCCCGGGCAGGAGGTGCTCGCGGGGCACCTGGAGGGCGCGCGCGAGGTGCTCGCGGACCGCCGCCGCGGGCACGGGAGGGTCGCCGGACGGGGCGTACCAGGGCACCTCCTCCTCCAGCAGCGTGGCGTCACCGGATGCCAGGAGGTAGCGGCCGACGGCCAGCACCGGCCAGTGCACGACGTCGCCGTGGGGTGGCTCCATCCGGAAGTGCTCGTCGCCCGGCAGGAAGCCGAACGCCTGCGGCCAGGTCCCGTCGACGTTCTGGGCCGCGAGGATACGCAGGAGCAGGGCGCGTGCGTCGGCCTGCCGGTCGAGGGCGAGCAGCAGCTCGAGCGGGCCCTGCGCCACGTCGCGTGTCCCCCATGCGCCACCGGAGTACTGCTCGAGCCCGCGTGGTGACAGGAAGTGCACGAGGGCGTCGCGCACCAGCCAGGGCAGGCTCACGGCGAGTGCCTCGGCACCGTCGCCGACGCGTGCGGCGGTGACCGCGGCCCACCAGTCGCCGGGGTCTCCCGGGCCGGCGCCGTCCGCTTCCGCGGCGGTGGCCGGCGGGGCCGCGGCAACCGCGGCGGGGTCGACGGTGAGCTCGAGGTCGACCCCCGGGCCCGGCTCGGCGCGCAGCGTCACCACCGCGCTGTCACGGCTGTGGCCGTCGTCGAACAGCGGGCCGTCGTCGCCGACGGCCAGGGGGGTGCAGCAGCGCACGGTCAGGGTCGAGGCCGGCAGGGCCACCTCGACGCCGTCGTCCCGCTCGCTGACCCGCGCCGCCGTAGGGGCGCCGGGGGGCGGGTCCTCGCCGGTGGCCAGGTGCAGGGCCAGCATCACCCGACGGTGCTGACCAGCGGTGGCGCGCACCGACATCCGGATGACGTGCTCGGTCGGCGGTGCCGTCGTCCACACCTCGATGACGCCACCGGCGTCGCCCTCCTCGGGCGGCACCACGTGCACCCAACGGGCGCCGTCGAGGGTCATCGCGAAGACGGACGGCAGGTCCAGCAGTCGCCACCGGCCCGCCACCTCCACGAGCACCCGCACCCCGTAGGCGCGGTGCAGGCCGAGGTAGCCACGCACCGTGGTGAGGACGCGGTTCTCGGTGACGTGGCCCCGGGTCAGGTAGGACAGGGGGGAGCCCGCCATCCAGCTCGTCACGGTGAGCGCGCGGGGGTCGGGCGCCGCCGTCGCCCCGGTGCGCAGGATCGTGCCGTGAGGGCGCAGCGTGTCGACCTCCTTGGCCCGGGTCACCACGTGCTCGTCGGCTGCCGTGAAGAAGGACAGCAGCGCGCCGTCCTCCCCGCGCTCGACCGCGCGCCAGGGACGCGGCCAGAGCCGCTCGACCTCGGCGTCGGTCATCGGCCGGGCGGCCAGGGTGCGGCCGAGGTCGTACACGCCGCTGGGGGCGGCCGTGCCGGTACCAGCAGGGGCGCCCCCCTCGGGCAGGTACGCGGGGAGGGCCTCCGCCGCGGTGCGGGCGAGGTCGATGGCCTTGCGCACGAGCTGGAGGTCTGCGTCGGACGTTGCCGCCGGGTGGTCGTCCACGAGGAGGCCGGCGAACGACGTCGCCACCCGTTGACCCGCCTCGAGCCGCCAAGGTGCCGTCTGGAGGGCGGCGAGGGTGTGCTCGTGCTGGCGGCGCCGCGACGGCAGCTCGCCCGAGAGCCCCACGGGGGTGACCCCGGCACGCGCCGCCAGGCCGTGCACGTCGAGGGCGTCGGTGGCCCATGCGACCACCGGGGTGGTGCATGCGAGGACGCACCACGGGATGGCGCCGGCCTGGGCGAGGTTCTGGCGCACCGCGATCGCGGTGCCGAAGCCGTCGCCGTGCAGGGGCACGACATCGAGGTACTGGCTCACGTACAGCTCGTTGGTGCGCAACGTCGCGGGTGCCACCAGGGCGACGTCATGGGCGTGCACGACGTCGACCTCTCGGGCCACGGGCCCGTCGTTGCGCAGCTCAACATGCCAGGCCCACGCGGTGTGGAGGGGGCCGAGGGTGAGCGCGACCCGCCACCCGAGCCCCGCGTCGGCCGTCCCGGTGACGACCAGGTGACCGTCCTGGCTCCGGGCCCAGGACCCCGACCCGGCACCGAGCATCGGCCAGTGCCGCCCGCTCGCTCGGTCGCGCAGCCACAGCTGCAGCAGCCCCGGCGCGAAGGCCGACGCGGCGTGCTGCACCAGCTCGACCCGGTCGGTGCCCAGGGAGGCCGGCGCACCACCGTCGACGACGACGGCCCGCAGGCCCGCGGGGGTGCCGAGCACCCACGGCGGGCCGTCCACGACCGCCCTCATCCGATGTCCGTCAGCGTCACGAGTCCCGATCACCTGGTCGTTCCCCCTCGTCGTCTCGGCCCGGTCTCGTGCTCGACCGAGTCCATCACGGCCGAGCACGACGCGTGCCGCCGGGCCCAGGCGGCGGCACGCGTCGTGAGCTGGCGAGCTCGCGTCAATGGCGCACGAGGCCGGCGCCGAACCTCTCGATCCCGATGACGGGCCGCAGCGCCTTCTCGACCTGCCGGGTGCTGAAGGCTCGGCGCAGGACGTCCTTGCCGAGCACGTTGCCGAGCGCTCCCATGACCATGGCCTGGTCGAGGGAGAGGTAGCGCCGGGCGATGGTGCCGCTGCCGGTCGCGACCGCGTCGAAGAAGCCTCCCGCTCCGTAGGCACCCAGCTCGTCCTGGATCCGCTGCAGGTTGGCCGTGGCCTCGCCGCGCTCGAACATCATCGCGAGGAACGACGCGTGCGGCGTGACCACACCGTCGCCGTACGTCGGGTCGGGGTTGGTGGCGGCCCGGCAGTCGCCGAAGCCGACGTCGAGGTCGGTCTTCTCCTGGTCGGAGAAGTAGCCCTCAGGGTTCAGGCCCAGCGCGTCGACGCCGTACTCGCGGTAGCCGCCCGCGGGGTTGCTCGACGGTGAGAAGCCCCAGTAGCCGTAGCGGGCGTCGTCGAGGCCGTGCTCGCGCTCGGCACGCACGTGTAGCGGGTGGTTGACGCCCCAGCTGCGGGGAGCCCACTTCTCCTCCGGCACGAACACCGCCGGCATGAGCTCCTCGAACATGCTTCCGCCCCACCCGGGTACGACGTGCATGCCCCGGTAGGTGTAGGCGCCCTCGAAGACGTCGATGCCCAGGTAGGTGCGGGTCTCGCCCACCGGCTGCATCTCGTGCCAGGACCAGTCGCAGGATGCCGGGAAGGTGCGCCACGGCGCGTAGTAGTGACGGCCCGGGACCTGCCCGGTGAGGATGCCGAGGTAGCTGGTGATCCGGGTCTCCGACACGATCGTGTCGTAGTGGTGCGTAGTGAGCCAGACGGGGTCGCCGCCGATGTGCGTGCCCAGGTAGGTGCCGCCCGGGCGGCCGTCGGCGAACGGGAAGAACCCCCCGTGCATGAGCCCACCGGTGCGGACGGTCGGGTGCCCGCCGGCGCCGTCCCCGGGGTTGTAGAAGGCGTCCCAGCGCATCCGGTCGAACAGCTTCGCCGCCAGGGGTCCGGCCTTGCGGTCGGTGTTCTTGACGACGAGCAGCGCCGCGCCGAGCCAGCCGCTGTCGACGCTCGACACGAACGGCTCGACGGGCTTGCCGTCGTCGGGCCAGATGCGCAGGGCGTCACCGGTCGCCTCGTCGTACCAGTTGAAGAACATCCCGCTGGCCTCGTGGTGCTCCATGCGCAGCAGGGTGCGCAGGGTGCGGGTGAGGCGTGCCGTGCGCTCCTTCTTCGAGATGATGCCGAGCTCTGCGGCGACAACGGTCGACCACAGGTAGCCGCCGATGTTGGTCGGCGAGGTGAAGCCCGAGCGGTCGCCGGCGGCCAGCGACTCGGGGATGTTGTCGGCAGGCAGGCCGGTGCGCGGGTCGGTCATGGCAACCAGGCTGTGCCAGGTGTCGCGCGCCCAGCCCTGCAGAAGACGGGTGTTCGACGCGCCTCGCGGGTGGTGGTCATCACGGTCGGCCGAGCCGTGGGTGTCGGGTAGGCCGGGCGAGCCGGCCACGGCATCCGGGCCCAGGCCGAGCGCGGCGAGCATCGCGGTGCCACCCACGATGAAGCCACGGCGGCCGGGGGCCGTGAGTCCGAGGTCGAGCCGCGAGGGCGCGGTGTTGGTGGAGTTGGTGAGAGAGACAGGGGTGGTCTCATCAGTCATGGGGCTGGCTCCGTTTCATGGGTGAACGGTTCGTGGTGGCCCAGGGGTGTCGGGCTGGGTCGGCTACTTGATGCCGGTGGTGGCGATGCCTTCGATGACCTTGCGCTGGAAGGCGAGGAAGAGCAGCAGGATGGGGATGACGACGACGGTCGCCCCGGCCAGGAGCAGCCCGTAGTTCGTGGAGTTCTGGCCCTTGGAGTACAGGGCCAGGGCCACGGGCAGCGTGTAGGTGTTCTCGGTCTGCGCGACCACGAGCGGCCACAGGAAGTTGTTCCAGCTGCCGAGGAAGGTGAGGATGCCGAGCGTCGCAAGGGCCGGCCCGCACAGCGGCAGGATGATCCGGGCGAAGATGCGCAGCTCTCCGGCGCCGTCGACCCGGCCCGCGTCGAGCAGGTCACGGGGCAGCCCGAGGATGAACTGCCGCATCAGGAATACACCGAACGGCGCGGCCAGGAACGGCAGCATCAGCCCCGGCAGCGTGTCGACCAGGCCGGCGTTCGCGACGAGCACGAACAGCGGCACGAAGGTGACCACGCCCGGGATCATCAGCGTCGCCAGCACCGCGACGAACACGAGCTTCTTGCCGCGGAAGTCGAGCATCGCCAGGGCGTAGCCGAGCATCGAGCAGAAGAGCAGGTTGCCCGCCGTCACGACGACGGCCACGATCGCCGAGTTGGCGAAGTAGGTGCCGAAGCTCAGCTGGGAGAAGAGCTGGGAGTAGTTGTCGAGCGACGGGTTCTGCGGCCACCAGGTGGGGGGCACCTGGCGCAGCTCGGTCGTCGGCTTGAGGCTGCCGAGCACCATCCAGATGAACGGTGCGGCGACGACCACCACGGCCACCGTGAGCAGCACGTAGAGCCACCATTTGCCCTTGGCTTGCAATGAGTTCATGAGGGCCTCACTGGTTCTCTCGCAGGAGCCGGAACTGGATCGCCGTGACGACCGCGATGACGATGAAGATGAGGTAGCTGATTGACGCGGCGTACCCGTAGTTGCCGAAACCGAACTGCTTGTACGTGTACATCGACATCGAGATGGTGCTGTCCAGCGGGCCACCGTTGGTCATGACGAAGGGCTCCTCGAAGAACTGCAGGTAGCCGATCATCGTGATGACGCTGACGAACAGGATGATGGGGCGCATCAAGGGGATCGTGATGTGCCGGAACCGTTGCCACGCGTTGGCGCCGTCGATCGCCGCAGCCTCGTGCAGGGCCCATGGCACCGCCTGCAGCCCGGCGAGGAAGATGATCATCGAGGTGCCGAAGTTGCGCCACGACGCCATCATGATCAGCGCCGGCATCGACCAGTTGGGGTCTCCGAGCCAGTTCGGGCCGGGGATGCCGACCCAGCCGAGCACCGTGTTGATCAGCCCGAAGTCGGTCTTGAGCAGGAACTGCCAGACGACGGCCACGGCGACGATCGAGGTGACGACGGGGGTGTAGAAGCCCAGCCGGAACGCCGACCGGAACTTCGTGATCCCCCGGTCGAGGGCGACCGCTGCCGCCATCCCGAGGGTCAGCGTCAGCGGTACGCCCACCAGCACGAAGTACGCCGTGTTGCGCGCCGCCCGCAGGAAGGTCGGGTCGCTCAGGGCCCTGGTGTAGTTCTCCAGGCCGACGATGTCGACCGAGAAGGGTGTCCGCAGGTCCTTGGCCTTGGTGTCGGTGAAGCTCATGAAGAGCGACTGCAGCACCGGCCACACGGTGAAGACGAGGAAGAGCAGCAGGAAGGGCAGGGCAAGGATCCACGCCGCCCGCCCCTCCCGCAGGCGTGAACCAACACGCTTGCGGGAGGGGGGAACCGGCCCGGAGGTCCCGGGCAGAGCGACACCGGCGTTGCCGGTGTTGCGCTCGGTGTCGGTGGACATGGTCAGCTGCCGGTTCCGATGGACTCGGCCTGTTGCTGCACGGTCTTCAGAGCAGCAGCGGGGTCGGCGCCGGTCTTGGTCACCTTCTCCATCTCGCGGTCGAACGAGGTGACGACCTGCTCCCAGGTGGGGAACGACGGCGGGGCCTGGGCGGTCTCGAGCTGCTTGCCGAACACGGCGAGCTTGCTGTCAGCGGTGAGGGCCGGGTCCTGCCAGGCGCTCTTGACCGACGGCAGGTCGGTGGACATGCCGTACCACTTCACCTGGGTCTTGGGGTCCGAGAGCCAGTTGACGAGCTTCCACGCGGAGTCGCGGTTCTGGGTGTTCTTGAACACGACGAGGTTCGAGCCACCGACGAACGACGACGACTTGACGTCGGCCGGGATCTGAATGACGTCGTACTTGTCCTTGAAGCCCGCGCCGCCGGCCTTCTCGACCGCGGACATCATCCACGGGCCGGAGATGAACATCGGCACCTTGCCGCTGGCGAAGTCGGGCTCGGTCGTCGGGGTCGCCGGTGCCGCCTTGTCCGAGATGCCGTCGGTGAAGAACGACTGGTAGTACTCCGCGGCCTTGAGCATCTCGGGGCTGTCGAAGTTGTACGCCTTGCCGCCGTCCTTGGTGAGGTCGGCGCCGGCGGACCATGCGAACGGCATGACCGACTGCCAGGAACCGGTGCCGCCGGCCTGAAGGCCGATGCCGTACTTCGCGCCGGCCTTGTCCTGCATCGCCTTGGCCATGTCCTTCAGGCCGGCCCAGTCGGTAGGAGGCGTGCTGATGCCGGCCTTCTTCGCCAGGTCGGTGCGGTAGTAGACCACGCGGGTCTCGACGTACCAGGGGACACCGAACGAGGTGCCGCCCACCTCGGTGGTCTTCTGCGCGCCCTCGAAGAAGGCGCTCTTGTCGACCTCGCCGGGGGTGGGGTCGAGCGCGCCCATGCCGGCGAACTCCCCCATCCAGGTGGTGCCGACCATGGCGACGTCGGGGGTCTTGTTGGCGGTGATCGCGGTCGTGAACTTGTCGTGCGCGGCATCCCACGGGATCGCCGTCACCTGCACCTTGACCCCGGGGTTGGCGGCCTCGAACTCCTTGGTGAGGCCCGGCAGGCTCGCGCCCTCGGCGCCCATGGCCCACACGGTGATGGTGCCCGTCGCGGCGCCGGAGGCCACCGCCTTGCCGGTATCGGCGGCCCCGCCGGCGGCATCCTCCCGTCCGCAGGCGGACACGGTCAGGGCAAGCGCGGTGACGCCGGCCAAGGTGATGGCGAATTTGCGTCTCATCGGTCTCTCTCTTTCTGGGTGGGGACGGTACTGGGGTGGAGGCATGGGGGGACTTCAGGGATGCCGGCACGGACCGGCGGAACAGCGGGCGCTAACCGGCGATACGGCCCGGTGGGCACCCGCACGAGCTGCGGATCACGACCTCGGTGGCCAGGACCCGCCGCTCCGCGCTGGGCGCGGCGCCGGAGACCAGCTCGTGCAGCCGGTCGGCGGCCAGCGCCCCCAGCTGCTGCACCGGCTGGCGCACAGTGGTCAGGCCGGGCCGCACGTAGCGGGCCGCCATGACGTCGTCCCAGCCGACGATCGCGATGTCGCCCGGCACGTCGACGCCGCCGTCCATGAGGCGGGCCATCACGGCCAGGGCCAGCTCGTCGTTGCCGCAGACGAGGGCGTCGGCGCGCAGGTCTCCGGCGAGCAGCCGTTCCGCGACCGCCGTGCCGTCGCGCTCGCGGAACTCGGCGCGCACGGGCTCGGCGGCGGTCAGGCCGCGCTGCTCGTGCGCCGCGACGAAACCCTCGTAGCGCTCCTGGAGGTCGGGGCCGGCCGCGGGGTCCCCGACGAAGCGCAGGTGGCTGTGGCCGTGGTTCAGGAGGTGCTCGGTCAGCAGGCGGGCGCCCTCGACGTTCTCGGCGGCGATCGCCTCGATGCCGGCCCGGGCATGGCCGGCGATGACGACGACCGGTTTGCCGCTGCTGCCGATGTTGGCGGCGTCGGAGCCGAGCACCGCGATGCCGTCGACCCGGGTGGCCAGCGTCCGCACGGCCCGGTCGCGGTCTTCCTTGGTGTCGGCCAGCACGAGCATGACGCTCTGGTCGAGCTCGGAGGCCCGGGTCTCGAACCCGACGAGCAGCTCGGCGTAGTAGGGGCCGTTCAGCTCGGGCAGCACCAGGCCGAAGGTGGCGTGCCGGCGCGCGGCCAGGCTGCGGGCGGCGCCGGAGGGCAGGTAGTCGAGCTGCGCCACGGCATCGAGCACCTTGCGGGTGGTGCGCTCGGAGACCAGCGATGACCCCTGCAGCACGCGTGAGACCGTGGCGATGCTGACGCCGGCCTGGTCGGCGACGGAGTAGATCGTCGCTCCCCGGCGTGCGTCATCGGCGTCAGCCATGGTCCTGCCTTCATCGTTGAAAGCGCTTACATTTCTGACTCCAAGACTCCTCACGAACACGCCTCAGCGGGGGCTAAGGAATATCACGAGTCGGTAACGACCGTGGGGCGAGGCAGGGCGGCGTTCCGCACGGGTCCGAGTGGCCACGGAAATCGGTTGCGGCGGCACAGTCTGATTGACTCAGTCCCGACAGGACTCGATGGCCGTGAGCTGCCCGTCATCAAGCTGGTGCGCACGACCCCGGCCTAGGGGCCGGCCGGCACCAGGTGCCTGCGCCCGGTCAGCAGGGCCAGGCTGTAGCAGATCGCCACGACGACCAGCAGGGCGTTGAAGCCGAGGATGAGGGCGAGGTACTCCAGCGCGCCGCCCACCATCGCCCCGAGCAGGTTCGCCCCGAAGGCGGTCGTCGACTCCCCGACGCCCTTGAAGCGCACGGCGAAGATCAGGTTGGCCACGAAGATCGGCAGGAACGCGATCGTCACCCCGACGAGGAACCGGGGCACCGGCGACAGGTCGAGCAGCAGGTCGCCGGGCACCAGCCAGGCCAGGGCCAGCGCCGCCAGCAGGGCCGGGTAGAGCAGCACGGGGCGCGCGATGCGCACCCGCCGGGCCACCTCGATCGCGGCCAGCACGCTGAGCAGGACGCCGGCGAACACGGCGGCGTTGACCGCCCACGTGGTGCCGAAGAGCAGCGCGAACTGCACGACGTTCTTGGTCTCGAGCAGCAGGAACGCCACGCCCATGAAGAACAGGTCGGTGTACGGAGCCATCTGCCGCAGCGGGCCGCCGACCACGCGCACCAGCACCAGCGACGCCAGCAGCACCAGCCCCAGCATGACCAGGTAGAAGGACGGGATGGTGCGCGTGCCGAGGTAGGGGAACGGCCGGTCGTCGACCGAGGGCTCGAGCTCGCCGACCCGCGGGGTCCAGGTGGTGGTGCAGCCGCCGGTCGAGGCGTCGTCGCGCAGCGAGAGCACCGCCTGCTGGCGCTGGCCGTTGGTGGGTCCGAGCTGCACGCAGGGTGCGGTGCCGTAGACGGTGCGGATGGTGTTGGCGTAGCGGTCGAGCAGCCACGGCTCGTAGTAGTTGTACATCGCGAAAGTTCCGCCGGGGGCGAGCAGCGAGCGCGCCCGGGTCAGCGCCTGGGTGGTGAACAGGTAGTTCTCCAGGCGCAGTGCCGACTGCCCGGTGACGATCGTCGCGGAGTCGGGCAGCGCGAAGAGCACGAGGTCGTAGTGGCCGGCCGCGCGCTCCATGAAGGCGCGCCCGTCGTCGACGTGCACCGTCACGCGCGGGTCGGAGTAGGGGCGGTCCGGATGCCGGTCCCGGCCGATCTGCACCAGGGCCGGGTCGATCTCGACCGCGTCGACCTGTTTCGCACCCTTGCTCAACGCCACCGCGACGTCGTTGCCGGTGCCCGCGCCCACGACCAGCACGCGGTCGTGCGGGCCGGCATACGTGTAGGGGTAGAGGTAGAACGGCGAGTCCTTGGTGATCTGGGCGACCGACGCGGTGGTCTGCAGCGGGGTGTTGTTCACGTCGATGCGCACGTTGCCGCCGGCCACCGTGTCGGTGCGGATCTTGTAGTAGGGCGACCACTGGTAGGAGCCGAGGAACGACTCCAGCCCCAGCACCACGACGGTGACCGCGATGCCGGCCGCGGGCAGCCAGCGCCACGACCGCACCCGCGGCCCGAGCAGCACCACGAACACTACGGCCGAGAGCACTGCCCAGGCGAGCGGCGGCATCCGCAGGAACGACAACCCGGCGAAGGTGACGATGCCCAGCAACGAGCCACCGATGTCCAGGCGGTAGGCGTCGAGGGGATCGAAGCGCGAGAACGTACGGGCCACCTCCTGCGCGATGGTGCCCAGGGTGGCGACGGTGAGCAGGAAGATCACGGTGAGCGAGAGCCACCGCGGCAGTGGCGCCATGCCGAAGTTGCCGACCAGGGCCCAGCCACCCGCGCCGGTGGTACCCGTGCGCACCGTGAAGGTGAGCACGAAGGCGACCAGCAGGGCGAGCAGCGCCGGGGCGAGCGGGAAGACGTCTCGCCCGCGGCTGCCCCGCAGGAACCCCAGGCCGATGCCGAGGAAGCTCGCGAGCAGCACGAAGTTGGTGAGGTGCACCAGGTAGAGGTTGTTCGACGACGTCCACCGGATCAGGGCGAGCTCGACGAACAGCATCAGTGCGCTGGCCAGCAGCAGCCGGACCCGCGGCGAGAGCGTCACCGCGCCAACCCTAGGGCGGGCCGCCCGGGCCGGCATTCGCTGCGAACGACCGGGAACGGTCGTCGGCCTCAGCGGGGCTGCGCGGACTCGCGTTGCTCGAGGCTGCCGGCGAGCGCCTCGCAGGCACCCTCGAGGTGCGCGCGCATCCGCTGCTCCGCGAGCGCGGCATCCCCGGCCTCGAGCGCCTCGAGCACGTGCCGGTGCTCCGCGGCGATCCGGTCGCGGCCCAGGACGTAGCGCGACTGCACCATCGACAGGTGGATCTCGCCACTCAGCGCTGCGTACAGGCGGCTCAGCCGAGGGCTGTCCACGCAGCCCACCAGGGCCCGGTGGAAGTCGAGGTCGGCGTCGACGAAGACGCTGTGGGGTGCGTCGTCGGGCACGGCCGCCAGCGCGTCGACCGCCCGGCCGGCCCCGGGGGGTGGTGCGCCCTGGGCCACCACCGCGCCGACCACGCCGATCTCCAGCGGGATGCGGACGAGGAAGAGGTCCTCGACGTCGGCTCGCGAGAGCACCGGAACGTGGGCGGACTTGTGGGCCTGCCGGCGCAGCAGACCCTCGTGGACGAGCAGCGTGATGGCCGATCGTGCCGTGGGGCGCGAGACGCCGAACTCCGCGGCGATGTCGGCCTCGACCAGCGTCGTGCCCGGGGCGAGGTGGCCGTCGAGCACCCGCGCCCGGAGGGTGACGACGAGCGCGTCGACGACTGACACGGTCTGCAGGGTGGTCACCGGCGCCACCTCCTTCTCCGGCTCGCCCGGTCTCAGCCAAGCAGCAGCCGCGTCCGGCGGCCCTCGCGATGTGACTTAGACAACTCGCTACAGCGATTGCATGACAAGTATACGCGTCTTACTGTCGGACAATACCGCCCGGACAAAGGAGTCCTCCGTGTTCCAGCCAGAACCAGCACCCGTCGGTGGATCGTTGGCGCTCTCCGCGCTCGTGGCCGCCCTCCCACTCCTGACACTGTTCGTGCTCCTCGGCGCGCTCAAGTGGAAGGCCTGGCAGGCCGGGCTCGCCAGCCTCGTCGTCGCCATCGTCGTCGCCGTCGCCTTCTTCGGGATGCCGGCCAGCCAGGCGCTCATCACCGCCACCGAGGGCGGTGCCTTCGGGCTCTTCCCGATCATCTACATCGTCCTGACGGCGATCTGGATCTTCCGGCTCACCGAGCTCACCGGTTACGACCTGGTGCTGCGCCGGGCGTTCGCGTCGGTGTCCCCGGACCAGCGGGTCCAGGCCATCCTCATCGCCTTCTGCTTCGGCGCGCTGCTCGAGGCGCTCGCCGGCTTCGGCACGCCCGTCGCGGTGACCGCGGTGATGCTGATGGCGGTCGGCATCCGACCGGTCAAGGCCGCAGCGGTCGCGCTGGTCGCCAACACCGCTCCGGTGGCGTTCGGCGCCATCGCCGTCCCGATCACCACCCTGGGCAAGATCACCGGGCTGGACCCGGCGACCCTCGGGGCCATGGTGGGCCGGCAGACCCCGATCCTGGCGGTCTTCGTGCCGCTCATCCTCGTGTTCATGGTCGACGGCAGGCGCGGCGTGCGCGAGGCGTGGCTCCCGGCCATCGTCGCCGGGCTGGCCTTCAGCATCGGGCAGTTCCTCACCTCGAACTTCTGGAACTACCAGGTCGCCGACATCGTGGCCTCCTTCGCCGGCGCCCTGGCCGTCGTCGCGCTGCTGCGGGTCTGGTCGCCCTCCGAGGTGCTCGGCACCGACGGCATCTCCTCCGCCGACACCGCCCACACGACGGCGGCCGCCCGGCCCGTGGGGGTCGCCTCCGGCGCCGGCAGCACCGGCAGCGCCGGCACCACCGCCCTCATCGACGAGGACGACCCCGAGCCGCCCCCGCACCTCGGCGAGAGCGGCGGCGCGACCACCGGGCCGGTCACCGGCCGCGAGACACTGCTGGCCTTCGCGCCCTACCTCATCGTCGTGGCCCTGTTCACCCTGGTCTCGTTCGGTCCGCTGAAGACCTACCTCGACACGCACTCGGGCTGGAAGTTCCAGTGGCCCGGCCTGGAGATCCTCAGCGCAGCGGGCAAGACCCCCGCCGCGGCGACCTTCAACCTCAATGTGTTCACGGCGGCCGGCACGGTGCTGCTGATCGCCGGCATCCTCACCGCCTTGGTCTACCGGATCCACGCGGGCAAGGCCGCCGGTGCGCTCGGCAAGGTCATCGTCGACTTCAAGTTCACGATCCTGACCGTCGTCGCGGTGCTCGCGCTCGCCTACGTCATGAACTTCTCCGGCCAGACCGGCACCCTGGGCCTGGCCCTCGCGCAGACCGGTGCGTTCTTCGCGTTCCTCTCCGCAGTCGTCGGGTGGATCGGCGTCGCCGTCACTGGGTCGGACACGTCGTCCAACTCCCTGTTCGGCGTGCTGCAGGTGACCGCCGCGAAGGAGACCGGCATCAGCGAGTACCTCCTCGCGTCGGCCAACACCTCCGGTGGCGTGCTGGGCAAGATGATCTCTCCGCAGAACCTCGCCATCGCCGCAGCCGTCGTCGGCATGGAGGGCAAGGAGAGCGTGCTGTTCCGCAAGGTCATCTGGTGGAGCCTGGGCCTGCTGTTCGGCATGTGCACGCTGATCTACCTGCAGTCCACCGATGTGCTCGGCTGGATGGTCGTCACCCCGTGACGACGGAGGCACTCCTGCCGCCGGACCCGGGCGTCGTCAGCGCGTTCGCTGCGGCGCTCGGGCAGCCGGGACGGCTGAGCACCCGGGCCACCGACCGGCTCAAGATGTCGCACGACGCCTCGCACTACGCGCTCGTCCCGAAGGCGGTGGCCGAGCCTGTGGACGCCGCCGAGGTCGGCCGCCTCTTCGCGGCGGCAGCCGCCCACGGCATCCCGATCACGTTCCGGTCCGGCGGCACCAGCCTGTCCGGGCAGGCCGGCACCGACGGCATCCTCGTCGACACCCGCCGGCACTTCCGCAGCATCGAGGTGCTCGACGGCGGCATGCGGGTGCGCATCGGGCCGGGTGCCACGGTGCGCGCGGTCAACGCCCGGCTGGCGCGGCACGGCCGCAAGCTCGGCCCCGACCCGGCGAGCGAGATCGCCTGCACCCTCGGCGGCGTGGTCAACAACAACAGCAGCGGGATGGCGTGCGGCACCGCGGCCAACACCTACAACACCCTCGACTCGCTCGTGCTGGTGCTCCCGAGCGGAACGGTGATCGACACCGGCGCCACCGACGCGGACGACCGGCTGCGCGCGCTGGAGCCGGAGCTGTACGCCGGGCTGGACCGGCTGCGCGACCGCGTGCGCGGCAACCCGGCATCCGTGAGCACCCTCGAGCAGCAGTTCTCGATGAAGAACACGATGGGCTACGGCCTGAACTCGTTCCTCGACCACACCCGGCCGGTCGACGTGCTCGCCCACCTCGTCGTCGGTAGCGAGGGGACGCTCGCCTTCGTCGCCTCCGTGGTGATGCACAGCGTGCCGCTGCTGCCGCACGCCATGACCGGGCTGCTCGTCTTCGACGACCTCAGCGCCGCGACCGGGTCGCTGCCGGCGATCCTCGAGACCGCACCGGCCACGATCGAGCTGATGGATGCCGCGTCGCTGCGCGTCGGGCAGGCCGACCCCAAGGCCGACGAGACGCTGCGGCGCATCGACGTCGACCGGCACGCGGCCCTGCTCGTCGAGTACCAGGCGCTGACAACGGCGGAGGTGGGCGCCCTGGGCGAGGCGGCGCTGCCGGCGCTGACCCGGCTGCCGGTGAGCACCCCCGCCACCCTCGCGTCCGACCCGGCCTCCCGAGCCCGGCTGTGGCACACCCGCAAGGGGCTGTATGCCGCGGTGGCCGGGGCGCGCCCGTCGGGCACCACCGCACTGCTCGAGGACATCGTGGTGCCGGTGCCGGCGCTGCTGCCGACCTGCGAGAGCCTCCTGACGCTGTTCACGCGGCACGGCTACGAGGACAACGTGATCTTCGGCCACGCCAAGGACGGCAACATCCACTTCATGCTCAACGAGCGGCTCGACGGCGGGCAGATGGACCGCCTGCTGGCGTTCACCGACGACATGGTGGAGCTCGTGCTCGGGCACGACGGGTCGCTCAAGGCCGAGCACGGCACCGGGCGGATCATGGCCCCGTTCGTCCGGCTGCAGTACGGCGACGAGCTGCACGACGTGATGAAGGAGGTCAAGCGCCTGTGCGACCCGGGCGCGGTGCTCAACCCGGGCGTCATCCTCACCGACGACCCCGAGGCGCACGTGCGGCACCTCAAGCTGACCCCGACGGTCGAGGCCGAGGTCGACCGGTGCGTGGAGTGCGGCTACTGCGAGCCGGTCTGCCCCAGCCGCGACCTGACGACGACGCCCCGCCAGCGGATCGTGCTGCGCCGCGAGATGCGGGCCGCCTCGGAGTCGGGCGACCTGGCGCTGCTGCGCGAGCTCGAGCAGGACTACGAGTACGACGCGGTCGACACCTGCGCGGTCGACGGCATGTGCCAGACCGCCTGCCCGGTCGACATCAACACCGGCGACCTGGTCAAGCGGCTGCGAGGGGATGCCGCCGGACCGGTCGCGAGCAAGGTCTGGCGCACCGCCGCGCGGCACTGGCAGGGGACGACCCGGGCGGCATCCACGGCACTCACCGTGACCCGCGCACTGCCGGACCCGGTGGTGCGGGTGCCGAACGAGCTGGCCCGCCGGGTGGGTGACGAGGACGTCGTGCCGCTGTGGTCTACCGAGCTGCCCGGTGGGGGCAGTCCCCGGCCGGAGGGGCGTGCGCCGCGAGACCCCGCGGACCGCTCGCCGGTGGCGCGCGAGGTCGTGTACTTCTCGGCGTGTGTCAGTTCGATGTTCGGGCCGAGCGACGTCGGGCCGGGGGTGCGCGACGCCTTCATCACGCTCTGCCGGCAGGCCGGTGTCGCTCTCGTCGCCCCCGACGGCCTGCCCGGGCTGTGCTGCGGCACGCCCTTCCGGTCCAAGGGCATGCTCGAGGGAGCGGCCGAGATGGAGTCACGGGTGGCGCAGGCCCTGTGGGATGCGACGCGCAGTGGCGAGCTGGACGTGGTGTGTGACGCCGCGTCGTGCACCGAGGGGCTGGAGAAGAGCTTGGCGCACGCGGCCGAGACCGACGGCCGCTACGCCGGCATCCGGGTCGTCGACGCCGTGGCTTTCGTTGCGGCGCAGGTGCTCCCGTCGCTGCCCGCGCCGCGGCGGGTCGGGAGGGTGGCGCTGCACCCGACCTGCTCATCCACGGAGCTGGGGCTCAACGACGCCCTGCTGACGGTGGCCCGGGCCGTGGCCGACGAGGTGTTCGTGCCCGACTCGTGGGGCTGCTGCGCCTTCGCGGGCGACCGCGGGCTGTTGCATCCCGAGCTCACGGCGTCGGCGACGCGCGTGCAGTCGGCCGAGATCGCGGATGCCGGGCCGTTCGACGCGTACGCGTCGTGCAACCGCACCTGCGAGCTGGGCATGACCCGGGCCACGGGGCAGCAGTACCAGCACGTGCTCGAGCTGTTGGCTGCGGCCGTGCGGTAGCGCCGAGCGAGCCCTGCTGGGCGAGCCGGGTGGCGCCGGTCATCCATAGACAGCGGTTGCCCGAAGAGGCGGGCGGGTGGAGTGTTCACCCATGACTCAACGACGAGACATCCGCCCCGGGCACCGTCGCGGGCTTCGCTCCCTGGCCCTGCTGTTCCTGGCGACCGCCTTGGCGGCCGGCTCCACGGTCGCCGCCGCCGATGTCGGGGCCGCTGCGGCCGGACCGGCTGCAGTGCACAGCGGAGCGAAGGGCCCCTCGTTCGGTTCCAACGTGCTGATCTTCGACCCCTCGATGCCGGTGGCCGACATCCAGGCCAAGGTCGACGCCATTGCCGCGCAACAGGTGGGCAACGAGATGGGCAGCGAGCGCTACGCCCTTCTCTTCACACCCGGCAGCTACGGCAGTGCGGCCCAGCCGCTCAACTTCCAGGTGGGCTACTACACCGAGGTCGCGGGCCTGGGTCGCGACCCGGGTGACGTCGTCATCAACGGCTCGGCCTTCGTGCGCAACCAGTGCACCGCGAGCGGCTGCATCGCCCTGAACAACTTCTGGCGCTCGATGTCCAACCTCACGATCAACGTGACCAACCCCGACTTCGGGTGCTACACGGGCCAGTTCTGGGCCGTGTCGCAGGCGGCGCCGCTGCGCCGGGTGCACGTCAAGGGCCAGACCACGCTGATGGACTACTGCACCGCGCCATCCTTCGCCAGCGGTGGGTTCATCGCCGACTCGCGCTTCGACGGGCAGGTCATCAACGGCTCACAGCAGCAGTTCTTCACCCGCAACAGCGAGCTGAACGGCTGGAGCAACGGGGTCTGGAACCAGGTGTTCTCCGGTACCACCGGCGCACCGGCCGAGTGCTTCCCGGCCAAGCCTGACCCGAACGGGTGCGGCCCCTACACCACCGTTGCGACGACCTCCGTGAGTCGAGAGAAGCCCTACCTCTACACCGACGCCTCGGGCGCCTACAGCGTCTTCGTGCCGGCAGCCGCCACCGACAGCAGCGGGGTGAGCTGGGGCTCGGGCTCGACACCGGGCCGCTCGATCCCGCTCAGCAAGTTCTTCGTGGCCACCCCGTCGGACTCGGCAAAGGAGATCAACCGCGAGCTCGCCCGCGGCCGCAACCTGCTGCTGACTCCGGGGGTCTACGACCTCAACCGGACCCTGGAGGTCAAGCGGGCCGACACGGTCGTGCTGGGCCTCGGGCTCGCCAGCCTCACCCCGACCACCGGCAAGGCGGCCATGACGGTCGCCGACGTGCCGGGCGTCGACATCGCCGGCGTCACCTTCGACGCCGGGGCCGTGAACTCCCCGGTGCTGCTCCAGGTGGGCACCCGGCACGGTGAGAAGGGTCATGGGCGCAGTGGCGACAAGGGTCACGGGAAGAGCGACGCCGCCAACCCGACCGGCCTGCAGGACGTGTTCTTCCGGATCGGCGGGCCCTACCTCGGCAAGGCCACCGTGAGCCTCGAGGTCAACAGCGACCACGTCGTCCTCGACGACATCTGGGCCTGGCGCGCCGACCACGGCAACGGTGTCGGCTGGACCCTCAACACGGCCGACACCGGGCTGGTGGTCAACGGCGACCACGTCACCGCGACCGGCCTGTTCGTCGAGCACTACCAGAAGACCGAGGTCATCTGGAACGGCGAGCACGGCAACGTCACGTTCTTCCAGAACGAGCTTCCGTACGACCCGCCGAGCCAGGCGGCCTGGCGGTCGGCACCCGGCCACGACGGCTACCCGGCCCTGCTCGTCGGTAAGAAGGTCACACACTTCACCGGCACGGGCATGGGGTCGTACAGCTTCTTCAACCAGGGCGTCGACATCTTCGCCGAGAACGCGTTCGAGGTGCCCGAGACGCGGGGTGTGCGCCTGCACAACCTGCTGACGATCTTCCTCGACCCGGCCAACGGCAAGGGCGGCATCCGCCACGTGGTCAACGGCGTGGGTGGGTCCTCGACCATCGCCAACCCGGACGTACCGGTCACGGTCGTCGACTTCCCCTGAGGGCGTGGGCCAGAATCGGGGCACGACCCCGAGGACGACCATGCACTCCTTCGAGCACGACACCGGCGCCGGCCGGACCGTCTTCGGTACGGGCACGCTGTCGCGGGTCGGTGACGAGCTCCTCCGGATGGGTGGCCGCCACGCGCTGGTGCTGTCCACCCCCGGCCAACGCGGTCTGGCGGAGCAGGTGGCCGGCGTGCTCGGGTCGGCCGCCGCGGGCGTCTTCGACGGCGCGGCTCCGCACACGCCGGTCGACGTGACGCACACCGCGCTGGCGCGGGCCGGCGAGCTGGGCGCCGACTCGGTGGTGTCGGTCGGCGGCGGCTCGACCACCGGGCTCGGCAAGGCGCTGGCCGCCCGCACCGGCATGCCGCACCTCGTGGTGCCCACGACCTACGCCGGCTCCGAGGTCACCTCGCTGCTCGGCGAGACGGCGAACGGCGAGAAGGTGACCCGCACCGGCCCGCAGATCCTGCCTCGGGTGGTCGTCTACGACGTGTCGCTGACGACGACGCTGCCCTGGCTGGTCACCGTCACGAGCGCGGTCAACGCGATGGCGCACACCGTCGAGGCGCTCTACGCCCCCGACCGCACCGCCGACACCGACGCGCTGGCGGTGGACGGGCTGCGCGCGCTGGCCGGCGGGCTACGGTCGCTCCGGCGCGACCCCGACGACCTCGACGCGCGGGCCGACCTGCTCTACGGGGCGTGGCTGGCGGGCCGGTGCCTCGAGGCCGTGGGCATGGGGCTGCACCACAAGCTCTGCCACACCCTCGGAGGCAGCTTCGGGCTCCCGCACGCGGCCACCCACACCGTGGTGCTGCCCCACGCGATGGCGTACAACGCCCCCGCAGCACCGGAGGCGATGGGCGCTGCCGCCGCGGCGCTGGGGGTGGATGACGCGCCATCCGGCCTCCAGGCGATCGTCGCCGAGCTCGGTGGCCCGGTGCGCCTCGACGCGCTCGGGTTCGCCCTCGCCGACGTCCCGCACGCCGCCGACCTGGCCACCGCGCGGCCCTATCCCAACCCGCGACCGGTCGACCGCGACGGCATCGTCCGGCTGCTCACCCACGCGACCGAGGGCACCGGCATCCGCGTCGCAACCGTGGGCGCCACCCCCGCCTCCCAGCCAGGCCACCAGATCGAGGAGCACCGATGACGACGACCGACCCCGCCGTGCCCACCCCCGCCGAGCTCGAGGCGCGCCGGCAGCAGATCCGCGAGGCCCACCTGCGCCCCACCGGTGTGCGCCCGGCATCCACCGCTCGCGGCCTGCACCACGCCGCCCTGGTGAGCAGCGACGTCGAGCGCACCGTGCGCTTCTACCAGGACGTGCTCGGCTTCCCGCTCACCGAGCTGATCGAGAACCGCGACTACCCCGGCTCGTCGCACTTCTTCTTCGACATCGGCAACTCCAAC